>JBDHZH010000068.1:0-15037 GCA_039811745.1 Arachnia sp.
CCAATGGGAACGTGAACACGGACGACGTGACTAGACTCCTCCCATGGGTACCGTCAGCGGGCGAGGACGCCGCAAGACCGGGCCGTCGATCCAGGACGTGGCCAAGCTGGCCGGCGTGTCGGCGCAGACGGTGTCCCGGGTGTCGACCGGCACGGACACGGTCAGGCCGGAGACCAAGGCCAAGGTGCTGGCGGCGATGGCGCAGCTCGGATATTCGCCGAACCAGGCCGCCAGGGCGCTGCGGAAGGGCGAGTTCGGCACCATCGGGGTGCTGGCGCACCGGTACGAACGAACCGGGGAGATCCGCACCACGAGCGCCGTCGTGAAGGCCGCCGACGAGCAGGGATACACGGTCACGCTGCTGAGCGTGGAGGCCGAGCACCCGGACGTCGGCGTCTGGGAGCAGGCCGCGCACCGCATCTCCAACCAGGCGATCGACGCGCTCATCATCATCCGGGCGGAGGAGGCGACGCCCGAGACGCTCAGCCTGCCGCCCGGGATGCCCGTTGCCGTTTCCGATTCGAGGCTGGTCGGGCACTACCCGGAGGTGATGGCGGACCAGCTCCAGGGCACCCGCGACGCCACCCGGCACCTGGTGGAATTGGGGCACCAGACCGTGCACCACGTGGCGGGACCCGAGGACTCGGAACCTGCCCTGATCCGGCTCCGTGCGTGGGAGCGCGAACTCCAGGTGGCAGGCATCCCGGCCCCGCCGGTCTGGCGGGGCGACTGGACACCGCGGTCCGGCTACGAGATCGGGCTGCGGATCGCGGATGATCCCGAGATCACGGCCGTGTTCTGCGCCAACGACGAGATGGCGTTCGGGCTGATGCGGGCGCTGCAGGAGAAGGGCAGGCGCATTCCGCAGGACATCTCGGTGGTCGGCTTCGACGGCCTGGCGCTCGGCGAGTACACCTACCCGCCGCTGACGACGGTGAGGCAGGACTTCGAGGGTCTCGGCCGGGAGCTCGTGAAGCTGGTGCTGTCACAGATCCGTTCCCGCGGCGCCCACCTCGCAAGGCACGACCGCGTCATCGTCCCCACCGAACTGGTCGTCCGGGGGACGACGGCGCCCCCGCCGTCGGGCTGAGCAGGATCACGGGGTGGCCCCAACGGCAGGTGCCTGGCATGGTCGGCGTCCGGGCTCTCAGGCGCCCAGTTCCGGGGCGGCCCTCCAGTAGGCGGCCATGACGGCCGGGTCGTGGGGGGCCTCGAAGGTGGCGACGTCCGCGATCGGCCAGGTGGGTGGCTCGGCGCCGCCTGCCAGCACCCAAGCGGCCTGCCTCGCGGCCCCGAGGGCGACGTACTCGCCGTCGGCCGGGACGTCCACGCGGTGACCGAGCACCATCGGCGCGATGCGTCTCGTGGCCTCCGACTTGGCGCCGCCGCCGATCAGCAGCACCTTCTCGATCGGCGTGCCCATCCTGACCAGCCGCTCGACGCAGCTGCCGAGCAGGCACAGCATGCCCTCGACGGCGGACCTGGCCAGATTCGGCCGCGACATGTTCGCGACTGTCAGACCAACCAGCGAACCGGTGGCCTCCGGCAGGTTCGGCGTGCGCTCGCCGGCCAGGAACGGCAGGAACACCACGCCACCGGCACCCGACGGTGCGGACAGCGCCAGGTCGGCGAACTCGTCGAAGCCGACGCCAAGCACCGTGGCCATCTGCCCGACGATCCGCGACGCGTTCAGCGTCGCCTGCAGCGGCAGGAAGCGGCCGGTGGCGTCCGCGAACCCGGACACCAGCCCCGAAGCGTCGTGCGACGGCACATCGGAGACGGCCGAGACCACCCCGGAGGTGCCGAGCGACATCCACGTCTGTCCGGGACCGACTCCCATGCCGAGGGCGGCGCCCGCGTTGTCGCCGCAGCCGGGCCCGAGCACAAGGTCCGGCTGCCCCAGCCCGACGGCGCGGCCGCCGGCCTCGCTCGGCCCGAGCACCCGCGGCAGCACGATGGCCTCAGCCTCGTCGTCGGGGATCCGAAGGGCCCTGGCCAGCAGGTCGCGCCGGTACTCATTGGCGACGGAGTCGAAGTAGCCGGTGCCCGACGCGTCGGAACGGTCGGTGACGAGGTCGGCCAGCGACTTCGAGCCGCCGGCCTTCCACGTCAGCCAGTCGTGCGGGAGGCACACCGCGGCCACGCGTCGTGCGTTGTCGGGCTCGTTGTCGGCCAGCCAGCGCAGCTTGGTGACGGTGTAGGAGGCGACCGGCACCGAGCCGACCGCATCCGCCCACGCCTTCGCGCCCAGCTCCGCGGTGAGGTCGGCGGCGGCCTCTGCGGAACGGGTGTCGTTCCACAGCAGCGCATCGCGAATGACCTCGCCGTCCGCGTCGAGGGCCACCATGCCGTGCTGCTGTCCCCCGACGCTCAGCGCCGCGACGTCGTCGAGGCCCCCGACAGCGGCGATCGCCGCCTGCAGAGCCTCCCACCAGGCCGCCGGCGGGCAGCTGGTGCCGTCGGGATGGGAGGCGGCGCCGGTGCGGACCACCGCGCCGTCCTCCACGCGACGGATGACGACCTTGCAAGACTGCGTGGACGAGTCCACTCCCGCAACCAGCATCGCTCAGCCGATCAGGTGGCGCAGCGCGGCCTGGTACAGCTCGACGTAGTGGTACTCACGGGCACCGGCCGCGTCGGCGTCGAACGGCTCGTCGGCTGCCAGGAAGTCGGCGATCGACTCGCCGGCGGCCCGCGTCGGCACGGCCAGCTCGTCGACGCTCGCCGCCTTCAGCAGCGCCTGCACGTCCGGGTCGGCGCGGAAGGCACGGGCCTTGTCGGCCAGCATCAGGTAGGTCTCCATATTGGCGCGGGCCGAGTCCCAGATGCCCTCCATGCCCTCGGTGCGCGACGGCTTGTAGTCGAAGTGGATCGGGCCGTCGTACACGTTGGCGTCGGGGGAGAACGGGAAGCCGTTGACGAGCAGGTCGACGGTGAAGAACGCGCTGAGCAGGTCGCCGTGGCCGAACACCAGGTCCTGATCGTACTTCAGTCCCTTCTGTCCGTTGAGGTCGATGTGGAACAGCTTGCCCGAGTACAGCGCCTGAGCCAGGCCGTGCGTGTAGTTGAGGTTCGCCATCTGCTCGTGCCCGACCTCGGGGTTCAGGCCGACGATGTCGCCGTGCTCCAGTGTCGCAATCAGGCCGAGCGCGTGCCCGATCGTCGGCAGGAAGATGTCGCCACGCGGCTCGTTCGGCTTCGGCTCCAGGCCGATGCGCAGGCCGTAGCCCTGCTCCTTGATGTAGGCCGCGACGGTGTCCAGACCCTCGCCGTAGCGGGCATGGGCCGCGTAAAGGTCCTTGCTGGAGTCGTACTCGGCACCCTCGCGCCCGCCCCACATGACGAACGTCGTCGCCCCGCAGTCGGCGGCGATGTCGACGGCCTTGAGCACCTTGCGCAGCCCGAACCGACGCACGGAACGATCGTTCGACGTCAGGCCGCCGTCCTTGAACGCCGGGTGCGAGAACGTGTTGGTGGTCACCATCTCGATGGTCAGGCCGGCCTTGGCGGCCGCGTCCTTCAGGTGACCGACGCGCTGCTTCTTCTCCGCGTCGGTGGCGTCGAAGGCGAAGACGTCGTTGTCGTGGAACGTGATGCCCCAGGCGCCGAGTTCCGCCAGCTTGTCGGAGTACTCCCACGGGTCGAGCGCCGGGCGGGTCGAGGTGCCGAACGGGTCGGTGCCCGTCCAGCCCACGGTCCACAGACCGAACGAGAACTTGTCAGCGGGAACAGGCTTGCGGGTCATGATTCTCCTTGAATCGGTTTGGGTTGATGGTCTTGTTGGGTTCCGGCCTCAGCCGGCGTTCTTGTTCTTGTTCATCAGGTCGAAGGCAACGGCGACGATGAGCACGAGGCCCTTGATGATGAACTGCCACGACGGATCGACGCCCATGATGGACAGGCCCATGTTGAGGACGCCCATGATGAGTGCACCGATGATGGCCCCCGTGATCCGGCCCACCCCGCCAGTAACGGCGGCGCCGCCGATGAAGCAGGCCGCGATCGCGTCCAGCTCATAGTTCTGGCCCGCCGCTGCGATGGCGGCACCGGCGCGTGACGTGGTGATGATCGCAGCCAGGCCGCAGAGCACGCCCATGTTGACGAACAGCCAGAAGTTGACCTTCTTGGTGTCGATGCCGGAGAGCTTGGCCGCCGCGAGGTTGCCGCCCATGGCGTAGATGTTGCGCCCGAACACGACGTTGTCCATGACCCAGGCGTAGAGGAACACAACAGCACCGACGATGATCAGCACGTACGGAAGGCCCAGGTTGCTGCTGGCCACCCAGTAGGTCACCAGGCCGAGCAGGACGACCAGCCCCACCAGTTTCGCGATGACCATGCCCATCGACTCGACCTCGAGGCCTCGCTTGACGTGCAGGTTGCGGTTCCACAGTGTGCTGCCGATGACGCCAAGGATCGCGATGACGCCGACGATGAGCGTGAATGCGTCGAGGTTCCCGACGAAGCCCGTCAGCCCCGCGAGCCCCCCGTTGGAGATTGCGAGGAAGTCATTCGGGAACCCGGCTCTGGTGTACCCGACGAGGACGAGGGCGACACCGCGGAAGATGAGCATGCCACCCAGCGTCACGATGAATGCGGGCACACCGACATAGGCCACCCAGAATCCCTGCCACGCACCGATGAGGGCACCGACCACGAGGGAGATGAGGACGACCAGCCACGGGTTGACGCCGTAGTCGGCCATGAGAACTCCGGCCACACCACCCACGGCCGCCACGACCGAACCGACGGACAGATCGATGTGCCCCGCGACGATGATCATGAGCATGCCCACGGCAAGGATGAACACGTAGGCGTTCTGCTGGACGAGGCTGACGACGTTGTTGGGCTGAAGCAGACGTCCCCCTGTGAGGACCTGGAACAGGACAACGATGAGGACGAGTGCGGCCATGATGCCGTACTGCCTTGCACCGGCAGCGAGGCCACCCCAGGCGCGGGTGGATTTCTCGACGCCGTCCGGCACCGTCTGGGTGGAGGTCATGCGCGTGCTCCTTCAAGAGTCATTAGTTCCATGAGCGATTCCTGGGTTGCCTCGCCGCGCGGCAGGACACCGGTGATCCTGCCCTCGCTCAGCGCGTAGATCCGGTCGCAGGTCCCGAGCAGTTCCGGCAGTTCGGACGAGATGACGATCACGCCGCGGCCGGAGGCGGCCAGCTCATTGATGATCTGGTAGATCTCGTACTTCGCACCGACGTCGATGCCGCGCGTCGGCTCGTCGAGGATCAGGACGTCCGGGTCGGAGAACATCCACTTGCTGAGCGCCACCTTCTGCTGGTTGCCCCCGGACAGGTTGCCCACCTTCTGCTGGATGGAAGCCGCCCTGATCCGCATCCGCTCGCGGTACTCCCGTGCAACCTCGTTCTCCCGGGGCTTGTCCAGGACGCCGTACCGGCTGATCTTGCCGAGGGCCGCTGCGGTGATGTTGTGTCGGATCTGACCGATCAGGTTGAGGCCGAACTTCTTGCGGTCCTCGCTGACGTAGGCCAGTCCACTCGCGACGGCCTTCTTGACCGTGCTGGTGTCGATCTCCCGGCCGTTCTTGATGATGCGGCCCGAGATGTTGGATCCGTACTGGTGGCCGAACATGCTCATGGCCAGTTCGGTCCTTCCGGCCCCCATGAGCCCTGCGATCCCCACGACCTCGCCCGCATGCACCGTCAGGGACGCGCTCTCCACCACTACCCGCTTGCTGTCCTCAGGATGGTGGACGGTCCAGTCCTCGACACGGAGCAGTTCCTCCCCGATGTGGGGATCCCTGGGGGGGAACCGGTTCTCGAGGGACCTGCCCACCATGGCGCGGATCAGCTTCTGCTCGGTCACGGCCTCGGGGCCACTTTGCGTGTTGTCCATGGTCTGGACCACCGAACCGTCGCGAATGACCGTGATGGAGTCGCAGATATCCATGATCTCGTTCAGCTTGTGGGAGATGATGATCTGGGTCACGCCCTCGGCCTTCAGCATCCGCATCAGCCCGAGGAGATGGGCGGAGTCCTCGTCGTTCAGGGCCGCCGTCGGCTCGTCGAGGATGAGCAGGCGCACGTTCTTCGACAATGCCTTCGCGATCTCGACGAGTTGCTGCTTGCCGACGCCGATGTCCATGACACGCGTCTCGGGACGTTCCGCCAGACCCACCCGCTCCAGCAGGGCCTTGGCCTCGGCATTGGTCGCCCGCCAGTCGATCACGCCGCGACGGTCGCGCTCGTTGCCGATGAAGATGTTCTCCCCGATCGACAGGTACGGCGACAGTGCCAGCTCCTGGTGGATGATCACGATGCCGACGGCCTCGCTGTCGCGCAGGGACTTGAAGTGGGCCTCCTCGCCGTCGTAGATGATCTCGCCCTCATAGGTCCCGTGGCCGTAGAGCCCGGAGAGGATGTTCATCAGTGTCGACTTGCCGGCGCCGTTCTCTCCGCAGATGGCGTGGATCTCGCCCTGTGTCACGGTCATCGTGACGTCGCTGAGGGCCCGCACGGGCCCGAACTGTTTTCCGATCCCGCGCATCTGCAGTAGTTGTTCCGCCATGTCTTCTCCTTCCATCCTCTCCGGGTGCAGGGATCAGAGGCCGAGCTCGGACGCCTTGTAGAAGCCCGAGTCCACGAGGTCCTTCTGGACCGTGTCCTTCGTGACGACCTGCGGCTGCACGAGGAAGGTCGGCACGACCTTCTTGCCGTTGTCGTAGGTCTTCTCGTCGTTGACCTGGACCGTCTCGCCCTTGATGATCTGCTGAACCATCGTTGCAGTTGCCTCGCCCAGCAGGCGCGTATCCTTCCAAACGGTCATGGCCTGCTTGCCCGCCAGCATGTTCTTCACGTTCGCGAGGTCGGCGTCCTGACCGGTGAGGAGCGGCCAGTCGGCGTCGACCTTGTAGCCGGCCCCATCCAGCGCCTGGGCGATGCCGAGTGCCAGGGAGTCATTGGGGGAGAGGACGATGTTCACCTTCTTGCCGCCTGCGTAGAACGAGTTGAGCCGGTTCTCCATCTCCGCCTGCGCCGTGTCGGACTTCCAGGCGGGGATGCCGATGTTCTGCCAATCGGCGTCGGTCTTGGGGGCCTTGCCGGATGGGACGGTGAACTCGCCGCTCTCGACGAGGGAGGAGATCTTGTCCCAGGCGCCCGCGAAGAAGAACTTGGCGTTGTTGTCGTCGGGCGAACCGGCGAAGGGTTCGAGGTTGATCGAGCCGTCGGCGTTCTTGTACTTGTCCTTGTTGGCGAGGATGAACTCACCCTGCAGGGTGCCGACCTTGTAGTTGTCGAACGTGGCGTAGTAGTCGACGTTCGGGGAACCGTTGATCAGACGGTCGTAGGCGATGACCTTGACGCCCTTGGCTGCCGCTTGGTCGAGCACCGGGCCGAGGGCAGTACCGTCGATGGAGGCGATGACGAGCACCTTGGCACCGTCGTTGATCATGTTCTGGAGCTGGTTGTTCTGCTGGTCCTGCTTGTTGTCCGCGAACTGGAGGCTCGTCTTGAAGCCTGCC
Organism: Arachnia sp.; assembly: GCA_039811745.1. Classification (GTDB taxonomy): domain Bacteria; phylum Actinomycetota; class Actinomycetes; order Propionibacteriales; family Propionibacteriaceae; genus Arachnia. Next base: position 7,499 of record JBDHZH010000068.1, read on the forward strand.
TTCTGCAGGAGCTCCTCAAGGTGTGCGCCGTCGCGGTTCCAGCGCTCCAGGCTCTTGGTGGGCATCGCCAGTCCGATGAGGTCACCCGCCCCGCTCCCTCCACCGGTGGTGGTGCCGCCGGCCTCCGGAGCGCGCTGGGAACTGCATGCGGACAGAACGCCGACCGCGGCCAAGGATGCCGAGACGGCGAGGAGCTGACGCCTTGAGATTGTCATGATGCGGTCCTTTCCTCCCGGCAGCCCTGCCGGGGTCTGGAACAGTGAGCCGGTCTCCCGGTTCACCTCTTTTGTTTTGTGGTATGACAATACGTACGGCGGCGTTTGGTGTCAACATGGGACACATCACAAATGCGTAACGACCGTGGAGGGATCATGCGGACTCACGTCGTCAGTCGGGGCGGTCTCCCCCGCCAGGGACAGAACTCCTCGTCAGTGCGCTCGGCGAACCTCGCCATGGTGCTTCGCGAGATCGTCGACGGCGTCGACTCCCCGTCGCGGGCCGAAGTCGCCAACCGCCTCAGCATGACCCGCTCCACGGTGTCCCGGCTGGTCGACGAACTGATCGAGGGCGGCCTGGTCAACGAGGGGGAGGCTGTCGCCGGCTCACGTGGCAGGCCGGCGGTGCCGCTGACCGCAGCACCCGACACCGTCGTTGCTCTGGGAATCGAGGTCAACGTCGACAAGATCTGCCTTGCCGTGGTCGATCTTGCGGGCAACGTGATCAATGCCCGCAGCAAGACGATGGACTGCACCGCCGTGGCGGCTGCGGAGGTGCTCGACGAGATCGCGCGCCTCGCGCGCGGCGTCTGTGACCGGCTGGAGGAGGGGACCACCCTCGTGGGAATCCATCTCGCTATTCCTGGGCTCGTCGACAGGGAGGGCAGGACCATCCTCAGGGCACCGAACCTGAGATGGGACGGCGTGGTGCCCGCCGAGCACTTGACCGACCTCCTGCGCACCCTGGACGTACCCTTCCGCGTCGGAAACGACATCGACGCCTCGGGGCTGACGGTGATCGAGGAGTTGCGAGACGCGGGTGACGACTGGGCGTCATTCATCTACATCACAGGCGAGGTGGGCGTCGGCGCGGCCGTGATCCTGGACCGTCAGCTCATGACTGGCCGGCACGGCTGGGCCAGTGAACTCGGCCACGTCTGCGTCGACCCCGACGGCGACGTGTGCGGCTGCGGGGCGCGGGGATGCCTGGAGACTGTCGCCGGACTGCCCGCCGTCCTGCGCGCGACCGGCGCCAAGGACCTGTCCGACGTGCTCGCGCGCCTGTCCGGCGCTGACCCGGTTGCGCTTGACGCGCTGCGCACCGTCGGCCGCGCCGTCGGCCAGGCCCTCAGCGCCGCGATGAACCTCCTTGACGTCGGCAACGTCGTCCTCGGCGGCTACCTTGCCGCCTGTGCACCCTGGCTGACGGACGAACTGCTCGCCGAGGTGCGCACGCGGGTCCTTTGGGGGTCCTACTCCCCCATCGAGGTCACCACCGTCGACGACGCGCCGAGCCGGACGGCCCGGGGTGCTGCTATGGCGAGCCTTGCCCACATCGTCGCCGATCCGGCTGCGTGGCTGGACGCGCGGCAGGCCGGGTCCGTCCACGGCTGACGGCTGCGTCACCCCGCCGGTCGGGGCACTCGGCGCCGGTGTGACAATGGAAGATCACAAGAATCTGTGGCCGAGAGTACGAGGGAGTGCAACATGGCTGGCAGCGATTGGGATCATGAGTTCGACGTCGTCGTCGTGGGCAGCGGAACGGGGTTGATGGCGGCGATCACCGCCGCCCGTGCCGGCCTCAAGGTGCTGGTCGTCGAGAAGGGGGCGACGCTCGGCGGCTCGACGGCGATGTCCGGAGGTGGGCTGTGGATGCCGGGCAACAAGGTGATCGCCCGAACCGGCGTCGTCGACAGCCGCCAGCGGGCCGAGACCTACCTCGACGAACTCGTGGGCGACACCGCGCCGCGGGCCAGGCGCCTGGCCTTCCTCGACAACGCCCCCGACGTGATCGACGCCATCCTCCGGCACACGCCCCTGAAGCTGACCCATATGCGGGAGTACGCGGACTACTACTCCGAGACGACGGGCGGGTCCGCCATCGGACGCGCCGTCGAACCGATGCCGTTCGACGTCAACTCGCTCGGCGACGACGCCGCGCTGCTCCGCAAGGGACCACTGGAGGCGCCCGTGCCGATGCCGATCACGTCCCAGGACTTCAAGTGGATGAACCTCGTGCGCAAGAAGCCCGGTAGGGCGTTCTCGCGGATCGGGAAACGAGTGGCGCAGGGCGTCGGCGGGAAGGTCCTCATGCACAAGAACCTCGTCGCCGGGGGCGCGGCGTTGGCCGCCGGTCTCATCGCAGGCGCCAGGCAGGCCGGGGCCGAGTTGTGGACGGGCAGCCCGCTCGCCGATCTCGTCGTGAGCGACGGCAACGTCGCCGGGGTGATCGTGCGGCGGGGCGACGGAGAAGTCCGCGTCAGGGCCCGCGGCGGTGTCATCCTCGCAACCGGCGGGTTCGACCACGACATGGAGGCCAGGCGGCGTTACCAGTCCCAGGCACTGATCGACGACTGGGGCTTCGGAAACCCGGACAACACCGGCGACGTACTCGCCATCGCCGAACGCGCCGGGGCAGGACTCGACCTGATGGACCAGGCGTGGTGGTTCCCCGCCATCCCACCCCTCGCACCCGGCCAGCCGCCGATGGTGCTTCTGGCCGAGCGTTCGCTGCCCGGATCCATGATCGTCGACGGCACCGGGCACCGGTTCTTCAACGAATCCCGCGACTACATGAGCGCGGGCCAGATCATGCTCGGCCTGGACGACGGTGAGGCCCCTCATCTGCCGGCGTGGCTCATCTTTGACCAGCGCTTCCGTGACAGCTACGTGTTCGCAGCCGTCATCATGCCCGGCATGGCCCTGCCACAGGCCTTCTACGACTCCGGCGTCGCCCACAAGGCCCAGACCGTGGAGGCCCTGGCCACCAGGATCGGCGTCCCCGGGCTCCCGGAGGGACTTGCCCGATTCAACCTGCTGGCCGGCCAGGGGCATGACGACGACTTCAACCGTGGTCTGTCCCACTACGACCGGTACTACGGCGACCCGACCCACACGCCCAATCCGAACCTGCGCCCCATCACCAAGGCCCCGTTCTACGCCGTCAAGGTGGTACCCGGCGACCTCGGGACCTGCGGTGGCATCGTCGCCGACGAGAAGGCCCGTGCCCTTCGCCCAGACGGGACCGTGATCCCAGGCCTCTATGCGACGGGGAACTGCGCGGCCAACGCCTTCGGCAAGTTCTACCCCGGGCCGGGTGCGACCATCGGGCAGGGCGTCACGTTCGCCTATATCGCCGCAAAGGACATCGTCGCCGGCCTCGAACGGGGCTGAGGCACCAGACCGGCTGGGGGTTCGGTCGGCTGCCGGACCCCTCGCCGATCTGTCGCGCCCCCGACACTGCCCACAGTGCTGGTAGCTATGTCACTATATCGACAAAGCGTTATAGCGATGTATGGCTTTCTAGCTAAAGCGTCGTCTCATCGATGATGGCCAGGATCCGATCCAGGTCGTCCCCGGTGGCGAACTCGATGGTGATGTGGCCCTTCTCGCGTCCGATGTTCACCTTGACGCGAGTGTCGAAGTGGTCGCTCAGGGACCTGGACAGGAACTGCTCACGCTCGGACGGCACGCGCTGGCCACGGGGGATGCCAAGGCGTTTGGGAGTCTTCCTTCCCATCGCCACGATCTCCTCAGTGCTGCGCACCGAAAGGCCTTCCGCGATCACCCGATTGGCCAGGTGTTCCTGGGCGTCGGCCTCCGCCAGGCCCAGCAGGGCGCGGGCATGTCCCGCCGAGAGCACGCCCGCCGCAACCTTCGTCTGGACCGGCGTCGGGAGGTTCAGGAGGCGCAGCGTGTTGCTGACCTGGGGACGACTCCGGTGGATTCGCCTGGACAGCTCCTCCTGGGTGCAGGCGAAGTCGTCGAGGAGCTGCCGGTAGGCCCTGGCCTCCTCCAACGGGTTGAGGTCCGCCCGGTGCAGGTTCTCCAGGAGGGCATCGCGGAGCAACGCGTCGTCGTCGGTGCCCCTGACGATCGCCGGGATGGTGTCGCGCCCGGCGAGCTGGCTGGCGCGAAGGCGGCGCTCCCCCATCACCAGTTCGTAGGAGTCCTTCGCGACCTGCCGCACGACGACGGGCTGAAGCACCCCGAACTCGCGGACGGAGTTGGTCAGCTCCTGCAGGTCATCCTCGTCGAAGATGGCCCGCGGCTGCTTCGGGTTGGGGACGATCTGGGCCAGCGGCAGGTCGCCGTACCAGGTGCCGTCCTTCAGGGGCTCCGACGGCATTCCCTCTTCCGTCTTCGCGAACAGGTCGCCGAGGCCCTTGCCGAGGCCGCTGTGACGTGGTGCGGCGTTCATCGGTTGCTCGTCTCCTTGATCCTGTTGGCGAACTCCTGCGCCGCCTTCGCGTAGGCGACGGCACCCGGCGACTTGGGTTGATATGTGAGCACGGTCTGCCCGTAGCTCGGCGCCTCGGCCACGCGGACCGAACGGGGGATCTCCGTTGCCAAGGTTTGCGGGCCGAAGTACTGCCGAACCTCCTTCGCAACCTCGTGTGACAGGTTGTTCCGGCCGTCGAACATTGTCAGGACCACCGTGGAGAGTTCGAGGTCGTCGTTCAGGTTGCCCTTGACCTTGTTGATCGTACGCATGAGCTGCGTGACGCCTTCGAGTGCGTAGTACTCGCACTGGATCGGGATCATGATCTCGTTGGCCGCCACCAGCGCGTTGAGCGTCAGGAGCCCCAGCGAGGGCGGGCAGTCGAAGAACACGTAGTCAACACCTGATTCCTCGATGTAAGTCTGCAGGGCGTGCTTCATCCTGGCCTCGCGGCCGGGCATGTTCACGAGTTCGAGTTCGGCTGACGCAAGGTCGATCGTCGCCGGCAGGACGTGAAGATTCGGGGTGTGTGGCGAACGCTGTACGAGGCTTGAGATGCTCTCGCCGTCGATCAACACCTCGTAGGTGCCCTTGACGCCCGCGTCATGTTCGACACCGAGTGCCGTCGCGGCGTTGCCCTGGGGGTCATTGTCGACGACAAGCACGTTCAGGCCACCGAAGGCCAGCGCTGCGGCGATGTTGACCGTGGTCGTGGTCTTGCCAACGCCGCCCTTCTGGTTCGCGACGACGATCAGGCGCGGCCGATCGGGCCTCGGGAGGGTCAACGGGGGACCTTCGGGCTCGACCTCCGTGCCGTACTCGGCCTCTTCGTCCCAGTCGTCGTCGGCACGGTCGAAGTGCGCACGCTTCGGTCCATCGGGCAAGCGGATGGCCGTTTCACGTGAAACATTGTCGTGCTTCTTCCACAACTCGTTGGGACCAGGTTCCGGTGCCTTCACCTTCGGCTTGCGGAAAAACAGCGCCATCTTCAACGTCTCCTATCGAACCCGGAACACTCTAGCCTGATCCCGCGACAGGTCCCAGTTGTCCCCCGAACGGTGCCGATGTTTCACGTGAAACATCGTCCCACTGTCGCCGAGCACTGAGCGACCAGCATGCACCCAAGAATCCGCTGATCGAGTAGCCGACGAGGAACGAGGAGGCGTGTCGAGATACGGTGAGGATTCGTGGGGGACTTGGTCGAGGTCTCGACACGTGCCCGGCTCCTCCGTCGCGGCGCACTACTCGACCGGTGACAAAAATGCTCATCCCTCGCAAAGAACTACGCTACCAGCGGTCCTACACATCCGCTGATCGAGTAGCCGACGAGGAACCAGGAGGCGTGTCGAGATCTGGTGAACGTCACCGCCAACCCCCACCAGGTCTCGACACGTGCCCCGCTCCTCCGTCGCGGGGCACTACTCGACCAGCGGAACAACAGCTCCTCCCTCGCGGGGCACTACTCGGCCACCCAGAACCCACACAACCGCTGATCGAGTAGGCCGCGAGGAACGAGCGGCCGTGTCGAGATCCGGTGAAGGTTCCCACCAACCCTCACCAGGTCTCGACACGTGCCCCGCTCCTCCGTCGCGGGGCACTACTCGACCAGCGGAACAACAGCACCTCCCTCGCGGGGCACTACTCGGCCACCCAGAACCCACACAACCGCTGATCGAGTAGGCCGCGAGGAACGAGCGGCCGTGTCGAGATCCGGTGAAGGTTCCCACCAACCCTCACCAGGTCTCGACACGTGCCCCGCTCCTCCGTCGCGGGGCACTACTCGACCAGCGGAACTGGAACTCCTCCGTCGCGGGGCGCTACTCGACCAGTGAGCCCCCGGCCTGAGGCTCGTCGTCGAGTTGACTCTCCCGTGTTCCACGTCGATAGGCCGACCGAGAGAGATCCGGGAGCGCATCGAATCGGCCACGGATCAGCGCCTCTCTCTTGGCTCGTGACCAGTTCTGGATCCGCTTCTCCCAGCTGTACGCCTCGTCGATTCGGTCGGTCTCCAGACACCATGCGAGCCTGACCGGCAGTCTTCGGGCCGTGTACCGAGCCCCCTGGCCCGAAGCATGCTGCGCGAAGCGCTGGTCCAGATCCCAAGTACTCCCGACGTAGTACGAGCCGTCACCGCACGTCAAAATGTAAACCCATGGCACACGACACATGATCGGGTTCTACTCACAGCCCTGGACGTGATTGGTCACCTTCTGTTGATAACCACCCTGCGAGTGTCACGACGCGTGACGATCCGGCCCAGGTCTCGACACGTGCCCGGCTCCTCCGTCGCGGGGCGCTACTCTACCAGCGGAACAACAGCACCGTCGTCGCCGGGCGCTACTCGGCCAGCCGGACCGCGTATCCGCTGATCGAGTAGCCGACGAGGACTTGTCCTGAGTAGCAGCGCGAGCAACGAGCGCTGCGTGTCGAAGTGACGAGGAGGCGTGTCGAGATCCGGTGAGAGTCCACGGAGACCTGGCCGGGGTCTCGACACGTGCCCGGCTCGTCCCTCGCCGGGCACTACTCGACCAGCGGGGCTACAACGCCTTCGGCACCGGGCACTACTCGACCAGCGGAACCAGAGCTTCTCCAGCGCCGGATTGACTCGACCAGCAGAAGCCGGACATCCGCTGATCGAGTAGCCGACGAGGACTTGTCCTGAGTAGCAGCGCGAGCAACGAGCGCTGCGTGTCGAAGTGACGAGGAGGCGTGTCGAGATCCGGTGACAGTCCACGGAGACCTGGCCGGGGTCTCGACACGTGCCCGGCTCGTTCCTCGCCGGGCACTACTCGACCAGCGGGAGGTAGGGGAGCCGAAGCGTCGGGGCGGGTTCGGGGTCGGGGTCAGGGCGCGTAAAGATCTTGAAACCGAACCAGGCAGAGACCCTCAGCATCCATGACGCACCCGACCACAACGGCGCCATGAACCCCGATCCCGAACCCGACGAAACCAAACCAGCACCAAGAGCACCAAACAGGCAGTGGAGTGAGGGTTTGATTCCGGACCACGTCATCCAACGGTAGGGTTCGTTGGGAGAAATGGAAGGGATGGAATGGCCCCCAAGAAGTTCAGTCAGGAATTCAAGGACGAGGCGGTTCGTGC
>JBDHZH010000069.1:0-14787 GCA_039811745.1 Arachnia sp.
CAACGCCGAGAAGGGCTACGGCTTCATCGCCGTCGACGGTGGCGAGAGCGAGGACGTATTCGTCCACTGGAAGTCGATCGAGGCCTCGGGCTTCCGTTCGCTGGAGGAGAACCAGCGGGTCTCGTTCGACATCGTCCAGGGGCAGAAGGGCATGCAGGCTGACCACGTCAAGGTCATCTGAGCCAAGCCGGCCAGTACACGGATGGGGATCCTGCATCTGCAGGGTCCCCATTTCTGTTCCCTCCGGGATCCCCACCCTCGGCCCCGCCGATGGGCCTGCGGCGCCTGACCACGCGGCGCGACCGATCCGGCGGGAGTCCGTCGCGGTAGGCTTGCCGGGAACCAAGTGAGTACGGAGTCTGGAGAACGTATGGAAGTCAAGATCGGCATCGTCGATGTCGCGCGTGAGCTCGCTCTGAAGACGGAGGCGTCCGCCGACGATCTCGTGGAGACCCTTGGCCGGGCGCTGAAGGACAACGGATTGTTCGAGTTGACCGATGACAAGGGTCGCCGCGTCGTGGTCCCCGCAGCCAAGGTTGCCTACCTCGACCTGGGCGCGGCCGACGAGCGTCCCGTCGGGTTCGGCACGCTTTGATGAGCGAGCAGGATCTCACCACCGAGGACACATTCGCCGACCTGGGCGTCATCGATGAGATCACCGCGGCCCTGTCCACCGCCGGCATCTTGCACCCGTTCCCGATCCAGTCGCTTGCGATTCCGCTGGCCATCGGCGGAACCGACATCATCGGGCAGGCCCGGACCGGTACCGGCAAGACCCTGGCGTTCGGCGTCAGCCTGCTCCACCGGCTCGAGAAGCTCGCCGAGGAGTCGGACGAACCGACGAACCACGGCAAGCCACGTGCACTCGTCGTGACGCCGACCAGGGAGCTTGCGCTGCAGGTCGCCCGCGACCTCGCACTGGCCGGCAGCAACCTCGGCAGCCGCGTGCTGACCATCTACGGGGGCACCGGCTACGACGAGCAGTTGGATGCCCTGGCCGCCGGAATCGACATCGCGGTGGGCACCCCGGGGCGCCTCCTGGACCTCGCCAACCGGCGCGCCCTCGACCTGTCGCGCGTGCAGGTGCTCGTCCTCGACGAGGCAGACGAGATGCTCGACCTCGGATTCCTCCCGGACATCGAACGCATCCTCGCCAGGACGCCGGCCGACAGGCAGTCTCTGCTGTTCTCGGCCACCATGCCCGCCCCGATCCTGGCACTCGCGCGTGCCACGCTCAACCGGCCCATCAACATCCGCGCCGAGGGGCACGACGCGCAGGCAACCGTCCCGGACATCGAACAGCACGTCTATCAGGCCCACGACCTCGACAAACCCGAGGTGGTCGCCCGGATACTGCAGGCCGTGGGCACGGAGAAGGTCATGATCTTCTGCCGCACGAAGCGTGCGGCTCAGCGACTGGCCGACGAACTGGTGGACAGGGGCTTCGCGGCCGCCGCCATCCACGGTGACCTCAACCAGGCGGCTCGCGAGAAGGCGCTGAAACGCTTCCGTGCAGGGACCGTGACCACTCTCGTCGCCACCGACGTCGCCGCCCGCGGCATCGACATCACCGGCATCAGCCACGTCATCAACTACGAGTGCCCAGACACCGACGCGACGTACGTCCACCGAATCGGCCGCACCGGGCGCGCCGGACACAAGGGCGTCTCGGTCACCCTGGTCGACTGGGCCGATGTGACACGTTGGAAGGTCATCGACAAGGCCTTGGACCTCGGCCTCGGAACCCCGGAGGAGACCTACTCATCGTCGCCGCACCTCTACGAGGAGTTGGGCATCCCCGCAGGCACCAAGGGACGTCTGGCCGCATCGGCGCGGGCCGATCGCCCGGATCGCGAGGGGCGAACGGAGAAAGCGGGCGGTTCCAGGCACAGGCGTCGCACCACGGAGCCTGCCGGCGACCATCCCCCCCGGGACGACGCGCCGCAGGCCAAACCCCGCAGGCGACGCCGTCGCCGCGCGGGTGTGGATGTGACCGAGGAGCCCGCCTCCTGAGTGCTCAGTAGGCCATGTTCATGGCCCGGCGAACCTCGTCGAGGGTCGCCTCCGCCACCTCGGTGGCGCGACGGTTGCCATCGGCAAGGATGTCGTGCAGCGTGTCGGCATCCTCGATGAGTTCGGCCCGCCGTGCCCGGTGCGCCGCGAAGTACTCGTTCACGGCCTCCGTGACAAGCTTCTTCAGCCCGCCGCCGCCCGCATCCCCCAGGTCTGCCGCAACCTCGTTGGGGTCCCGGTCGAGGCACAGGGCGGCGATGTTCACGAGGTTCGAGACCTCCGGCCGGTTCACCGGGTCGTAGGTGATGTGGCGATCGGAGTCGGTGACCGCCTTCCGAAGGAGCTTGGCCGTCTCATCGGCCGTCATCCCGAGTTCAATCGTGTTGCGCTTCGACTTGCTCATCTTGGTTCCGTCGAGCCCGAGGATGGTGCCGCTACGGCTCAGCAGCGCATCCGGTGCAGGGAACACGGGTCGGTCCGCCTCGACGCGGCCGTAGCGCTCGTCGAAGCGTCTGGCGATCACGCGCGCCTGCTCGATGTGCGGCAGCTGGTCCTTGCCCACGGGAACGACGTTGGACTTGCAGAACAGGATGTCCGCGGCCTGGTGCACGGGGAAGGTGAGCATCAGACCCGACATCGGGCGGCTTGATCCCTCCATCTCGTCCTTGACCGTCGGGTTCCGACGGAGTTCGGCATCCGTCACCAGGGCCAGGAAGGGCAGCATCAGCTGGTTCAGGGCACTGACCGTGGAGTGGGTGAAGATCACGGTCCGGGAGGGATCGATGCCGGCCGCGACGTAGTCCGCGAGGGCGTTCATGACGTTGTCCCTGAGGTCCCCGAGGCCGTCACGGTCGTAGATCACCTGGTAGTCGGCGATCAACAGGAACGTCTCCAGCCCCAGGTCCTGGAGCCGTACACGGTTGGCCAGCGATCCGAAGTAGTGCCCGATGTGGAGGCGACCGGTCGGCCTGTCCCCCGTCAGCATGCGGAACCTCGTCGGGTCCTTCAGCAGCTGTGCCTCGATCTCCAGGCTGCGTGCGGTTGCCGCGCGCAGCGAGGCAGCCGTGTCAACGTTGGGTTCGACGTCAACCGTGGGTTCGACTTCCATGGGCCCTCCTGGTCCGGTGCGGCACCAACCCTAGCGCCCGGCGATCCTCGCCGACAGTTCGACCAGGCTCTCCTGCGGCGTCAGGTTGGCACCCAGGGGATGTCCCTTCTTTCCCGTGCCGTGGTAGTCGCTCGAGCCGGTGGGGACAAGACCCAGCCCAAGCGCCAGTCGCTCGAGGACGGCGCGGGCCTCGGCGTCATGGTCCTCATGCCACACCTCGACACCGTCCAATCCGTGCTCGGCGACCACCCGCTCGAGGACTTCTGCGCGCAGCACGCGTTCCCTTCCCCTTCCCCACGGATGCGCAACCACCGCAACACCGCCCGCCCGGTGGATCAGGTCGATGGCGATCCCCAGGGGCGTGCTGTACCGGGGGACGAACGCCGGTCCGCCGTCGGCCAGGAACCGTGAGAACGCCTCGGCCCGGTCCGCCACATAGCCCTTGGACACCATGACGTCGGCGAAGTGCGGCCTCCCCACCGAGGGGGCGCCGCCGGCCATCGCCTCCACCTCCGCGACGGTCACCGGCACGCCGAGTTCTGCCAGTCGGCGGCACATCTCGGGAACGCGTCCCCGGCGTCCGAGTCTGACCCGACCCAGTTCCTCTGCAAGCGCGGGGTCCGAGGGGTCGCAACCATAGCCCAGCAGGTGCACGGACTCGCCGTCCAGCTGCGTCGACCACTCCACGCCCGCCCACAACTCCACTCCCACCATGATCGCCGCCGCCTCTGCATCGGCGATGCCGTCGAAGGTGTCGTGGTCCGTGAGCCCCACCACGTCGAGTCCCGCCTCCGCAGCCGCATGCACCAGCGCGGCAGGCGTGTCCGTGCCGTCGCTCACGCGCGAGTGCGTGTGAAGGTCGATGCGCATGCTCAACATCATAGGATTGCCGGATGCACCTCAGCTTCCACCACTCCTACCCCGGCACCCCCGACGACGTCGTCGCCCTGTTCAAGAACCCAGACTTCATATCCGACGTCGCGGCACACTCAGGGGCGACCCGACACGAGGTCCGGGTCGACGACCAGGTCACGAGTCTCGCACTTTCCCTGCCCACCCCATCGGACGTGGCGCGTTTCGTGGGCAAGGTCGTGGACCTCTCGCTGGTGTTCCGCTGGCTCGAGCCGGACGCCTCATCCGAGAGGCACTGCGACCTCGGCGTGGACGTCAAGGGCCTCCCCGTCTCGGCGGAGGCCCGATGCGTCCTTCGTCCAACCGCCGAGGGCACCTCGGGCGACTACTCGGGAACCCTGGCCGTCAGGATCCCGATCGTCGGCAGCAAGGTGGAAAGGATGGTGGTCCCGTTCCTGGTTGATGCGTTCGACGGGATCGAACGCCGGGCGAATGCGTGGGGCCACCCCTCGTAGGCGACTCAGAGGGATCGGCGAACGTATTCGACGACGTCGTTCCACAGGAGGTCGTGCTCAAGCAGCTCCTGCACCGCCCCGAGGCCCCAGGCCAGGTCGATGTCGAGCCCCCGTGCGGCCGCAGCCGCCGCGGTCGTATCCACATCGGGTGCATCGCTGAACCAGCACGTGATCGCAGAGGCGGGGACGGCGCTCACCACGCAGTCGCCGTTGACGGAATCGCGCACCTCGGCCACGGCATCGGCGGGGACGTCCGCGACCAGCACGGTCCGTGCACCGAAGCGCGACAGTGCCGACACCGAAGCCAGCACCATGGCCGCGTACTCGGCATCCTCGCTGTCGTCGGGCGCGTACCCGAGCTCCTCCAGCAGAGCGCGGGTGACGGTGTGCGCCTCCCTGCCCGAGAGATCCGTCACGCCTTCTATCGCATCAAGTTCCCCCACACCGATCGGGATGAACACAAGTCGTCGTTGCACGGTTCGAGCCTAGTGGCACGCAGCGGCTCGCGCCGGTCAGGTGTTGTCACGAGGGGCCCGGGTGTTGTCACGAGGGGCCCAGGTGTTGTCACGAGGGGCCCAGGTGTTGTCAATCGGTGTCGAGGTGTTGTCAGTTGGCTCCGATGCGATGACTTGTCCGGGGCCCGATGCCTAGCGTGTGGCCATGCAAGCAGCCGCAATCACCCCGACGTTGCTCCCTGAGGCCGGTCTCGGACTGGTCACCGCCTGTCTGGACGCACTCCGCGGTCGCCGCGCGCTCCACCAGGTCCGCCCCCGGATGGCACGACCCGCCTTCGAGCGGCTGATCCAGCACGCCGCCGCCCCGATGGCGTCCGCCACGGTTGGGAGGATACGCATTCAGATGCCGCATGCGGGCGCCATCGAGGCAAGCACCCTCGTGGAGTGCGCGGGCAGATGGCTCGCCTGCACGATGCGACTGGACAGCCATGCGGAGTCCGGCTGGATGTGCACCGACTTCCGTCTGATCGGCCCGGGCACAGCCTGATGGCCGGGCCGCGGTGGAGAGCAGCCGGTTCCTCAGGCCCCGCCGACCTGGTTGCGACCGTGGCAGACCTTGTACTTCTTGCCGGACCCGCAGTAGCACGGCTGGTTCCTGCCCGGCCTGGCGCCTGTCCGGGCCTGCGGCTTGGACGTACTCGTCGCCTCGCCGCTCTCGTCGGGGGCCGAGTAGGTCAGATCCTGCTGGACCTTGCCCTCCAGTCCCTTGGCCAGCGGCTTCACCGCTCCTGCCAGCGCCGCACCGGCCTCGAGTGCGGCCGCCTTGGCGAGGACGTCCATGGGTGCGCCGTCGGAGCCCGTCACAAGGCCCACCTGGAGTTCCGGCTCAGGGGCAGGCCTGGTCACCTGCAGGTTGAACAGGAGCCCCACGACCTGCTCGAACGAGGCCTCCCGCATGGCGAGGAACATGTCACCGCCCTCCCGCTGGTACTCCACCAACGGGTCACGCTGCGCCATTGCACGCAGTCCGATACCTTCGCGCAGATAGTCCATCTCGTAGAGGTGCTCGCGCCAGTTCCGGTCGACCACGGTCAACAGCACCTGCCGCTCCAGTTCACGCATCGTGTCCGACCCAAGCTCCTCCTCACGCGCGTCGTACGCCGCGAGCACATCCTCCGTGAACGCCTCCACGAGGTCGTGTTGGTTCGGCAGATCGGCGTCCAGCTCGTCGATGTCAACGGCAACCGGATACAGCGTCCTCAGCTCGTTCGAGAGCATCTCGAGATCCCAGTCCTCGGGCACTCCGACGGTGTGTGTGCGGACCACCTCGGCCACGACGGCGGCAGCCCGCTCCCGCAACTGCTCACGAAGGTCCGCACCCTCCAACACCTTGTGCCGGTCGCGGTAGACGACGTGACGCTGCCGGTTCATGACGTCGTCGTACTTGAGGACGTTCTTGCGCATCTCGAAGTTGCGCGCCTCCATCTCCTTCTGTGCCGACTCGATCGCGTTCGATACGGACTTGTTGTCGATGGGGACGTCGTCCGGGACCTTCAGCATCAGAAGCGCCCGCTCGAGCAGCTCCGGCCGGAACAGCCTCATGAGATCGTCGGAGAGGGAAAGGTAGAACCGGCTCTCCCCCGGGTCACCCTGACGGCCTGAACGGCCCCGGAGCTGGTTGTCGATGCGCCGGGACTCGTGCCTCTCCGATCCCACGACGTAGAGGCCGCCTGCGGCCACCACCTCGTCATGTTCCGCAGCCACCTGCTCCTCGAGCGACTGCAGTGTCCGGGCCCACGCCGCCTCGTACTCCTCGGGCGTCTCGACCGGGTCGAGGCCCTGCTTCCTCAGCTGCAGGTCGGCAAGGAACTCCGGGTTGCCACCCAACATGATGTCGGTGCCTCGACCGGCCATGTTGGTCGAGACGGTGACCGCGCCCCGCCGCCCCGCCTCGGCGACCACCGCGGCCTCCCTCTGGTGCTGCTTCGCGTTCAGGACGTTGTGCGGGATGCCTGCCTGCTTCAGCAGCCTGCTCAGGATCTCGGACTTCGCCACGGACGCGGTGCCAAGTAGCACGGGCTGACCCTTCGCGTGACGCTGCACCACATCGGAGATGATGGCTGCAAACTTCGCCTCCTCCGTCCGGTAGATGAGGTCGCGCTGGTCGATGCGGATCATCGGCATGTTCGTAGGGATCGGGATGACACCGAGGCCGTAGATCTTCTGGAACTCGGACTCCTCGGTCTTGGCGGTGCCGGTCATCCCTGCCAGCTTCTCGTACATCCGGAAGTAGTTCTGCAGCGTGACCGTCGCCAGCGTCTGGTACTCGTCGCGGATCTGCACACCCTCCTTGGCCTCCAGCGCCTGATGCAGGCCCTCGTTGTACCGCCGGCCCGCGAGCGAGCGGCCCGTGTGCTCATCGACGATCAGGATCTCGCCGTCCATCACCACGTAGTCCTTGTCACGCTTGAACAGTTCCTTCGCCTTGATGGCGTTGTTCAGGTAGCTGATCAGCGGCGTATTCGCGGACTCGTAGAGGTTGTGGATGCCGAGACGGTCCTCCACATGCTCGATGCCGGACGCGTTGATCGCGATGGTGCGCTTCTTCTCGTCGACCTCGTAGTCCTGCTCCCTGGTGAGGCTTCGCACGAGCTTCGCGAACACGGGGTACCACTCATGGGAGTCCTGTGCCGGGCCGGAGATGATGAGCGGCGTCCTGGCCTCGTCCACGAGAATGGAGTCCACCTCGTCGACGATGGCGTAGTGGTGGCCGCGCTGCACGAGGTCGGCCTTGCTGAGGGCCATGTTGTCGCGCAGGTAGTCGAAGCCGAACTCGTTGTTCGTGCCGTAGGTGATGTCGGCTGCATACGCGACCCGACGCTCCGCCGGTGTCATCTTCGCCAGGATCACACCCACGGTGAGCCCGAGGAAGTGGTGGATACGGCCCATCTGCTCGGACTGGTACTGGGCCAGGTAGTCGTTGGTGGTGACGATGTGGACGCCCTTGCCCTCGAGTGCATTCAGGTAGGACGGCAGCGTCCCCACCAGGGTCTTGCCCTCGCCAGTCTTCATCTCCGCGATGTTGCCCCAGTGGAGGGCGGCCCCACCCATGAGTTGAACGTCGAAGTGCCGCTTGTCCAACACTCGCACCGACGCCTCACGCACGAGGGCGAACGCCTCGGGCATGATGCGGTCAAGGGTTTCGCCGTCGGCGATGCGGGAACGAAACTCGTCGGTCATCGCGCGCAACTCCGCATCGGACATGGCCTGGAAGTCCGCCTCTATGAGGTTGACCTGGTCCGCCACCTTCTGCAGCCTCTTGAGCTGAGCACCCGAGCCGAGATTGCTCAGGAAATCCATGAAACCCACGTCGTAGTCCCTCTTGTCGACATCACCGGAACGCACGGACACGAACCAAGTGGCCGGACGCCGGTGACCATCCTAGCCAGCGACGCCCGACCGCCCAAGGTTTCAGACAGTGGCCTTGTCGGTCACCCCTCCAGATCGAGTTGGATCACGCCGTAGTTGTAGGCCTTGCGCCGGTAGACAACGGAAGGCCGACCACTGGTGGCGTCCTGGTAGAGGAAGAAGTCGTGCCCGACCAGTTCCATCTCATCCAGCGCCTGGGCAAGGGTGAGTGGAACGGTCTGGAACACCTTCTCCCGCACCACCAACGGACCGTCCCCCGTCACCACGAGTCCGGCCACCTCATGGGTGTCCTGCCCCGACGAGTCCTCCGTCGGCGATGCCTGCGGCAGGTCCGCGGCGGGCACCACGGTCCGAAGGCCCCTGTGCGTCTTGCGGCGGTCAGCGGCCTTCCGGAGCTGCGCCATCAGGCGGTCGAACGCCTGCTCGAAGGCCTGCGCCTTGTCATTGCCCCGTGCCTCGGCCCGGACAACTGGTCCGCTGCTGCGCACGGTGATCTGCACCTCCACAGTGTCGGACGGGTTCTTGTTTGCGTCCATCGCGGAGAACTCGACCTCGCTCCGTATCACTCGGTCCCTGAGCTTCGCGATCGAGGTCAGCCTGTGTTCCACCAAGTCCCTCAGATCTCCTCCGACCGTGCAGTGCCTGCCGGTGACGACGATATCCATCGCTCCTCCTAACGGCGCGTGAGCGCTTGCCGATAAGCAGTGACTCCCGAACCCATTCCCTTTCGGGGCAGATCCGGGAGTCTCTCCATCCCCCAACGTTACCCACTCCGGCTACCCGTGCGAGCGGTATTCGACCAGTTGTCGCGAACGAGCGTGATCCGCAACCGCGATCACCGCCGCACCCCTGACGTGGACCCCTGCCACCTCGAGGACCCGAGCGGCCTCGCGGAGAGTCGCACCAGTCGTGACTACGTCGTCGCACAGGATGGCTGAACCGGGAAGCGTCGCCAACATGGTCCTTCTGACAGCCATGGCGCCCTGCATGTTGCGGCGCCTGGCGGAGGCTCCGAGTTCACGCTGATCCATCCCGCGGGCTGACCTGTCCAGGACCCCGGACCACCGAATGCCGAGCCTCCGAGCGGCAACGGCCGTGACTCGTCCCATGTGATCCAGGCCACGTCGGCGCACCGCCGAGGGCAACGACGGCATCGGTATCAGCGCCTCGTCACCGAACCGATCGAGTGCGGCCACCGCCACCTGCAGCCGTGTTCCCAACCAGCCGGCGAGGTGCCAGGCGCCGTCGTCCTTGTACCTTGGGATGAGCCGCTCCATCACCGGACGATAGTCATGGGCCGCAACGATCGGCAGCGTCAAGTCGTCGCGGGTCACCAGCAGCGGCGCCCCGGCAGCCAACTCCGCCCGGCAGTTCGCACACAGGGACCAGCCGGGGAGCATGCAGGCAGGACACGTGGCCCCGAGCAGCAGGTCCGCAGCCACGTCGAGGAAACGATCCATGCATCCCACCATGGACACGTCCGTGGCAGGCACGCCGATATGCACAACTCAACCCGGGCAGTTGACCTCAACCCGGGTAGTTGACCTGGGAGAGTGTGAGGTCGAGTGGGCTCCATCTGGTCCTCGCCTCGTACCGGAGCACCTCCCCACCGGCCGAGCGGATCACCACGGCATCCCCGCCCATCCGCGGAAGTGCAGTGACCTGGGTCGGGACGACGGCAATGGGCCCAAGGTGCTCGACGGCCGAGCCGTCCATCTCCGCGAGATACACCGAGGGCGCCTCCGCCGCACCGGCCAGGACCGCCAACTCTGTCTCGCTGCTCCAGCTGATGTCCGTGATGCCGTGCAGTTCCTCCGCGGACTCGTCCATCAGCAGCAATGGCCAGGATCCCACGACCGCTGGGCCGCTGGCGGCGCCCAACGTCGCAGTCACGAGCTGCGGCTCCCCACCGACGCGGACGACGAACGCGGCCCTCGTGCCCGTCTGGGCAATGGCGAACCGTTCGATCCTGCCGGGCAGGGCGCCCGTGTCCACGAATGTCCCGCCGCCCTGCGAATCGATCCGCAGGAGCCGTGGACGTCCCAATGGATCGTCACCGAGGACCCAGAGCTGGCCGGACGCGAACTGGGCGTCCCTGATCTCGAGGAGGTCGGGGACAACCTGGGTGAGCTGTCCTCCGAGGGGTCCGATCAGCACGACTCGGCGGTTCTCGTCGATGAATGCGACAAGTGCCACGTCCAGCGACGCCGCCACCTCACTGACGCGGACACCGTCCGAGCCCATGGCGACGAACGACCCGGCCATTCCCACCCTGCCGGCCACACCGTCGCGAACCCCGAACAGGTCGGGTGTGGCTGCCCGGGACAGGACCTGGTAGCCCTGCTGGGAAGCCAGTTCGAGCACCCCTTCCGCGTCTTGCCCCGGCAGTTCCAGCGGAACGCCATCGTCGATCACCCTCAGGCCCCTCACCCGGGGGATGGCGGTGAGCGACCAGAGAAGCTGGGCGCCGAGCTGCCGCCGCAGTTCCTCGCTCATCGAGTCCGGGAGGTTTCGCAGTGACACGACGGCGGTGCCGTTCTGATCCACTGTCGCCCCGGACCCGCCCAGTGTCACCCCCTTCGGCAGCGCGTTGCGCACGACGCCGGCGATGGCCGTGCTGGGGCCGTCGATCTGTGATTGCACGATCCGGGCGGGGGTGAGCAGCGGTTCGGGCACATGGATGATGTCGGGGATCACGAGATCACCGGCCGCACCCAGGAAGTAGACCGTGGCATGCGAGTAGTAGCGCTCGAACATGAACCGGGAGACGAGGACCCCGTCGGGCACGTGCGCGATGCGCCACTCGCCGTCCTCCTCCACCACGTTCAGGTCGACCGCGATGGCCGCATTCGCGGCCGTGAACCTTCCGCTCGCATCGAGCGCACCCGTGCGGGTCCCCTTGAGCGAGAAGGAACGCCCGTCCCCGGTCACGGCACCCTCGTAGATGCGTGCACCGACGCTCGGATCCCATGCCGTGCCCGCTTCCTTCGTCAGGTACTGCCTGGCCACTGCGTAGTCGGCCTCGGGGTCCGCCATGGCCTGCAGGAAACCATCGATGAGCCTGCCCGGCGAGATCCCGGGCTGCGGCGGTTCCGGTGCGATCTCGATGCCCCGAGGCGGAACGGTCACCGGCAGGCTCTCCACCGGGCCGGAGGTGGGGATCGTGGCACATCCCACGAGCAACAGCACAAGGATGGGTATCAGGGCCCTGAGTCTCATCTCGAGGCACCGTTCCCGAGTTCGTCAGCGGGCACGAGGTCGAGTGGCGATCCGGTCACTTCCGTCCCCGGCCGCTTCGGCAGGACCAGCCGGAACTGCGCGCCGCGCCCGAGTCTGCCCCAGGCATCCAGCCATCCGTGGTGCAGCCGTGCGTCCTCCAGCGAGATCGCAAGACCCAGCCCCGAACCACCAAGCACCCTCGCACGCGAGGGGTCGGCGCGCCAGAACCGTTCGAACACCTGCGTTGCCTGCGACGGCTTGAAGCCGATGCCGTGGTCACGCACCGTGACCGCGACACACTCCCGGTCCCCTGCGATCGCGACGTCGATCGGTGCACCGTCGGCGTGCTCGATCCCGTTCACGATGAGGTTCCGAAGGATGCGCCGGATCCGCCTGCCGTCGAGCATCGCGGTCACGTCACCTCTGACCTCCAGCACCCGCAGGGCGACGCCAAGGCTCTCTGCCAATGCTTGCTGCCCAGCGATCTCCGCACGGACGAGTGCTTCCAGATCCGTCTCCTCCAAGGCCAGGACGGCGGCCCCCGCGTCGAATCTGGAGATCTCCAGCAGGTCCGAGAGCATCGCGTCGAACCGGTCTATCTCAAGGTTCATGAGCTCGGCGGCCCGTGCCTGCTGCGGCGCGAAGTCGGCGCGGGCGTCGAACAGGACGTCGGCTGCCATCTTCACCGTCGTCAAAGGAGTCCTGACTTCGTGCGACACGTCGCTGACGAACCGGCGCTGAACCAGCGACAGCGTCTCGAGCTCCCGGATGCGCTGCTGCAGGTCATCTGCCATCTCGTTCATGGACTCCGCGAGCGTCGCGATGTCATCGGTCCCGCTGACCTCCATGCGTTCGTCCAGGTTGCCCGACGCCAGCCGCAGCGCGGTCCGGCTGGCGCGTCTCACAGGCCGCAGCACGATGACGGTCACCACGTAGGCGATGAGCGCCAGTGCGACCAGCAGCACAACCCCGGTCATGACGACCGCCTGTCTGAGAACAGACAGGGTGGCGACCTCCGTGGTGAGCGGGAAGATGTAGAAGACCGGGAACCGTTCGCCGGTGCTGTCGACGAGCAAGGACCCGATCGCCCACCCGGGAACGGGGGCCTCCGCCGGATCCGTGTAGCGCACGCTCGTCGGGGTGATGAACATCCCTGTCCCCTCGCCGACGGCGGCTCTGAGTGCGGTCGGCACCGAGGCGGCATCGATGCCAGAGGAGGCGAACACCGACGATGGGCCCTGGATGATCACCTTGAAGCGCCCCGACTGCGCTCCTGCGGTGTCGGCGAGCCTGCTCAGCCTCTCGTAGATGGCGACGTTCCTGCTCTCCGGCAGCCGCAGCTGCTGCTGCATGAATGCCTGGATCCCTGCGGCTTCGGAGATGGAGGTCTCCCGCCTGGCCTCCACCGCGCCGGCCGTGGCCTGGTTCAGCAGCACCATGCCCGCCAGGACCAGCACGATGAGCGAGGAGCCAAGAGTGAGCAGGAGGATTCGCAGCGGCAGCGACCCGCGCCACATGGACGCCAGCCCGCTCACCGGGGCACCTCAGAAGCGCTGTGGGTCACCGGCCCGGTACCCGATCCCACGTACCGTCACGACGATCTCGGGCCGCTCGGGATCCTTCTCGACCTTCGCTCGTAGGCGTTGCACATGGACATTGACCAGCCTCGTGTCTGCCGCGTTGCGGTAACCCCAGACCTCCTCCAGGAGCGCTTCCCTGCTGAACACCTGGCCCGGCCTCCTGGCCAGTGCATGCAGCAGGTCGAACTCCAAAGGTGTGAGCGGCAACTCCTCCACGCCACGCTTGACCGTGTGGGCGGGCACCGAGATGTTGAGGTCTCCGATCTGTAGGTCGTCCCCCCCGGGATCGGCGCTGATCCGACGGAGCCTGGTGCGGATGCGGGCCACCAACTCCTTCGACTTGAACGGTTTCGCAATGTAGTCGTCCGCACCCGCCTCGAGTCCTGCCACGACATCGGCGGTGTCGGACTTGGCCGTGAGCATGACCACGGGGACGTCCGACTCCAGTCTGATGTCGCGGCAGACGGAGACGCCGTCACGGCCCGGCAGCATCAGGTCGAGCAGCACCAGATCCGCGCGACTCTCACGCAGCTGGTTGAGCGCATCGGTGCCGTTCGAGCAGCGGAAGGTCTCATATCCCTCCTGGCCCAGCACGATCTGAAGCATCTCCGACAGCGCGGGATCATCATCTACGATGAGGATCCGATTCGGCTGGCGATCTGTCACAGGCCTCCTCCTTGGGTCACTCTCTCCACTCTAGTCACGTTCACCAATCAGTTGAGGACTGGGTTGTCGGTCCACGTGGACCACCGGCCCGGCGTTCCTCCCATTCGCCTCAGGACGCGCCGCCACAGACGCTCGGGCATGCCGAACACCTCCTCCTCCGTGGCCCTCGTGCGGAACCAGGCGCCCCGGATCAACTCCCCCTCAAGCTGCCCGGCATCCCAGCCGGACAGTCCGATGAAGATGCGCATGTCGGCGAACGCCCCTGCCACGAGTTCGATCGGGGTGTCGAGATCGAGGATGCCGACGTCCCCGAACACACGGCGCCAGCCAGGGGGCTCCTCCGCGGCATTCGAGACGCGAGCCAGGCACACGGCAGCCTGCCTTGACACGGGCCCGCCCTCGAAGAACCGTGCGGGTGGGGAGAGCTGGGGGATGAACTGGGCGAGGGGCTCGACATCCTGGACGTCCGAGAGCCTGTGGAGACACACCCCGAGGGAACCGGACTCGTTGTGATCCAGCAGCAGCACCACGCTCTGGTCGAAATAACCACCCCGCCCGGGTTCCGTGCCCACGAGGAGTTGGCCCGCCTCGACGGGGATGCCATGCTGCATGACGTCATCCTGCCATGGTCTCCAAGGGGCAGCAGGCACCAACGACACAGAGGCGGTCGGCCGATGGCGCGAGCGCGCCGCGAAGTCTGGTGTCGGCGCAGCAGGCGCTCAGCCCGCGCTCTGCCGGCCTGCGGCATCGGGAACCACCTCCTGCACGAGGGCGGCCCCCGGTGGGCGCCAGGAATCGGCACCAAATGCAAAAGCCCTTGTCAGGGGGTCCTGACAAGGGCTTGCGTGGAGGTGGCGGGAATTGAACCCGCGTCCTCGAAAGGCGAACCAGGTCTTCTCCGGGCGCAGCCGTCAAATCGTTCTACTCGGCTCCTGCACTCACGTCGGCAT
>JBDHZH010000070.1:0-14694 GCA_039811745.1 Arachnia sp.
TGCGGCGCTTCAACGCCGCAGCGCTGCTGGCGGGTAACGTGTGGCTCGTGGTCGCAGGCCTGGTCTGGCTGGTCGTGGGGCAGCCGGTGGGCCGCGGCCCGTACGACCTGACCATCCACGGCGTGTTCCTCGGATTCGGGGTGTCAATGATCATCGCCCACGCACCCATCATCTTCCCTACGGTGCTGGGACGGCCGCTGCCGTACCGGCCGTACATGTGGGTGCCGCTGGGTGCGCTCCACGGGGGCATGCTCTTGCGCGCGGCCGGCGACATTGGTGGATTCGATCTCCTGTGGAGGGTTGGTGGCATCGTGACGGTCGTCGCGCTCCTGCTGTTCGCGCTGAGCATCGTCGTCTCGGTGGTGCGGTCATGAGCCGCGGGATGAAGGTCATGCGCGACCTGCCTCTCGTGGTCTGGTTCGTTGCGGCCATCGCGGTGTCCCTGGGTCATCGGTGGATCCCCGAGGCGACCTGGCTGATGGTCCACCTGATCGCGCTGGGCGCGCTCACGCACTCGGTGATGGTCTGGAGTGCACACTTCACCGCCGCGCTGCTGAAGACCCGACCTGACGACGGCGCCTCGGCCCGTGCCGACGTCCGCCTCGGCCTTCTGGGCATCGGCGCCCTGTTGGTGTTCATCGGTGTCCCGTCCACCATGTGGTGGCTGGTGCTCGCCGGCACAGTGGCGGTCGGCGTCGCGGTGCTGTGGCACGCCGTCGAACTGGTCCGCGATCTCCGCCGCGCGCTGCCCGGCCGGTTCCGCATCTGCATCCGGTACTACGTGGCCGCGGCGGCGCTGCTGCCCGTCGGCATCGGCTTCGGTGCCGCGCTGGCGTTCGGGCTCGACGACACGTGGCATGCCCGCCTGCTGATCGCGCACACCATGACCAACCTGCTCGGCTGGATCGGGCTGACGGTGGTCGGCACGCTGGTGACGTTCTGGCCGACGCTGCTGCGTACCCGCATGGACGACCGCGCCGAACGGCTGGCGAAGCAGGCCCTCCCCGTGCTGCTGGCGGGCATCGCGGTCGTGATCGCCGGCTCGCTCACCGGCATCCGCGCGGTGTCGGTGGCGGGCCTCGGGGTCTACGTCGCGGGCCTGGTGTGGTGGGGCAGATCCCTCTGGGGTCCGGTCCGCCGCAAGCCGCCGCGCGAGTTCGCGCCCGCCTCCGTCGGCCTCGCCGCAATCTGGGGGGCGGTGGCGATCGTCGCCACCGCGGTGTTCCTGCTCCGCACGAACGACGTGCAGTTGGCCGACGGCTACCCGATGCTCGCCTCCATCTGGGTGGTCGGCTTCCTGCTGCAACTGGTCATGGGCGCGCTGTCCTACCTCCTGCCGTCGGTGATCGGCGGCGGACCCCGAATCGTGCGGGCCGCGGGGGCGCAGATGGACAGGTTCGCCACGGCCCGGCTGGTCGCCATCAACGGTGGACTCGTCCTGTGGCTGCTGCCGCTGCCCAGCTGGGTGATGGTGACGATCTCGGTACTGGTGTTGGTGGCCCTGTCGGCGTTCCTGCCGATCCTGATGGCCAGCGTCCTCACGTCCGCCAGGGAGAAGCGTCGGCAGGCCGCAGGCGATGCGCCCGTGCTGGAGCGCCCTGCGAAGACCCCCGAACGGCCGAGCGCCTTCACCGGCAGCGGGCTCGTCGCCGGCATTGCTGCGCTGGTCCTGGCGTTCAGCATCGGCATCGGGGCCGACCCGTCCGCCATCGGGCTCGGCAGCGGGCAGCCGCAGGCCTCCGAGACGGTGGCGCAGACCGGCGAGACCGTCCGGATCAAGGTGGTGGCCAAGGACATGCGGTTCACGCCGGCGTCGGTCCACGTCAAGCCGGGCGACAAGCTCGTGATCGACCTCGTCAACGAGGACCCCACCCAGATCCACGACCTCCTGGTCGGCGACGAGCGGACCCCGAGGCTCAGGCCCGGCGAGAGCGCCGAACTCGACCTCGGGGTTGTCCAGTCGTCCATCCAGGGCTGGTGCACGGTGGTCGGACACCGCCAGATGGGCATGGTCTTCGACGTCATCGTCGACGGCGCCGCCCCCACCGCGCCCAGCCCGACACCCACCGCCACGTCGACCCACGACATGGGCCACGGCATGGATCAGGGGGGCCAGCAGGCGCAGCTGTCCGGCACCATCGACCCGGTCGTGCCGCCGCTGACGGACGAGACCGTCCACAAGGTGACGCTCGAGGTCACGGAGGTGCCGCTTGAGGTGGCGCCCGGCATCTGGCAGACCAGGTGGACCTACAACGGGCGGAGCGTGGCTCCCACCCTGCACGGCAGGATCGGCGACACCTTCGAGGTGACGCTGGTCAACAACGGCACGATGGGCCACTCGATCGACTTCCATGCGAGCAACCTCGCGCCCGATCAGCCCATGCGGACCATCCCTCCCGGCGAGTCGCTGGTCTACACGTTCAGGGCCGAGCGCGCCGGCATCTGGATGTACCACTGCTCGACGATGCCCATGACCGCCCACATCGCGGCCGGGATGGCGGGCGCCGTCATCATCGAGCCCGAGGGCGGCTTCGACAAGGTCGACCGCGAGTACGTGGTCACCCAGTCGGAGATCTACCTCACCTCGGTGGCCACGGACCCCGCCGAGGCCACCGAGGTCAACGCCGACGCCGTGTCGGCCGAGAAGCCGGACAAGGTTGTGTTCAACGGGATCGCGAACCAGTACGACCAGCAGCCGTTCAAGGCGAAGGTGGGGGAGCGCGTCAGGTTCTGGGTGCTGGACATCGGCCCCAACCGGCCGAGCTCGTTCCACATCGTCGGCGCACAGTTCGACACCGTCTACTTCGAGGGCGCCTACCAGCTCCGCCGTGGCGTCGACGCCTTCGGCAACGGCGGTGGCGGCTCACAGGCACTTGGCCTGCTGCCGGCCCAGGGCGGCTTCGTCGAGTTGACGTTCCCCGAGGCAGGTCACTACCCGGTGGTCAGCCACATCATGGTGGATGCGGAACGCGGGGCGCACGGGATCGTGGAGGTCACGGATCGGTAGGATTCGGATGCAACCGATTAAGGAGTGATCATGTCGCAGGCAGGGCTTGAGGCCGCACGGGCCAAGATGCAGGCGGCGGGGGTCTCCGCCCCGGCCATCGAGGTCTTCTCCCACTACTACCGTCTCCTGGAGTCCGGCGCCACGGGGCTCATCCCCGAGGACAGCATCACCCCCCTGCTCGACCCGCCGATGCTGGACGACATCCGGGTCTCCGACGACCAGGCGCGTGAAGCCATCGGTCGCACCGTCATCATCAAGCTGAACGGCGGCCTCGGCACCTCCATGGGTCTGGAGGCCGCCAAGACGCTGCTGGAGGTGCGTGACGGCCTGAACTTCCTGGACCTCATCGTCTCGCAGGTGAGATCAGCGCGCACCACGTACGGAGCGCGGTTGCCGTTGCTGTTCATGAACTCGTTCCGCACCGACGACGACACCCTGGCGCACCTCGCCCGCTACGAGGATCTGGCCGTTGAGGGGCTGCCCCTGTCGTTCCTGCAGAACCAGGAGCCGAAGCTCAGGGCGGACGATCTCACGCCTGTCACATGGGATGCCGATCCGACGCTGGAGTGGTGCCCACCCGGCCACGGTGACATCTACCCCGCGCTGGAGGGCTCCGGCGTGCTGGACCAGTTGCTGGCTGCCGGTTTCCGGTATGCCTGCGTCTCCAACGGCGACAACCTGGGCGCCGCCCCGAACGCGACCATCGCGGGCTGGTTCGCCGCCTCCGGGGCGCCCTATGCGGCGGAGGTGTGCCGTCGCACCATCAACGACAAGAAGGGCGGCCACCTCGCCATCCGCAAGACCGACGGCCAGTTGATCCTGCGCGACACGGCGCAGACCGCGCCGGATGAGATGCACTTCTTCACCGACGAGCACCGTCATCCGTTCTTCCACGCCAACAACCTGTGGTTCGACCTGGAACGGCTGAAGGCGGCACTGGTCGAGCGCGACTCGGTGCTCGGCCTGCCCATGATCCGCAACGAGAAGACGGTGGACCCGGGCGATCCCACATCCACGCCCGTGATCCAGGTCGAGTCGGCCATGGGGGCGGCCATCGAGGTGTTCGAGGGCGCCACGGCCATCTGCGTGGGCCGCGACCGCTTCCAGCCGGTCAAGACCACCAACGAGCTGCTGCTGCTGCGCTCCGACGTGTACGACCTTGGTGACGACGGCCGCCTGGTGGCCACCACCGCGAGCACGCCCGAGATCGATCTCGACTCCAAGTACTACAAGCTTGTCGACGCCTTCTCCGCCCGCATCCCGCACCCGCTGTCGCTGCGTGAGGCGGCGTCCTTCAAGGTGCGCGGCGACTGGACCTTCGGCAGGGGCGTCAGGGCGGTCGGTGCCGTCGACCTGGCCGACGCCGGAACCCCCGGCGTGGTCGAGGACGGTGCCACGCTTGGCGGCTGAGGCACGAGCGCTTGCAGAGGCGGTGACGGGGAATGTCCTGCCCGTCACCGCTTCTGATGTGCCCTCCCTGGTGGCGGAACTGTCGGCCCTCGGCTGGGGCACGGAGCGGATCCAGCAGTTGCGGGGTGAGCGGATGGAGCAGCGGCTGCCGTGGCCGTTCCCTGTGGCTCCCGAGCTGATGGCCGGGGTCGGGTTCGCGAGGTTCGCGGCGCTGCTGGCCGACCTGCGCGAGGCGCTGGGCATCTCAGGCAGGCTCGCGGCCTCCCCGGCACCGGAACGCGCCCTGAACCCCGACGAGCGCCGGCTCGTCGCCGACCGCCCGCCCCACTGGGGCTAGGTCTCCCGCACGGCCTCCAACAGGGCTGCGGGATCGTCGAGCATGCCCTGCAGCAGATCGGCGGAGCGCACGAGGTAGAACCCGTCGGTGATCCGCTCGTCGACGGTGTACACCACGTCCACGCGGCGCCGGGCGACGATGGCACCGGCCTGGTCCACAACCGGCTCGGGGCGGATGGTGCCGATGGCGGCGAACACGCCGGCGGTGCCGCGCCTGTAGAGATGGTGGAACGGCGCCTCCGCCTTGAGTGAGCCCATGTTGACCACATAGGCGCTGGCATACATCGGGATGGCGTCCTGCAGCACCTTCGGCAGTCGGTTGATCGAGTCCAGCGTCCAGGCGGTCTGCGCGACGGCGGCCAGCAGCGGACCGGGCAACCGGATCAACTGCGACACGAGGACGTCGCTCTGGTTCCGAGTGTGGTTGCGTGCCCGGATCAGGGCTGCCTCCACCATTGTGCGCACGTGGTCGACCGTTTCGAGACCTGTGAAGGTGAGGCGTGCCTGCACCTCGTCGGCCTCGTCGGTCTTGGCCTTCTTGACGGTGAACGCGAAGGAGATGTCGCGGTGCTCGTAGGTGCGCCGCCCGGAGACGAAGCGGTTGAGCTCCGGGCGCAGGCGGAAGAGGCGGGCGAGCGCAGCGAGCATCACATGGAAGAAGCGGATCTGCTGTTCGGCCGGCCTGTCGCGGTTGACGTCCTCCAGCCAGGGCATCAGTCGCTCGACGTCGAGGTGCTGCTGGTAGTACACCGTCGCGTCGAGCCTGGTGGGCATGAGGTGGGGCACCACACGCCTCACCTCGGGGAGGTCGTGGACGAGGCGGCCGTCCCGGCGCCTACCTGAGGGTCGTGCACCGGTGAGCTTCATTGCACTCCTCAGTCGGTAACTGGCTGTCGGTTCACCCTACGGCATGGCGTATGGGCGAGAACAGGGTTCCGTGCCGCGTCACGGATGCGACGAAGTAGGCGAGCAGCAGGCCGCCGACGATGTCGATCGAGTAGTGCCCGTGCGCGAGCAGCAGCCCTGCGATCATCATCACCACCATGGACCACTGGAAGCGCCGGTGCCGGCGCTGCTCGACTGGGACGAGCAGTGCCAGCAGGGTGAGCAGTGCGGTGTGGCCGGAGGGGAACATGCCGTACTGCACCTGCGGGAAGACGAAGTACCCTTCGCCGTGCGCGGGTGCCAGCGGCGTGAGGATCATCATCCCCGCCCGGAGTAGATACAGCAGGGCCACTGCGGCACCGACGGACGGCAGGGTCGACGGCGCCGGGCGGATCGTGATCCACAGGAAGGCGCCGATGCCCCCCGCCAGCGCCACGAGCGTCAGCCAGCGGGCGGGGCCGACGTATGGCAGGAGTTCGAACAGCAGGTCGTCCGGACGCACGGCGTCCGGGAACCTGCCGATGATCAGGGCATTGGCGAGCCCGGTCGCCACACCCGCCAGCGCGGCGAGGCTCAGTGTGGTTGCCCATACGACGGCAGACGAGCGGGTGGGTTGTCCGGAGGGGGAGTCCATGCCCCCAGTCTGCCCAAGCAGGGAATCTCAGCCGAGAAGGATGTTCAGATCGCCGCGTTGCCCGAGCACGGCCACGTCCGCCGCACGTCCGGCCGGGATGTCCAGGACGACCAGGCCCGGCCGCGACCCAGTGGCCGCGAACCCGGTCTGGGCGCTCGCTGCGGGGATCAGCGCCACCCTCGCGTCGTCCACCAGCACCGACGCGCCCGTCTCGGAGGCGGACACGAGGCTCACCAGCCTGCCCGGCGTCAGGAGTTGCAGGAGCTGCTCATCCGGTATCCGCACCGGCACCAGAGCGCGCCCGGGCCCTGCCCTGTCCGCCGAGGCGAGCAGGCCGGGCTGGAGGATGGTGTTTGCCGACACGCCGGCCGCGAGCGCCTGCCCGACCACGTCGTCGGTGGTCAGCCGCGCGCCTTCGGGAACGCTCGATGCCGCCAGTTCCCGGACGGCGACGTCGGCGTCCCGCACCACGTCACCGGGGGACAGCTCGTGCAGCGCCACCACGACGGGCACCGAATCGGGGACTGTGGGGGTGAGCTGCGTGACCAGCACGAACGTGCCGAGCCCTGCCAGGGCTGCGGCGATGGCGCGACGGTGCCAGCCGACGAACCGTCTTGCGGCGGCGAGGATCTCCATGCCCGCATGATGGGCGTGGGTGGCGGGGGAGGGCCGTAATCCACAGGCCCCCGGGTATCAGTTGCTGCTGGAGTTGCTGCTGCTCGCCGAGGACGACGCAGGGGCGGCCGGTGCCGCGGGCGTCTTCGGTGCGGAGGACGCGGACTTCTGCTTGCGGGAGTCGGTGGCGTAGAAGCCGGAGCCCTTGAACACCACGCCGACCGCGTTGAACACCTTGCGCAGCTCTCCGGCGCAGGACGGGCACACCGTCAGCGAGGCGTCGGTGAACTTCTGGAAGACCTCGAGGTCCCTTCCGCAGGAGTTGCATCGGTACTGGTAGGTGGGCATAGGCTTCTCTCTTTTTCAGTGCGGCGGCCTCAGCCATGATAAGCCGCGTCCGCCGAACGCCCAAGACTCGTCCATCCGTCCTCCGTGACGACCGCATCCACCGCGACGTCGTGCCGCATCGTCGGGAGCGTCCCGAACACCTCGCACGCCCGTGCCAGGGCCCAGACCGGCACGCCGTCCCTGCGCTCCGGCAGCACCCTGTCGTACCAGCCGCCGCCGGTGCCGAGGCGTGTTCCGTCGACCCCGACGGCGAGGCAGGGCACGAGCACGAGGTCCGCCTCCGCGACGGCAGACGCGCCCAGCCTCTCCCCGATGGGCTGCGGGATGCCGCCCCAGCCCGGCTCCGTCTCCACCCAGCCGGTGAACCATGCCCAGCCCGGCACCCTGCCGATGACGGGCAGCAGGACCCGGACCCCGGCCCCCACCAGCGCATCCACCAGCCCGGCCGTGCCCGGCTCGCCCGGCCGGGAGGCGTAGGCCGCGACCACCCTCACATCCCCCGGGAGTGCCGCGAGCAGCGCCCGGGTCCGCGCCGCGTCCTGTTCGGCCCATGCACGCCTCGAAAGGGCCGCCCGCTCCTGTTGGACGCGTCGGCGCAGCGAGTCCTTGAGGTTGTCAACGTGCATTCAACTATCGTAAGGACCATGGTCCTGTTCTCCCGCAAGAAGCCCGTCCCGGATGCCGTCGACGCGCCGGAGGAGGTTGTCGATCCGCCGGTCGGGCTTCCCGCGGCACCGCCGCTGCGCGAGGACGGGCTCCGGAGCGTCGCCGACCACACGGCGTACCTCCTGAGCCTCGTGGAACCGCTGCGGCCATTCGGCATGTCGCTGCTCGAGGCCTGGGACCAGGTGATGTGCGAGGACATCAACTCGATGATCAACGTGCCCCCGAACACCACTGCGAAGGTCGAGGGTTACGCGGTGCGCGCGGTGGACCTGGTGGATGCCGCGGGGCAGATGGTGGAGTCGCTCGCACTCGCGGGCGAGAAGGATCCCCTGCTGGTGGGGGGTGCGGTGCCCGTGCTGCCCGGTGGGGTCGTTCCCAAGGGGGCCACAGCAGTGCTTCCCGCCAACTTCGCGGAGCCCTCCGGTGACAGGCTCGTGCTGCTCGGCGTCGTCGCGGACGGCGACTACATGCGTGCAGCCGGTGAGCACCTTGCCGTCGGCACGCGACTGTTGAGCGAGGGCGAGCGGCTCAACGAGCGTGCGATCGGGATGCTCGCGAGCGCAGGCATCGACAAGGTGCTGGTCCGGCCGCGCCCGCGCGTCGTCGTCGTCAGCTCCGGCGCGGAGCTGGTGGAGCCCGGGACGCAGGTCGAGTACGGCGAGAACACCGACTCGAACTCCTACATGATCGCGGCGGCCGCCCGCGCGGCAGGGGCGACGGTGTTTCGGGTCGCGGTGCACAGCAACGACGTCGACGAGATCCGCACGGTCGTCACCGACCAGCTGATCCGCGCCGATCTGGTGATCTCCACCACGGGCGGCAGGCGCGAGGACTACCTCGCCGTCGCCGCAGTCATGGACTCGCTCGGGTTCACCGATTCCGTCGAGGTCGCCATGACGCCGGGGCGCACGCAGACCTTCGGTCTCATCGGCGAGGAGAAGGTGCCGATGGTGATGCTGCCGGGCAATCCGGTGAGCGCCTACGTGTCGTTCCAGGCGTTCGTGTGGCCGCTCATCCGGCGCCTCATGGGACTGGAGGAGACGCGCCGGGGGGTCAGGGCCATCGCCACCTCCACTTTCCGCTCGACGAAGGGGCAGGTCCATCTGCTGCGCGGTGAGGTGTTCGCGGACGCCAACATCAGGACGGTTGAGCGAGTCTCCGACCCGTACGCCATGGCCGAGTTGTCGCGCAGCAACGCGCTGATAGTCATCGACGAGGACACGGAGTTCGTGCGCGCCGGGCAGCAGGTCCGCTGTTGGATGCTCGATGTCGAGTGACCGGAGTGGTCCGGGCAACACCGAATCGGACCTGACCAGCGCGTCCACTGGGCGAATCACACCGATGTTGTTTACGGTGTACCTGTGCTCGCCGGAATCATCATCAGCCTCGTTGTGATTGCCGGGCTGGCGTTCGGGCTGCCGTGGCTGACGGTCCATCGCGACGCCAACCCCGACCCGCTGGATGTGGACACCGCCGACCGGTTCTCGGCCTCGCTGCGCTTCGTGCAGCCCGGGCGCGCCGGTGACAGGGATGCCGACCCCGAGGTCACCACCCCCCTCACCCGCAAGGCGGAGCTGAACGAACTCAGGCTGCTGGCGCGAGGTGCCGCCTTGCGCCGTCGTCGCTCGCTGCTGGTGCTGCTGCTGCTCACCGTCGCAGTCGGTGTCTCCGCGCTCCTTGGGTACCTCCCGCCCTGGGCGCTCCTCATCCCGGTCGTGCTGATGCTGGCGTTCGCGGCCTTCGCGAGAGTCGGTGTGGCGGCGATGAGGCGCCGTTTCGACGCCAGGGCCAGACGGGTGAGGTCGGGCTGGGGCGACGACGAGGACACCACCGCCATCCGCGTGGATGCGCCGGACGACTCCGCCCGGGAGCTCTCTGTGGACCTGACGGCTCCGGTGGTGACGGGCGCGTTGTGGGACCCGATCCCGGTGACTGCGCCCACCTACGTCTCGAAGCCCCTGGTGCCGAGGACGGTGCGCACCATCGATCTGTCCGCCCCCGTGGTGGGGCCGTCGATCATCCCGACGGCGGATCGTCCCGGCACGCGCGAGGGCACGCCGTCGGTGGCGCAGGACAGCAGACCCCGCGCAGTGGGTGAGTGAGGCGGCCCCTTTCCGACCGGGCTCCTCGACCGCAACGTCCTCGGCCCCATCGGGAGCATCTCGGTGCTTGCCCTGGCGCTGTCGTTGGGGTTCCTCGGCCTGCGCCGCACGACGCTCGCCGGAATCCTGCTGATGTCGCTCGCGGTGGCCCAGTTCGTGGCGACGGTCGTCGGCTTCTTCGTCCGCATGGCGGGGATGGCGGAGGTGCCCCCGATCGGGGCGATCCTCGGCGGCTCCTCGGGCGTCGTCGTGGTGCCGATCCTGATCGTCGGGATTCTCTTCTGGGTGGCGGGCATCGTGGCCAAGAAGAGCAAGCCCTTGGAGAAGGTCGCTGCGTAGGGCCTTGCTCCACCAGAGTGGCGGATTGCCGTGTTGCAGGTCGCAGATGCCGACAAGGCCCGAACGTCTACCAACATTGACGATGGCTTGAGTTCGAGCCTCATGCGGGAAGTGGAGCTAAGGGGATTCGAACCCCTGACCTTCTCATTGCGAACGAGACGCGCTACCAACTGCGCCATAGCCCCATGCCTTGCGGCGGGCCCGATACTACCACCCGGCCGACTCCTGTGACAAAAGTGCGACGGCGGAGCGCGGACCCGTCCGGCGCGTGCGGGCGATGATGCCGGGCGATAGGCTCCACCCTGAGTCGAAGAGGAGGGCACAGGGATGAAGTGGTGGACCAGCACGTCGCTCACGGAACTCGAACTGCTGTTCCTGGCTCTCGTCCTGTGCTCGCTGATCGGGCTGGAGCGGCAGTTCCGCCAGAAGTCGGCGGGCTTCCGCACCCACGTGCTGGTCGGCACCGGCTCGGCCGCCTTCACGCTGGTCTCCGGGTTCGGCTTCTCCGCGGTGCTCGGGCTGGAGGTGAACCTCGACCCGTCCCGTATCGCCGCCCAGATCGTCTCCGGTATCGGCTTCCTCGGGGCGGGCCTGATCTTCATGCGGCGCGACGCAGTGCGGGGCCTGACGTCGGCGGCAACCATCTGGGTGACGGCGGCCGTCGGCATGGCGGCAGGGGCAGGGTTGGTGTCTTTGGCGATCGGCCTGACCGCGGCGCACCTGCTGGTGCTGATCGTGCTCGGACCCATCGTCGCCAGGCTCCCGACCAGGGACACCAAACGCATCGCCCGCATCACATACGTCGACGGGGAGGGTGTGTTGCGCAGGCTGCTGGCCGTGGCAACCGAGGAGGGCTTCGCCACGTTCATCCTCTCCACCAGGCGGCTGCAGAACTCGGATCTGGTGCAACTGGACGTCCGGTTCAAGGGGCCGGGCAAGCTGCGGTCGCTGATCCCCGTGCTGGACGAGGTGGGCGGCGTCCGATCCATCGAGATCCGGTCGGACGAGCATGACGACGGTGAGGACGAGGACGAGGGCGACGAGTGAGCGGGTCGGCGCCCGGCCGTCAGGGGTGGTGCCTGCGCCTGGCCTCGATGCTGCGGTCGGCCAGTTCGGTGCCCGCGCCCGCGTACATGTGCACGACGACTTCCAGGCCGAGGTCATGGAGTTCGTCGACGTCGTCGTGGTAGACCGCCACCGCTGAGACCACACCCGTGAACTGGCGCTCCCTGATCTCCCGCAGCGCGTCGATGTTGGCGTGCTGTGACGGCATTGCGAGCACGATTGCCTCGATCAGGCCATTGCGGATCACACGGTCCCAGAAGTCGGTATCCGTTGCGTCGCCCTCGATGACGTTGACGCCCCGCTTCTGCAGCACCTCCACCCTGTGGGGGTCGTGGTCCACACCGAGCACGTGCAGGTCGTGATCCTCGCTGAGCCGTTCGTATGCCGCGATCCCGACGCGCCCCATGCCGAGGACCAGCGCCCGAGTCTCGCCGAACGGGATCGGCCTGTCGTGGATGTTCAGTCTCTCCGGTGGACGGCGCGGGAACCTGCCGGCGAAGCTGGAGAGCAGTGACGTGTTGCGAGGGTTCACCATCGCCGCGACGACGAAGCTGCCTGCCACCGCGATGGCCAGGGTGACGAGCCAGTCGGCCTCCAGCCAGCCCGCCGCCACGCCCGTGGCGGCGACGATCAGCGCGAACTCGGAGTAGTTGGACAGCAGCACCCCGGACAGGAGGCTGGTTCGGTGGCGCATGCCCTGTGCCCACAGCAGCACCCAGTAGCCCACACCCTTCAACGGCAGCAGCAGCAACAGCAGCAGGCCGAGTTCCAGGTTCTGCAGCGTCGGGACGCCGGTGAAGCCGATGTTCACGAAGAACCCGACCAGCAGCAGTTCCTTCAGCATGAACAGGCTGTGCGACAGCTGGTCCGAGCCGGGGTGCGAGGCCAGCAGCACCCCCATCGCGAGTGCCCCGAGGCTGCCTGAAAGCCCGAGGTACTCGAACAGCGCATACCCGGGGATGAGGGCCATGAAGATGCCGAACAGCGCCTGCATCTCGCCGTGCCCGAGCTTGGTGAAGCGCCGCAGGAGCAGGTAGATGGCGGGGAACAGCAGTGCGAGGCCGAGCGTCAGTGCGCTGGGCAGGGTGCCGCGGGAGATGGACAGGAACACGACCGCGAAGATGTCCTGCATGACCAGGATGCCGATGGTGATCCGCCCGTACAGGGCCTGCTCGTCGCCGCGGTCCTGCAGGATCTTGACGACGAACACCGTGCTGGAGAACGACAGTGCCAAACCCAGGATGGCAAGGGTCCCGAGGTTCGTGAGCCCTACGAGTCCGGTGAAGGTGATGAGCCACAGGAACCCCGTGCCCACCGCCACGGAGGCGACCATGTGCGCGGTCGCCGTCATCCAGACCTCGCGCCCGAGCAGCGCCTTCACGTCCAGCTTCAGGCCGATCGCGAACAGCATGAGGGTGACGCCCAGTTCGGAGACCGCATCCAGCCCTGTGATCTTCTCGACCCCCAGCCCGTTCAGCAGGAAGCCCGCCGCCAGGAAGCCGACCAGCGGTGGCAGCCGGAGGAGGATTGCGACGAGGCCGGTCGCCAGGATCGTTGCAAGGTAGATCAACAGGGCCGTCATCCTGGCCATCCTGTCATGTCGGGCCGTGCCCTGCCCGGTGTTGGGGAGGTGCGCCGTTAGGCTGGCAACCTCGGGACTCGGGAGAGGGGCGGGGCATGCGCGAGACGCATCTGCGGCAGGGACGCCAGACGGTGAAGCTCGGACTGATCAGGGTGGTTCGCGAACTGTTCCCAACCGAGCAACTGCACACGTCCTACTCGATCCTCGAGGGCGTGTTCTGCAACCTGGACAACTCCGTGCTGTCCACCAGGGAGGTCCACAGCATCGACGAGGCGTTGCGGGCCTGGGTGGTGCGCGACGAGCCCGTGAAGCTCCTCGGTCACGAGGGCGGCTTCCACGTCTACGAGGTGGAGGGGCAGGTCGTGAAGGCGCTGTATCCGGCGCTGACGAGGCCGTCGGAGGTGGAACCCTTCACGCTGCTCCCGTTCTCCGACGGCTTCATCGTCGATTTCGGCGACGTCGACAAGGGGGACGGCACGCCCATCATCCCGCCCCACAAGCTGCGCGACACCTATGACGAGAACCACCGCTGGCTGGACCGGGTGGGCATCGAGGTGGTCGAGGACGTGAATGCCTCCATCAGGGCCGGTCGGCACCAGGAGTTGATCGGCATCGCCGAGGCCCTGCACGAGAAGAAGCTGTCCGCGATCGCGGACCAGATCCTTGCCCAGAAGCGGGCGCTGCGCGTGCTGCTGATCGCCGGGCCTTCGTCGTCGGGGAAGACGTCGTTCCTGTCCCGGCTGGACACCCAGCTGTTCGTCAACGGCTTCAGGCCCGTGCCGCTGTCGCTCGACAACTACTTCGTCAACCGCGACCAGACCCCGCGCGACGCCCAGGGCAAACCCGACTTCGAGGCGTTGAAGGCCTTGGACCTGCCGCTGCTCCAGTCACACATCAAGTCGCTGATGGAGGGCATTCCGGTCGAGGTGCCGAGGTACGACTTCGTGACCGGGCGCCGAACAGACGAGCGGGCGGAGTTGCGTGTGGGGCCGAACGAGATCCTGGCGATCGAGGGCATCCATGCGCTGAATCCGGGGCTGGTCGGCTCCATCAACCGCAACTTCCTCTTCAAGGTGCACGTCAGCGCCCTGAGCGGCCTCAACATCGATTGGACCAACCGGGTGCCCACCACCGAGATCCGGCTCATCCGTCGCCTGGTGCGCGACGACCGCACCCGCGGAATCTCGCCGGAGCAGACGCTGGAGCAGTGGGCCAGCGTCCGGAGGGGTGAGTACAAGTACATCTTCCGTTTCCAGGAGGATGCCGACGTCATGTTCAACACGAGCATGGTCTACGAGCTGAACGCCCTGCGGCTGCCGGCCGAGGCGGCGCTGGCGAAGATCCCCGACGACAGCCCCTTCCGGGAGACCCGCGACCGGCTGCTGAACCTGCTGACCTTCTTCGACCCCATCGATGTCTCCCGGGTGCCCTTCAACTCGATCATCCGCGAGTTCATCGGCGGCAGCATCTACTTCGAGGACTGAGTCCGGCCCGATTCGAATGTGTGGGCGGTTTTGTCAGTGGTGGGTGAGATGGTTGGGGCATGCATGAGGGCAGGGGTGGCGACGCACTCGACGGAGTGATCCGCGCGACGGAGGACATCCGTTCGGCGGAGGTCCGGCAGGCCTTGGCGCTGGCCGAGTTGGCCGAGACGTACTCGGTCGGGGTGGCCACGTTGGTGGAGGAGTTGGCGGAGCGGTTCACC
>JBDHZH010000071.1:0-14677 GCA_039811745.1 Arachnia sp.
GCGAGCGCGGTGATCCCCGCGACCATGGCGATGACGACCACGACGTAGCCGACCACCTCGATCAGTCTTCGCAACATCAGGCCACCCTCCTCGCCCTCGTCTGGGAGCCGAGCGTCGGGGCTGCGAGGATGCCGAGCGCCACCAGCAGGACGATCTGCCAGACGAACGAACCGGTCGACGGCGCCATCCCGTACTCGAGGTGCCCGGATACCCCCTCGGGGACCTCGAAGGTGACGGGCGGCCGCTCCACATCCACCTTCAGCGACGTCCCGCCGATCCTCGCCCACCATCTCGAGTCGGGTTCCTCGGCGAGTTGGAGCCGGCGCAGCACATCCGAGGCGGTCACGGCGCCATCCACCACCGGCGAGGCGGCCGAGCTGCCCTGCAGCGTCGCCCGGCTCGGCTGCCTGAGCACCGTCCACACCACGGTGTTGTCATCCGCTGCCGATCTGGACAGGCCGGGCGCGTTCCCGATGGCAGCGATCCGCTCCTCCGCGAAACCCTTCATCCAGACATGGCTGGTGCCCAGCGCAGTCAACCGGGCCGCGACGTCCTCCGGTGTGTCGCCGCCGCTGAACGCCTGAACGAGCCCCGCGAACTCGGTGCCGAAGGAACCGGCCGGGCTGCGCTCGCCGGTCCCCCACATGGGTTGCCCGGAGTCGACGACGTTCCACGACAGGTGGTCCTGGCCGTCGAGTTCGATCATGAGGACCCTCGTGTCCCTCGGGGACGAGATGACATCCGAGACGTAGCCCGGAAGCATCGCCGGCGACTGCTGGACGGGCCCCCGGAACCCGACGACGGCCCAGGTGCCTGCCGCGAGCAATCCGGCGGCAAGAAGGCACCAGGCACCCACCAGTCGCGCGCGGTCCATCCTGGCCGACGCGGTAACGGCGCCCGCCTCCTGCGGCAGGAGGAGCGGCGCCAGCAGGGCCGCCACGACCATGAGCGCCCAACCGGACAGCAGGGCCCTGGACTGTCCGCCGTCGAGGTCGAACGAGAAGCGGGAGAGTGCCACCCCTGCGATCAGCGGGACGGCAAGTGCGAGACCCGCGGCCAGGCGGGCGGAGACCCTCGGCCACATCGGGACCGTCAGCAGCCAGGCGACGCCGAGCATGGCGAAGAAGGCGATGTTCGCGGCCAGCGGCAGCCCGGAGGGCATGATCCGGCCGGCCAGGGCAGCGATGCCGGCCGGCGGGAAGTTCGGCCAGGCCAGCGGATCGGCACCCGTCATGATCCGGCCCGGCCAGCGCAGCAGCGTCGGGAACCACGGCAGCATGAACAGGATCGGCACGCCGACGGCGATCGACACCTCGAGCCAGCGGTCCCGGTCGCGCACCACCCAGACGACTGCAAGGACGAGCGCGAGCACCAGCATGAACGGCCACGCGGCCGACATGACGACCAGCCAGAACGCCGCTGCCCCGGGTGCCCGGAGCCGCTCGGCGCCCGAGGCCGTCCCCCGCACCATGCGGATGGCGCTCGCGGCCCCCAGCGGACCCGCCACGGCCAGAACCATGCCGGAGATGTCGCCCGCGGTGACGATCCCGAGCAGCAGCACCGCCGCCGCCCACAGGAGTCCACCCAGCACGGCGGCGCGTGCCGTCACCCCCACCCGGCGCAGCAGGCGATCGGCCGCAAGTGCCGCGAGCAGCGGCACGACCACCAGCGAGGCCAGCGCGAACCAGCCGGGACCGCCGAGGAACAGCGTGGAGGCCATCGCGACGAACATGAGCCAGGGCGCCCCGGCACCCGT
Source organism: Arachnia sp. (assembly GCA_039811745.1). Taxonomy (GTDB): domain Bacteria; phylum Actinomycetota; class Actinomycetes; order Propionibacteriales; family Propionibacteriaceae; genus Arachnia. The sequence goes on from JBDHZH010000071.1 coordinate 1,757, forward strand.
GGATCCGGCCGTCGGGACGAGGAAGGCGGACCAGGCATCCGAGAGGGTCGCGGGCGCAGGGAGCATTCCTCCGCCGGCGACCAACCCGCCCCCGAGCAGCGTCCGTCCCGCGGCCAGGCCCGCCACCAGCAGTACGAGCAGCAGCACCACCCGTGAAGACATCCGCCTGCGCCTGTACAGACCGCTGCCTGCGAAGTCGTCGCCGGTCAACTCGTCGATCCCGGTGCCGCCCTCGGACGTCGTGATGTCCCGGTAGCGCTCCGTCAGCGCTGCACCGACCTGGTCGAACGCGTGCCTGACCCCCCAGAACCTGGGAGGGAGCACCTCAGCCAGGGCCTCGTCTCCTGCGGGCTCCGAGCGTTCACGCAGGGAGGCCGTCAGCTCCGGGGTGCGCCGGAACCGGCCGAGCGCCCGAAGCTCGTCGCGGGCGAGGATGGGCGACTTCGCCAGCAGGAACCCGGCCGCCCGCAGCCAGCTCGAGGCAAGGAGCGCCGCCGGACGTGCCGGCCGCTCCCCCCTGGCTGCGACGACACGGAGCGCCGCGAGGCGATCCGCCTCGTGGGCCGAATCGGCCAGCGCCGAGGCGCGCTCGCCGGCGCGCCCGGACTGCCTGTGTGTCAGGGCGGCCGACGGCCACGTGATCACCGCGTGCCCGGCGTCCATGGCGCGCCACCCGAGGTCGACGCCATCGCGGTGCAGGGGCAGTTCGGGTGCGAGCCCGCCCAGTTCCCGCCAAACGTCGCCGCGCACCAGCATGCCCGCAGTGGAGCCGCCGAGTACCGGCTCGGACGTGGCCTGCCCCTGGTCGATGTCTCCCTCGTCGAGGTTCTGGACCCGACGGCCGCCCCTCGTGATGCTCTGCCCGATCTCCGAGATGGTCTCTGGGTAGTTCCGGCGCCGCGGCTGCAGCAGTTTCGGAACGAGGATCGCAGCCCCGGTGCGGGCGGCCCCATCGAGGAGTTCCCCCAGTGCCCCGCGCTGCGGGGCCGAATCGTCGTGCAGGAGCCAGATCCAGTCCGGCGACTGCCCGTCGAGGGCCTGGGCGACGGCGTCGCCGAAGCCCTGCCTGTCGGAGCCGTCGAGGAGCTCATCGACCACGCCGCCTGCCAGTGCCTCCTCCAGGAGGGTGCGACTGCCATCCGATGAGCCGTTGTCCACCGCCACGATCCGCCCGGGTCGTGGCGTGAGCCCTGCCAGACTCTGCAGCTGCTGTGGGAGCCAGTCCTCGGCGTTGTGGACCACCAGTACTGCGGTCACCGAGCCCGGGTCGATCGGCGTCGGCAGTGCATCCTGTCCGGCCTCATCGGCCCAGTCCCACAGACCCGGGACGGGGCCCGCGTCGTCGTCGGTCATCAAGCCCCGCTCCTGTCATCCGGACTCCCGGCGACCGCGTCCTGCGACACGATCTCCTGGAAAGACGATAACCGACAGGCTAGCCCGCGGCGCGTCGGAGGCGTCGGCGTTCGCGCTCGGACATGCCGCCCCAGATCCCGAACCGCTCGTCGTTGGCCAGCGCGTAGTCGAGGCATTCCGCCCGGACGGTGCAGACCTGGCAGACCCGCTTGGCCTCCCGGGTGGACCCGCCCTTCTCGGGGAAGAACGCCTCAGGATCGGTCTGGGCGCAGAGGGCTTCCTCCTGCCATGCAAGGTCACCCTCAGCCGGGCCCACGAACAATGAGATGTCCTCCACGTCCCCCCCCTCTCCCGCTCGCTTCGTATGTACGAATTACACACGTGTCATTAACGGTGCGTCAAGCGGGAACCGGAAACTGCCCCCATTCGTCGGCGTGTCGTGTTGACTGACCGCTCAGGCGAACTCTTCCCCCTGCTCGGCCTTGACCCGTTCCACCAGTTCGCGGACGCGTTCGGACTGGTCCAGTGCGGCCACCAGCGTCGCCTGCGCGGTGTGGACCACCAGCGTGTCGCGCAGCCCGAGCGTTGCGACCACGTGGCCCTCGGGTACCGCGTTGACGACGACGCACCCGTTTGTGTCCAGGCTCACGGTCCGGCCGTCGATCCGGTTCCCGGCCGAGTCGAGCGCCAACTCCTCCGCCAGGCTCAGGTAGCCGCCGACGTCCCGCCAGGACACCTGCAGCCCGACGGCGACGACGAACGCGGACGTGGCGCCCTTGGACACGGGCTCCATTACGGCGTAGTCGACGGAGATCTTCTGCAGTGTCGGGAACACGTCGTCGATGCAGTCCGGGGCTGCGACGATCAGCGCCATCTTGGCGGCGGTGTCCGGCAGCAATGCCTGCAACTGATCCAGCAGGGTGCGGGCCCGCCACACGAACATGCCCGCGTTCCACCAGTACTCGCCGCTTGCCAGGTACACCTCGGCCACCTCCTTGGCCGGCTTCTCCCTGAACTCGGCCACGCGGCTGACACCGTCGAACCCCTCCAGCGGCGCCGCTCGGTGGAGGTAACCGTAGCCGGTGTGCGGCGACGTCGGTACGACGCCCAGCGTCACGAGTGCGTTGGGATGCACGTCGACGACGTCGAAGGCCACGCCCAGGCTGCGCTGGAACTCATTCGTGGGCGCGATCAGTTGGTCGGCCGTCACCATCGCGGCGACGGCGTCGGGGTCGCGGTCGGCCAGCACGGCCGCTGACCAGGCGACGGCGTTGAGCGAGTCCCTGCCGATCGGCTCGCCCAGGATGTTGGCCGCAGGCAGCTCAGGCAGCTGGGCGGCGACGACGTCGGCGTAGGCGCGGGAGGTGCAGGTCAGGATACGGTCGTCGGGCACCAGGCCGGCGAGCCGTTCGTAGGCGAGCCGAAGCAGGCTCTTCCCCCCGAAGATCTCCAGCAACTGCTTGGGCATGCCGCCACGGGACAGCGGCCAGAGCCTGGTGCCGGAGCCGCCGGCCATGATGACGACGTATCGCATGCCTGCACCGTATCCAATCAGGGCACGCGAAGGATACGCAGCGGGTCCCGGTGCGCGGCGTGGGTCGCCACGGGCGTCGCGGCGACCAGCGTGAGCAGCAGCGTCAGCCCGGCCACACCCAGGACGAAGCGCGCCTCGGGCAGGGACCCTGTGGTCGCCCGGAGGGTTACCAGTCCGGCGGCCGTCCCCAGCAGGATTCCGGGCAGGGCCGAAAGCCCCACCTGGACAAGGAGCCCCGCGACCAGCGCGGACCGGGTGGCCCCGAGGGCTCGGCGGCGCCCGAAGTCACGCCGCCGGGATGCCGTGGCGGACAGCAGCGTGACGGCGATGATCACGGCCCCGACCCCCATGACCAGCGCCATGAGCCTGCGCGACGACGCGCCCAGCTGTCCGGCGATGACGTCCCGCAGGGCCAGGGCCCCGGACGGCGCCTCGATCGTCAGCGCATCCGGCGCCTCGGCAGGGGTCGACGAGAGCAGTACCTTCTGAAGCCGGCCGACGGTGGTGACGTCGGAGGCCATCACGTACACGTACCGAAGCGAGGTCAACTGGTCGGCACCCGTGGCGATCAGCACCACCGAGTTCAGATGGGCGAGCGGGCCGTCGGCCGCGAAGGTGCCCACCACCGCCACGGGATCCCGGCTCCCGTCGGCGGCCTGCACGCGGCCCAGCGCGGGGCCGAGATGCAGCCTGGTCGCAGCGTCGGCCCCGGCAACCGCCTCGCCCGGCCGGGGCGTGCGGCCGCGGACGATCACGAGATCGGCTGGCAGCGTTCCGACGACGGCACGCGACGCAACGCGTGCATCGGGGAGCAGCGCATTGGTCACGTCGGAGGCCTCGCCTAGGCCGAGCGCCCACGACACGTCGGAGATGCCGACGAGCAGGTCGGGGGCTCCTGGGTCGATCCGCGCCTGTCCGCCGTCGTCGGAGATGGCGATGAGGCGTGTCCCGATCGAGTCGATCTGCTCGACGACGCGGGCCTCGGCGGCGGCCGACTGCCCGGTCGTCACGAGGATGGAGAAGCACACGGTGGCCAGCACCAGCACCAGGGTGAGCGTGGTGGCGATCTGGGCGCGCGCACCCTCGGCCGCATCCCTGATCAGCGCGCCGGGCCGCGGCGCCCCCGGCCAGGTGGGCCTCATCCCGCCGCCTCGGGCTGGATGGTGGTGAGCCTGATCTCGACGTCGGAGCGAGCCGCCAGCGACCGGTCGTGGGTGGACACGACCACGGTGGCACCTCCCGCGGCGTGGTCGACCAGCGCCTGCCAGACGATCTCGGCCGAGTCATCGTCCAGGTTGCCCGTCGGTTCGTCTGCGAAGACCACTCGCGGGTCCGTGAGCAGCGCCCGGCAGATCGCCACCCGCTGCGCCTGGCCGCCGGAGATCTCGCCCGGCTTGTGGTCCTCGCGCTGCTCGACGCCGAACCTCGCCATCAACTCCCGGGCACGGCCGACGGCCACGGCGCGCGGCATCCCGGCGAAGAGCGCGGAGTCGCACACATTGGCGAGCACGCTGCGGGACGGGTCCAGCAGCGCATCCTGGAACACGAACCCCACCTCCGTGGCCCGCAGCCGCGACCGGTGCACGTCCGCCAGCGCGGACGCCTCTACGCCGTCCCAGAGCACGTGACCCGAGGTTGGCCTGATCATCAGCGCCAGCAGGTACAGCAGCGTGGACTTGCCCGACCCCGAGGGGCCGGTGAGCGTGGTCACCGCCCCCACGGGTAGGTCCGCGGTCAGGTCCTCGATCACGGGGGTCGCCCCGCGTCGATATGCGAACGTCAGCGCCCGCGTGCCCACGGCGGTGCCGCCCGCCTCGGGCAGGGTCACGAGGCCTCCTTGGTGCCCGCCAGCACCACGACGGTGCCCGAATCCACGCCGTCGAGCACTACGCGCCCCTGACCCTGTCCGACGATCGTCACGGGCAGTTCCCCGCCGTCGGTCCGCACCAGGTATGGCTCCCCGGCAGCGTTGAACCAGACCGCCGCCGCAGGCACGCCCGGGCCGGTGACCTCGGGGATGACCACCTGGCGTGCCGGGAAGATCGCCTCGCGCTCGTCCAAGGGCACGAGGTCGCAGCCGGACCCGCAGACCGGCGCTCCGTCTGCCTGGGCCAGGATCAGCAGCGTGTTGCCGGCCTTGTCCTGGCGAGTGCCCTTCACGACGGCCTGCACGGCGGCTCCGTCGAACGTCACCTCGATCGGCAGCAAGGAGTCCACCTTGCGCTCGGGCTGGATGGTTGCCACGAACTCGGGGGCACCCGAGAGCACCGACAGCACCACGTCGCCCGGGGCCAGCCTCCTGCCGACCGTCATGTCGGTCGCGACCCGAACACGGGCCGGGAGCCGATCGGCATAGACGATGTCGCCCGCCCGAACGACTCCGTCGGCCGTCACGCCCAGGTCCTTCTGCCATGCCTTGACCGCGTCGCGGGTGGACGCAGCAAACTTGCCCGTGACGTCCCCCTTGTAGAAACCGGCCGAGCTGAGCAACTGCTGGAGCTGGGCGACATCGGCACCCGAGTCCCCCTTGGCGAGATCCCGGAAGGCGGGCACGGTTCCCACGCCGGCGACCACCGGCCGCAGGTCCACCGTGTACAGCCGCTGACCCGCCTGGACGGTGTCTCCGTCAGCGACCTCCACCGAGGTCAGGGTTCCGGCGGCCGCGCCGACGCCGAACGGTGCGGCGCTCCAGGCGGCCGAGACTGCCACGGGCACGGATGTGCCGACGGTCATCTCGGACACGGCCACGGTGGCGGGTACTGCTGCCTCGACGGTCGCGGCCGGAGGCGCGAAGGCCCAACGGCCGCAGACGAAGCCGACGACGAGCGCAATCGTCGTCGCCAGCAGCCACCACCACGTTGCGCGACCGCGTGCCGGCGATTGTCTCCGGTCGTTCGCCATGCTCAGCCGAACGCACTTTCGGGGACGTGCACCACCTGGCCCTGCCCGCTCTGCGGGCAGGTCTGCATCAACGCCGCCAACTCGGCATCCGGGATGCTTGGCGCCTCCGGGTCGACCAGCACCTGGTACGGGTTCCACGGGAGGCCCGTGGCAGCCTGCTCGATCCAGGCCTCCTCGCTGGGCGCCTCGGGCAGCTCGCGGCCCTGGGCGATGAGGCAGGCGCGCACATCCAGCATGCGCGCGTATGCGGCGGCGTCGGCAGGCGCAACCCAGGCACTGGGCGGTTCGACCCGCGCGTTGCAAACCGCGAACGCCTTCTCCTGCAACTCGCTGACCCCCGGCGGAAGGTTGCCCTTGTCGTCCGTAATCCCCCCGCCCCCAACGCGTCCGCCGATCGCGACGATCCCGGTCACCCCGAACTCGTCGAGGCAGGCAAGCATCTCGGATTGGTACCGCTCGACGTCCTGCCGCACCTGAGCCATCCAGCCCGGCTCGACATAGGTGCCCACCGGCTGGGCCGAGTCAGAACAACCACTCAGCCCGAGTGCAGCCGCCGGTGTCAAGATCAGCGCCCCGACGCTCGCCCGAAGTCGCGAAATCAACTGCAGAGACCCTTGCCGGAGGTCGCACCACTGCCAGTTACGCCCCATTGGCCCACCTGCTGATCTCCCTTAAGCGTGACCGTCCCGGCAGAGGTTGAGAAGTCGCTGAAGGACCTGTTCGCCGCCGTGAGAGTGATCCCGCCAGATGAGATCTTCATGCCCTGCGCAGTAACCTTCTGAACAGACGAGCAACTGGTGATGTAGCCCCCGAATGTGGCGGCCATCGCGGGGGGCGCGAGCAACAAGCTCGCAGCCACCAAGCTCCCCACGCCGACAAGCGCCTTGCGTCCAAGTGTCCGGTTCATGATCCGTCCCTCCCACGGCCTGAGCTGATCATCTTCGACCAGCATATTCGGACAAACTACCACAAGCTCCGTCAATCGTCCGCGCGCGGGTACGATGACCCGATGCCGATCTCAGCGCTCCGACGCCGCCTCAGCACGATCCCCGCACTGCCCTTGTTCGTCCACTACGACGGCGCCGCCGGCACCCGAATCGAGCTGTCGGGGGTGACGTTCGCGAACTGGGTCGACAAGACGTGCAACTTCCTGGACACGCAGGGCGTCGAGCCGGGCGAGACGGTGCGGCTGGACCTGGCCCGCACCCATCCGGGCCACTGGGTGACGGCGGTGTGGCTCGCCGCAATCTGGCAGCACGCCTGCACGGTGACCACAGACGAGGACGCCGACGCCGCCCTGGTGGTGGCCGGGCCGGACGCGTTCGCGTTCCGGGTACCGACGGTGGCCTGCTCGCTGCACCCGCTCGGGCTGGCGTTCGACGAGGTGCCGACCAACTGCATCGACTACGCCGAGGTCCTCTCCGAACCCGACGTCCACTCCCAGGAGGCGACGTCTGCCGCGCAGATCGCGTGGGACCCGGACGTCACCTATGCAGTGCTGGCGGCAGCCCCGGCGCGCTCCGACCGGCGCATATTCGTCGACCCCGCCGCAGGCTGGGACACCGTCGCGGACATGCTCGTGGCGCCGCTGCTCGGCGGCGGCTCCAGCATCGTGGTCACCGACGGCGACGACGCACTGATCGAGCGCGTCCGACGCGACGAGCGCGTCGAGGCCTGATCGGCTGCGCCCGGCACAGCCTCAGGCGACGCCGCGGATGAAGCCTGCGCCCCAGCAGGTGTGCATGACGGCGAGCACCAGCGGCATCCTGAGGCGCGCCGCTGGGGAGAGCCCCTTCAGGCTGACAGTGGCGGCCGCCAGGAACAGGCCGTAAACGATCGGCGCCGCCAGGAGCAGCCGCAGCCACCTGTTGCCGAGCAGCCACCCCGTCAGGCCGCCGACGGTGCCGGCCGCCAGCCCGGCAACGGCGAGCGGCGGCGCGAGGTAACGGAGGCTGGCCGTGTCGGGGTATCGCCGGATCACCTCGCGGCGCCACTGACCGGTGTGCCAGAACTGCTTCGCCAGCGCCGCGACGGTGGAGCGCGGCCGGTACGTGACAGTCAGCTCCGGTGAGTACCAGACCACGTATCCGGCGTCGCGGAGCCTGTGGTTGAGCTCCCAGTCCTGGGCCCGGAACATCGTCTCGTCATAACCGCCGACGGCCTCCAGTGCGTCGCGGCGGAAGGCTCCGAGGAACACGGTCGGGGCCGGTCCTGCGGGGGTCTCGTCGAGGTGGAAACTGCCGCCACCAAGCCCGAAGGGGGAGTTGTAGGCGGCCGCCACCGCCTCCTCGAACGGGCTCTCCCCCACGGCCTGCATCCTGCCGCCCACGTTCGCGGCGCCGGTCTCAGCCAGCAGCCGCACGACGGTGGCGATGTAGCCCTCGCTCAGTTCCCCGTGGCCGTCCACGCGCACGAGGATGTCGTGGCTCGACGCCGCAATGGCGATGTTCAGCCCTGCCGGGGTCCGGCCGGTCGGATTCTCGACCACCCGCACCCTTGGGTCCTCAACGGCCAGCGCAGTCGCCACCTCCCAGGTCCGGTCGTCGCTCGGACCGACGGCCAGCACCACCTCGAGCTCGCCGTCGTAGTCCTGTCCGAGGACACCGGCGACCGAGCGCCGCAGGTGGCGCTCCTCGTTGCGGATCGGCATGAAGACGCTCACCTGCGGGGGCGTGGGCACTTGTCTGTCTCCGTCCTTCTTCGTGCCGCCACCCTACTGGCTGACGCGGCAGATCCAGTCCGGCTCGGACGCCCCGCTCTCGGTCGGCGTCGAAGAGGGTTCCGCCGACGGCGTGCCGGCCGGGGCCTGGGTGTCCTGTGCCCCCGGCTGCGACTCCTGCGTCACCGACGGGGAGGTCTCGGGCTGGGGAGCGTCGAGGGCCTGGGAGGCGGCGATGCTGTCGGCGACGGTTTTCCGGATGAGCGCGAAGTCCGGGTGCGAGGAAGTGATCAGCGGCGGGGTGAAGTTCACCGACGTCACGTCGAGGCTCCGCCCGGCAAGTGCCAGCTGGGCCAGCTTGGGAAGCTCGGAGGGCCCGACGTCCGTCTTGAGGATGTTCTTGCCCGCCTCCGACATGTCCACGAACCTGGCCGCGACGATGGCCGGGTCGAGCTGCTTGGCCATGGCATTCATGACGCACTTCTGGCGCACCATGCGCTCGTAGTCGTTGGACTCCGACCTGGAACGCGCGAACCACAGGGCGTTGTACCCATCGAGCTGGACGTTGGTTCCCGGCCCGATGTATCCGGAGATCTTGGAGCTGACCCCGCCGATGGGGATGGCCTTGCTGATGTCCAGCCGGATGCCGCCCATGGCATCGATGAGCGAGGAGAAGCCGGCCATGTCGACCATGGCGTAGTAGTTGATGTCGAGTCCGGTGATCTCCTGCACCACCTGTCGGGTTGCGACGAGTCCGGCGTCCTGGCCCGGGAACAGGTCCTTGTGCTGGACGCCCAACGTGTAGATGCCGTTCAGCATGCACTTGCCGTCGGCGCACACGAAGCCGTCCGGGTACAGCGTGGCCAGCGGCGAGTCCGCGGGGAACGGCGCCTTCTGGAGGTTCCTCGGGAGGCCGAAGATGACGGTGCGTCCGGTGACGGCGTCGATGGAGGCGACGTTGATCGAGTCGGGGCGCAGCCCGTCCCGGCCTGCCCCGGCGTCGGCGCCCAGCAGAAGGATGTTGTAGCGGCCGGCCTTCTGCTCGACGTCGCCGCCGCCCGCGAACACCTCCGACATGTTCTCCACTGCACGCAGCGCACCTGCGGCGACGCTCGTGCCGAAGCCGGCGACGACGACGAGGGACAGGCACGAGATGGTGAGCGCAAGCCGCGTGTTCCGCGCGAGCCCGAGCGGCCTCGCCAGCCGCCACGCGTCGAGCAGCAGCAGCGCCCACGCCGCCAGCAGCACCCACACCACGACGCGCAGCACCGGCGCCACCACAGGGTGCAGCAGCAGTCCGACGGTGGGCCCCTGCAGCAGCCAGAGCCCGAGAACGACGAGGATGAGGACCGCCAGCACGCCCGCCCAGATCCGCATGGCCCAACGACCGACCGCGCGGTTCCCAACCACGAATTGTGCGGATCCCGGCACAACCACCGACATGAGGACCAGTCCGACGGCGCGACGGCTGCGGAGCCTGGAGGATGCCTCGTGCGGCGAGGCTGTATTGGATGCCACGAAAGTAGCGTGCCCGTTCGCCGGGACCGTTGCGCGACGGCGCGCCGATGGGTCACCGATTGCCGAGCGGGTCGACCTTGGCGGCGCGGGTAGGCTGGCCGGGCACGACAGGAGGCAGGGTTTGGCGGACGAGACGAGCGACAAGGACCTTGACTGGCTCTACGGCCGCGAGGATGCCGACCCAACCAGGGTGTTCTCGCCTGACGACATCGCCCGGATGCAACGGCCCGCGACGCCGTACCAGGCAACACCGCCGTACCAGGCGCCGCCGCCGTACCAGGCGCCGCCGCCACCACCGCCTCCCCCTCCGGTTCAGAGCGATCCTGGACCGTACACGCCTCCCCCGCCGCCACCACCGGCACAGGGCCGGACGGCCGGTGGTCGCCGGCGCCCACCCCGAAGGGGCAGGGCGAAGAGGACGATCGTCACGCTCCTGATCCTGTGGCTGGCCTTCATGGTCGGCACGCCCCTATACGCATGGTTCCGCGGCAGCGTCGTCGACGCCACCCCATCCGGGGACCGGCCCGCCCAGCAGCCGGGCACGGCCGTGCTCCTGGTGGGCTCGGACTCGCGCCAGGGACTGACGGCCGAGGAGCAGGGGGCACTGGGGACCGGTGACACCGAGGGCCGCCGTACCGACACGATGATGATCCTCTACACGCCCCCGTCCGGGCGGTCCGCGTTGATCTCCCTGCCGCGCGACTCCTACGTGCCGATCCCCGGGCACAAGCGCAACAAGCTCAACGCCGCCTTCGCGTTCGGTGGTCCGCCGCTGCTGGTCGAGACTGTCGAACAGAACACCGGCCTCCGCATCGACGGCTACCTCGAACTGGGATTCAAGGGCATCGTCGACGTCGTCGACGCCCTCGGCGGCATCGAGGTGTGCCCGGTGGCGGCCATCAAGGACCAGGACTCGCACCTGGACCTGCCCGCCGGCTGTCAGACACTCGACGGGAAGACCGCCCTCGGCTACGTCCGCATGCGCAAGGCCGACCCGCGCGGCGACCTGGGGCGGATGGAACGCCAGCGCGAGGTCATCGGCAAGATCGTCGGCAAGGCCATGAACCCTCTGCACCTGCTGAACCCGGTCACATACTGGCGCCTCAACATGGCGGCCTCCGACTCGCTGTCGCGCAGCAAGGACGTCGGGCTCGGTCAGATGTTCTCGGTCGCCGGCGGCTTCGTCAGCTCCGCGACGGGGTCCGGGCTCAGCCTCACGGTTCCGATCGCAGACGCGAACGCCAAGACATCGGCGGGCTCCGCCGTCATCTGGGACGAGAAGGCCAGCGCGGAGATGTTCGCAGCGATCCAGAGCGGGGACACCAAGGCCCTGGAGAAGTTCGAGCGCTGAGCTGCCGCCACGGCACCGGCATCTGAGCGGGGTGGACGCTCAGTGGCGAGTCGCCTCGCGGACCCTGGCGCCCTTGGCGTGGGCCTGGGCGCGCAGCGCGGTCTGGTAGCCCTGCATCTCGCGCAGCAGGTCGGGGTCGGCGGTGGCGAGGATTCGCACCGCCAGCAGGCCTGCGTTGCGGGCGTTGCCGATCGACACCGTCGCGACGGGCACACCGGCAGGCATCTGGACGATGGACAGCAGCGAGTCCATGCCGTCCAGGTGCTTCAGCGCGACCGGGACGCCGATGACCGGCAGCGGGGTGAGGGAGGCGAGCATTCCTGGCAGGTGCGCGGCGCCGCCGGCCCCGGCGATGATCACCCTGATGCCGCGCTCGTGGGCCGCGCGACCGAAGGCCACCATGTCCTCTGGCATCCGGTGGGCGGAGACGACATCGGCCTCCCACGGCACCCCGAACTCGTCCAGGGCGAGCCCCGCCGCCTCCATCGTCGGCCAGTCGGAGTCCGACCCCATCACGATGGACACGAGCGGGCCGGGCGCGTCGGTGGTCTCAGGCATCCTTGTCCCCCATCAGGTAGCCGGCGGCGTGCCGGGCGCGGCGCAGGGCGTCCGCGAGGTCGTCGGAGCAGGCCGTCACGTGGCCCACCTTGCGGCGCGGCGTGACGGGCTTGCCGTACAGGTGCACGCGGATCTCCCGGTCGCGGGCGAACACGTGCTGCAGCGCCCCCGTCAGGTCCGGTTCGGCTCCGCCGAGCACGTTGTTCATGACGACGTGCGCGGCGCGCATCGTGGGGGCGCCGAGCGGGAGGTCGAGCACTGCGCGGATGTGGTTCTCGAACTGGCTAGTGAGGGCACCGTCGATGGTCCAGTGGCCCGTGTTGTGGGGCCTCATCGCCAGTTCGTTCACGACGATGCGGCCGTCGCGGGCCGCCATCAGTTCCACGGCCAGGACTCCGACCACCCCGAGCTCGCCCGCGATCCGCAGCGCCATCTGCTGCAGCCGCTCCGCCTGGTCGTCCGCCAGTCCGGGTGCGGGCGTGATCGTCTCCACACACATCCCGTCGTCCTGGGTGGTCTCGCTGATCGGGTAGGCCACCGCCTGGCCGGACGGCGAGCGCACGACGATGGCGGACAGCTCCCGGGTGAAGTCGATGAACTCCTCGCCGACGATGACCACGCGCTCCCCGGCCGAGTGGTCCTTCTTCCCCTCGAACGGCCACGCCGCGTCGTCGGGCCCCTCCAGCTTCCAGACACCCTTGCCGTCATAGCCGCCACGGGAGGTCTTGGCGATGATCGGCCAGCCAAGACGCTCCCCGAAGGCGGCCAGGTCGGCGGCGCTCTCGCAGACTGCGAACTCCGGACACGGCACCCCCAGCGCTGTCAGGTGCTCACGCATCAGCGCCTTGTCCTGCGCGTGGGCAAGCGCGTCCGGCCCGGGCCGGACCGCCAGCCGCTCCTCCAGCACACGCAGGTGTCGGGTCGGCACGTGCTCGTGGTCGAAGGTCATGACGTCGAGGTCGGCCGCGAAGGCGAGCAGGTCGTCGAGCGAGTCCTGATCCGCGACGGTGGTGTCCGGGATGACCTGTGCGGCCGAGTTGCCGGGCG
>JBDHZH010000072.1:0-14610 GCA_039811745.1 Arachnia sp.
GGGTTGTCGCGGCTGCCGTCGCGTCCGTGCGCCTGGACCTGGCCCGGGCGCTGGCGGTGTTGGTGGAGGTCCTCGCGCCCGACGCGGTCACGCTTGGCGGCTACCCACTGTTCCTTGGGGAGGAATTCCTCGCCGGTCTCGACGCCGAGCTTTCGAAGTACCTCGGGCGCGAATCGCCGAGGATCGACTCGCCGTTGGGTGACGAGGCACCCACGCTGGGTGCGGCGCTCGCCGGGCGGGAGACTGGGCTCTCCGACCCGGCCGCCCTCGCCTGACCACCGGAGCCGGCTTGACAGGACTACCCATCGCATCTAAAGTTCACATCCTGAACTAATGCGCATTGCGCGGAAGGATGACGATGTCCGAACTCAGAATCACCAGGCGGAACCTGCTCGGCGGTACCCTTGCCGGAGGGCTGGCTCTTGGGCTCTCGGCGTGTGGCAAGCAGGGCGGCGGTGCCGGCGCGGGCGCGGGCGGCGACAAGATCAGCTTCCTCGTCCTCGGCCCCACCAAGGACCTGACCGACTACCTGGACAAGACGCTGATCCCTGCGTTCACCGAGGAGAGCGGCATCAAGGTCGAACTCCAGACGTCCGACTGGGGTTCTGCGTTCCAGAAGGTCACTACGGGGGCGGCCTCCAACTCGCTGGCTGACGTGTTGGTCATCGGGGGAATCTGGACGGCCCCGCTGGCGTCGAAGAACGTGCTGCTGGATCTGACCGACCGGCTCTCCGAGTGGAGTGATGCCGACCAGTTCTACCCGAAGATGCTCGCTGACGGTGCCTACGAGGGCAAGAACTACGCCGTCCCGATCGCCGCCGACATCCGCTCCGGCATCTATCGCAAGGACTTCCTAGACGCCGCAGGCATCTCCGCCATCCCGACGACGTGGGACGAGTACCGCGCGGCCGGTGAGAAGATGAAGGGACTGCCGGGCATCGTGGCCCCTATCGACCTCGGCATCGACAAGTCCATCGGCTTGCAGCAGGCCTTCGCCCAATTCTTCCTGCAGGCGGGCGGCGAGTACTGGGTGGACGGGAAGGCGAACTTCCACTCCGAGCCCGGCATGCAGGCGCTCGGCTACATGGTCGGCCTCTACACAGACGGGCTGGCGGACCCCAACATGGTGTTCTCCGGCTCCGGTCCCCGCCCGCTCGCGGCCGGGCAGGCTGGGACCATGCTGCAGGGTGTGGGCATGCTTGGGAACGCCGCCTCCAACGCGCCCGAGGTCTACGACCAGTTGATCGTCGGTCCGGGTCTGAAGGCGAACGCGGGCTCCGAGTCGCGTCCCGTCGCGTGGGTCAACAAGTTGGCGATCGCGAAGAACTCGAAGAACCCGGATGCGGCGTGGGAGCTCCTGAAGTTCGCAGCGTCCAAGGAGCACCTGTCCGAGATCTCGCGGCTCTATGAGGCGTTGCCTCCGCGTCGGGACCTGGCCGACGCCGAGTGGATCGACCCGCTGCGTCGCCAGATCCTCGACACTGCGGAGAACGCCGTCTCCCAGCCGCCGAACCCGAACATGCTGGCGGTGGGGCCGGAGATCAACTCCCTGTTGGAGCCCGCCATCCGCGGCAGCGTCGGGGTGGAGGACACTCTGAAGGCGATCGATGCCAAGATCAACAGCCTCTAGCGCGGAAGCCGAGCTGGCTGCGGGACCCGACCAACGCCGGGTCCCTGCTGCCGGCGCGGCGCGGGGGTGGGCCGCGGGCGTCCGACGGGGGACCGTCGCCGACGACCTGCTGTCCAGGCAGCGACACGCTGCGGGCTGGTTGCTGTCGCCAGCGCTGGTGGCGCTGGCGGTGACGACGGTGATTCCGCTGATCGTGGCGGTGGTGCTGTCGTTGACTAAGTACGACCTGCTGTCGGCTCCCACGTTCGTCGGACTCGAGAACTACCGCGCCATCCTGACCGACGCCCGGTTCGGGACCGCGGTGGGCAACACGATGTTCTTCGCGTTCGGGCAGGTGATCATCGGCGTTGTCGTGGCCCTGTTCGTGGCCATGCTCTTCAACGGGCGGCTGTTCGGCGGCACCGCCATGCGGACCCTCATCTACCTGCCGCAGGCGATGAGCTATGTCACCGTCGCCCTGCTCTGGTCCTTCCTGTACGACCCGTACATCGGCCCCATCAACGCGTTGCTGACGTCATTCGGGCTGGGGCCCGTCTTCTTCCTGACGGACGCCAACCTGGCCATGCCGTCGATCATGCTGATGAGCCTCTGGCGCAATCTCGGCTACTACATGATCATCCTGTTGGCCGGCCTCAAGGCCATCCCACCGGAGCTGATCGAGGCGGCCCACGTCGACGGCGCCGGCTGGTTCCGTCGCCTGTTTCACGTCATCGTGCCGCAGCTGGCATCGCCACTGTTGTTCGTGTCGGTGACATGGCTGATGGGTGGTCTGCAGATGTTCACGCAGTCCTACGTGATGACCCAAGGCGGGCCGGGCACCGCCACCCGTACGATCGTGTTCGACATGTATGAGGCGGCCTTCCTGCGGCTCGACGTGGGCCGGGCCAGCGCCATCGCGGTCCTGATGTTCCTGGCCGTCGTGCTGGTCGCACTGCCGCCGCGCCTGTTGGCGGCCCGCAAGGAGAGGAAGCAGTCATGAGTCTCCGCAGGATCCTCGGTAGGGGCACCGCCCATGTCATCGCGCTGGCGCTGACCGCCATGTACCTCATTCCGATGCTCTACATCGTCGTCGTGTCGCTGACTCCGACGGGTGAGTCGACCACGTCGCTGCCCTCCCGGCTGGAATGGGGCAACTACGTCGAAGCGCTGGCGGCCAACGACTTCCTGCTGTTCTTCGGTAACTCCCTGCTGGTGGCGGTCGTTGCGTCGGTGGCGCAGATCCTGCTCAGCTGCATGGCAGGCTACGCCCTGGCGAAGCTACCCGTGCGCCACTCCGGCTGGATCATGGTCCTGTTGGTCGGGTTGCTGGTCCTGCCGCCGGAGATCGTGATGGTCCCGCTGTTCGTGATGGTCAACCGGGTGCCGCTCGCAGGCGGAAACACGATCTTCGGTACCGAGGGGATCGGACTGCTCGACAGCTACACGGGCCTGATCCTGCCGCACTTGGCGTCGGCGCTCGCGATCTTCCTCATGCGGCAGTTCTACAAGGACCTGCCGGACGAGATCGGTCAGGCGGCGCGGGTCGACGGCGCCGGCGAGTGGCGCATCTTCCTGCGCATCTACACTCCGCTGACGCTGCCGGCGGTAGCGGTGGTAACGGTCCTGACGTTCCAGTCGACCTGGAACGACTTCCTGTGGCCCCTGATCCAGGTCCGTTCGAACGACATGCGGACTCTCCAGCTCGGGTTGAGCGTCTTCTTCCAGGAGAACTCCACGCAGTGGAACCTGCTCATGGCCGTCGTGCTGCTGATGAGCGTCCCCGTCATCGCGGTGTTCCTCTACGGGCAGCGCTTCTTCACCGATGGGATCTCGGCGGGGGCGGTCAAGTGAGCGACGGCGTCGGCTCCGGTGAGGGATGCCTCAACTTCATCCTGCTGCAGACCGACGACCAGGGCCGCTGGGCGGTGCCGTGGCGGATGCCGGAGCTGCCGATGCCGCACCTGGCGAGGTTCCGTACGCAGGCCGTCGAGCTGGATCAGTTCTACTGTGCCTCCCCGGTGTGTTCGCCGTCGCGGGCCTCAGTCCTGACGGGGCGCTTCCCATCGGCGCACGGAATCCACGACTGGCTGGTCGGGCGCCGCCACCCCGACGCCTGGCCGGACGCCTACCTGGATGGGCAGCCGACGACGCCGGAGATCCTCGCCAGGGCCGGCTACCAGTGCGCGATGAGCGGCAAGTGGCACGTTGGCGATTCCCAGGAGTCGGCACCCGGGTTCGAGTATTGGTACGCGCATCAGGCGGGCGGCGGGGACTACTTTGGCGCGCCGATCTGGCGCGACGGGAAGCCGGCCTCGGAAGAGCGGTACTTCACGCACGCCGTAACCGAGCAGGCGCTGGAGTTCCTCGCCACCCGGGACAGCAGCCGCCCTTTCTACCTCCAAGTCAACTTCACGGCACCGCACACCCCGTGGATCGACAACCATCTGCCCGAGCACCTGGCACTGTTCGACGACTGCGACTTCCCGTCGGTTCCACGCGAACAGCCGCACCCGTGGGTGGCGCCGCGTACTGCGGACTTCGCCTCGGCCTTCGCCGACCCGCAGCCGCACCTTGCCGGATACTGCGCCTCGCTGGTGGCTGTCGATGAGGGATTCGGTCGGATCCTCGACTTCCTCGACGCCAACGGGCTCAGTGACAACACCCTGGTCGCGTGGTTCTCGGACAACGGGTTCTCGTGCGGCCACCACGGCATCTGGGGCAAGGGGAACGGGACCTATCCGCTCAACTTCTTCGACAACTCGGTGCGCGTGCCCTGCGTCGTGCGGCTGCCCGGTGGCCGGACCGGGGTCAGCGAGGAGCTCCTCAGTTCGGCGTCGTGGCATGCAACCATCTGCGAGCTGGCGGGAGTGCGGCCCCAGGTCGACGTGCACGGGGTGACGGGGTCGTTCGTCGATGTGCTGCTGGGCGAGCGCGAGAACCCGAACCAGGTAGTGGTCGTGGCCAGCGAGTACGGTGGGGCCCGCATGGTCACCGATGGACGTTACAGCCTGGTGGTCCGCCGTGAGGGGCCCGACGAGCTATACGACAACCAGACCGACCCCGGACAGCAACTCAACCTCATAGACGCACCGGAGCATGCGGCGACGCACACGAGGCTGCTGGAAGCCTTGGGCGACTGGTTCGCAACCGCCGAGCGTCCGGGTGCAAGCGGTTGGGAGCGACCGGTCACGGGGTCCGGCCAGATCCATCCGATGAGCCGCGGCTTACCTGCCGAGCGGAGCTACGTCCAGTCCGGGGACGAGGCCTTTGACGGGCGGTGACCGGCTGCTGGCCTTGATGGCCATGTCATTGAACTTCGTCGTCGGGTCGGCGCAGGTCGCGAGCCCCGTGACGCGGATTTTGTGGGTTGGCTGTTGGTAGTCCAACAGCCAACCCACAAATTGATGGAGTACGGCAGCCGAGGAGTGATTGCCAGCCGGTTCCGGCATCCCACGGGCTCTGTTGGTGGTTTGTGCCTGTGTTTGAGGTGGGCGGCTCTGCGGTGGTGCGTCAGCTGCCGTGAGCCGTGAAGAAGGAGTCCATGTCGTCGTTGCGGAGGGCTACCTGGAGTTCCTTGATCGCATCCCAGTCGACCTTGACGATTGACTGATCCCCGGCCCAGCCCGGCCCGAGATTCGGCAGCCCCATGGAACGGATGTTGCCGAATGCGGCAGCGGACTCCAGGCCCAGCCCGATGATCGCGTCGTTGGTGAGAGCCGAGTCGACCCTGAACTGGGAGCCGATCTCCTTCACAGCTTGACCGAACTTGGCGGGATTACCCAGGACGCCTGCCGACGAGAGCTTCTTCACGACGGCCTTGATGACGTCGCGCTGCCGCTCGGCGCGATCGAAGTCGCCGCTCGGCAAGTTGTACCGCTCCCGGACAAACACCAGGGCCTCCTCGCCGTTCAGGGTGATCTCGCCCTTTGGGAAGTTGAATGTGTCGCTGTGCGATGCGTGCCGGTTGTAGACGGTTACCCCGCCGATCACGTCGATCACGTTCTTGAAGCCCGTGAAGTCGATGATCACCGCGTGGTCCATCGGGACATCCAGGATGGATTCCAAGGTCTGGATGGTCAGGGCCGGGCCGCCGAACGAGTACGCCCAGTTGATCTTGCCCTTGCCGTGTCCTGGGATGTCCACCCAGGAGTCGCGGGGGATGCTGATCAGGTAGGCGGCATCCCGGGTGCTTGGGATGTGCAGCAGCTGGAGGACGTCGGAGCGTCCCCGGTCGCTCCCGCGGCTGTCTGAACCCATGAGCACGAAGTTCAGTGGCGCCTTGCCGTTGTCGGTGGTCGGCGCCGGCGACGGCTGGCTGGCGGTGGGGACGGAGGAGGGCTGGTCTGTTGCGCGCGTGGGCATGATGTCGGGGTCACGCTGGATCTCGTCGAGCGCCTTGGTGGCCGACCGCAGGTACCACGCTCCCACCCCGCCGATGGCGACCAGCAGCACTAGCAGCACAGTGAGGCCGATCAGGAGCGGCCGACCACGACCGCCGCGTCTGCCGGCCTGCCGCGGGCTGTCCGCAACGGGTGGGAGTCCTTCTTCGGTCACGAGGCCAAATCCTAGCTTGTGACCGTCCCGGCCCTTGGGGGCCCGGGCCCCTGGTTGCAGAGCCGTTGGTGATGGACGGGCCTGTGGAAATGTCTTGGTTCCCAATCCGCAGCTTGGAGAGCTCTACTGGCACACGTGAAGAACGGCCTGGATGAAGGTTGCGAGCCAGCCGACGTAGGACCCTGTGCGATTCGGTTCTTGCGGCGCGTCAGGGACCAAGTAGTGCGAGTGGGACGACGGCGGTGCCGTCGGGGAGGCGGTGTGCGAATGGTCCGGTGTTGATGATGATGCGGTCGATGACCCGGTCGCCGATCTCGCTTTTCAGCCAGCTCAGGTGGGTGGCGTCGCCGTGGGAGATCGAGGCGGACAGCTTCACCTCGATTGCAAGGACCTTGTGGTCGGCGCGTTCGATGATCAGATCGATTTCGTGGTCGCCGTTGCGGGTGCGCAGATGCGCCACACGAGCCCTTTCCGCTTCGGCGAATACCCGCACCGACATCACTGCCAACGACTCGAACAGCGCCCCGAGGAGGGTGCCGCTGCGGCGCAGGGGAACGTGGGTGTTGTCGTCGAGTAGTGAGCGCTCGGTGGCGCCGAGCAGGCGCGCGGCCAGGGCCGGGTCCACGAGGTGGTGCTTGGGTGCCTGTGCCAGACGCTTGAACGGGTTGAAGGCGGGAATCCACGCTGGCAGCGGATCGAGCAGGTGAATCCGCTCCAGGAACTCACGGTAGACCACGGCGGTTGGGCGGCTGAGTTTGTCGGCCTCACCGGGCGTTGCGGCGTCGAGGATGGCTGTGTAGTTCGCCGTCGACGACGTTGCCGCCGCGTAGGCGGTGAGCCAGGAACGCAGTGCCCGGGGTCGGCGGACCTCGACCCCGAGGTCTGCGATGTCGTGCTCCAGTGAGTTGTCCAGGTAGGAGTCGAGTTGACGTGGCCGTAGGTGATCGGGGTCCTGCCGGATGGCGGGAAATCCGGAGGCCAGGATCTCGCGCGTGTAGTCGGGCAACGTCATGCTGCTCTGGCCCACAAGGTGGGGTGCTTCGCCTGAAAGGAGCGCGGAGAAGGAGACCGACGGGGTGGCGACGCCCCGTTCCGGCAGGGTCATCGGTCGCATCACCATGCGCACGATGCGACCCGCACCGGAGTGGATTCGAGTGCCTGGCGCAGGTGAGGCGGAGCCGGTCAGGAGGAATCTGCCGGGCGTCCTGTCCCGGTCGACCTCGCGTCGCACGACGTCCCACACCTCCGGCACCAGCTGCCACTCATCGATCAGGACGGGAGGCTCGAGGGATGTGATCAGGTCGGGGGATGCCTCGATGTTGCTGCGGAGCCCTGCACGATCGAGCTCAACCATGGAGCGAGCCAGCCGTTGGGCCGTTGCCGTCTTGCCAACCCCCTTCGCGCCCTCGACCGACACTGCTGGTAGGCCGTGCATCAGCTCCGACAGGAGTGCGTCCACGACTCTTGGCTGGTAGTGGTCCATGGCGACTACTTTACATATCGCGCCGCGGCTACTTTACATCGAGCGGGGATCGTACTTTCCATCCCGCAGGGCAACCGTCGGGGGGCAAGTGCCGCTGGTCGAGCCAGTGTCCGGCGACGAAGGAGCTGTGGTTCCGCTGGTCGAGTAGTGCCCCGCGACGAAGGAGCCGGGCGCGTGTCGAGACCCCGACCAAGTCCCCCGGAACCCTCACCGGATCTCGACACGCCTCCTCGTTCCCTTCGACCATGCTTCGCTCGTTCCTCGCTCGCAGCTCAGGGACCGCCTCGTCGGCTACTCGATCAGCGGTTGTGGGGTTTCGCTGGTCGAGTAGTGCCATGCGACGAAGGAGCCGGGCACGTTGCACACTTGCCCAAATGACTGGTTCGGAGCCGCCCAAACGACTGATAGGGGCGCTCGGGGTGGTACCTTCGGCGCCGCGACGGCATCCGCAACCGACCACTCGAAGATCCTCGACTCGGCCACTGCAGGCGTGGCAACTCTCGAAGCAGAGCCGATCTCAGGTGCTAGAGATGACGATAGTGTCTGAGAGAGTTGGTGTGAGAGTGTCGGAGCGGAGCCTGATCGGGGTGATCGAGCGGCTCCGGCGGCTTGGGCTGGAGTCAACCGAGGTCGAGGTCAAGGCCGCCGTTGGCGGGTTGCCGAAGACTGTCGTGGAGACGTTGAGTGCGTTCGCGAACGGCGATGGCGGGACGCTGCTGCTTGGCCTCGATGAGGACGGGCTCCTTCCTGCCGTCGGTTTCAGCGTGTCGAAGATCCGAGACGCATTGGCGGACGCTTGCCATCAGAAGGTGACACCACCCATTCGGACCGCCATTGAGGTCATCGACTTCGAGGGGGCTCAGGTTGTCCGTCTCGACGTGGAGGAGATCGATCCCGTCGACAAACCGTGCTTCGTGACCGATCGTGGTGAGTACAACGGGTCCTTCATCCGCGGCGGCGACGGCGACCGGCGCCTGAGCCGGTACGAGGTCACCCAGCTTCTGTCGAACCGGGGCCAGCCGCTGGACGATCAGGAGATCGTGGCGGATGCCACACTCGACGATCTCGACCCACGTCTCATCGAGCAGGTGCTGCGCCGCGCGGCGGAGAGGTCGCCCCGTGCCTTCGAAGGTGTCGAGCCGGTCACGGCGCTGAAACGCCTGGGTGCGGTGCGGGATCTGGATGGTGTGTCGCGTCCCACCCTGGCCGGCCTGCTCTGCCTGGGGATCTATCCGCAGCAGTTCTTTCCCCAGCTCTTCGCGTCCGTCGTCGTTCTCCTCACCGTGCGAATGGGCGAGGTCGGGCCGGAGGGAGAGCGATTTCTCGACAACGCCACGGTCGACGGCCCGATTTCATCGATCCTCCATGACGTCCTGGCGGTTCTGCGGCGGAACATGAGCCGGGCCGCGATCGTCCACGGACTGGGTCGCGAGGATCGTTACGACTACCCCACCGAGGTCATTCGCGAGCTGGTCACCAACGCCCTGATGCATCGCGACTACAGCCTTGAGAGCCGGGGAACGCAGATCCAGATAGAGCTGTACCCGGACAGGCTGGTCGTCAAGAGCACCGGCGGCCTCTTCGGCGGCGTCACGGTGGATCAGCTGGGCGCCGGGCGGATCGAGTCGAAGTCGCGCAACGCGACGCTCGCCAAGCTCCTCGCGGATGTCCCGCTGCCCGATCGGCCAAGCGAGACGGTTGCCGAGAACCGTGGATCCGGGCTCGTCACCGCCGTGGCAGCCTTGCGCAAGGCCGGAATGTCGCCGCCAGAGTTCGACGCGGAGCCCGGCCGGCTCATCGTCACGGTTCCGCGAACGGCCCTGTTGGGGCCTGCGACGGTCGAGTGGATCGAGAGGCTTGGACTCGTTGAGCTCACAGATGCCCAGCATCTCGCCCTGGCGATCATGCGAAGCTCCGGCCGAGCCAGTGTCGGGATGCTGCGCGCGTGGGGTGTCAGCGACGCGGAAGCCCGCCGTGCGGTCCGTGATCTGGTCGCGCGGGGAGTTTGCATCCGAACCGGCGGAAGGCGCTACGCCAGCAACCGACTGGTTGAGGAAGTCGATCGACTGCTGCTCCCCGTCCGTCTGCAGGCGACACCTGCTTCGGCGCAGGTCGGCGTCGAGGCGGACCTTGACACCATCGTCCAGGCCATCCAGGCCGGGCACACCACGTCGCGCGGCTTGGCTGAGCACCTCGGCATGGGGTATCAGTCAGTTCTCAGACGCCTTCGCGAACTCGAGGACCGGGGCCTGGTTGCCCCCACTCGACCCAGGAGGAGCAGCAAGCAGAGCTACCGCATCGTCGGAGGCTGACGGCGGTGTTGGGCCGGTAGTCCCTCGCTCCGACGCGTTCGCCAGGAACCTCCGTGTGTCGACTTCGCGCCCGGCGTTCAAGCGGCAGGGAACGCTGCTTGACCCTGCCCCCAGGGTGCTTCAGGGGCCGAGCAGGGCGAGTGGGACTACGGCGGTGCCGTCGGGGGAGGCGGTGTGCGAATGGTCCGGTGTTGATGATGATGCGATCGATCTCGTGGTCGCCGATCTCGTTCTTCAGCCAGCTCAGGTGGGTGGCATCCGAGTGGGAGATGGAGGTGGAGAGCTTCACTTCTATCGCAAGGACCTGGTGGCCGTCGCGTTCGATGATCAGGTCGACCTCGGCGCCGTCGCGGTCTCGGAAGTGGAACAGCTGGTAGTCGTGGTCGCTCCGGGCTCGCTGCATAGGTAGCTCGCTGGAGACGAAGGCCTCGAAGAGGGGGCCAACGGCATCAGGCATGAGGGCAAATTCGGCCTCCGGGCTCACTGTTGTCTGGTTGGATGGCCGCATGCGTTCGCGGACCATGCTCATCGTGTTGACGGTGCTGTCCCTCCTGCTGACCGGCTGTTCGCTGCTGGATTCGTCGGAGCGGACGGAATGGAGCGGCCGAGTCGGCGCGGAGGTTCAACGCGTCGAACTCGGACGGGCCGTCGTGATCTTCCCGAAGGGGGTCGCACCGGCCGGGACGAGGGCAACGGTCAAGGTGACTTCTGTCGAGGATGCCGTCCCCTCGAGCACGGTCTCCTTGTCCCCGGCGGTGGAGATCACGCTGGAGGGTGACCTGCAACCGGCCGCACCCGTCCAGATCACGGTTCCGCTGGACGAGGACGGTCCGGGCCCCTCCACGGTCGCGTCGCAGTTCCTGCTGTTCGGTTCGGCGACCGGTTCCGACGGGACCGAGCAGTTCCTGACCGGCACCTACGACCAGACGAGCAACACGTTCTCGATGACGGCAGACCACTTCAGCAGCTTCCGGATCCTGGGCATCGACGTCGGCAAGGCCATGGGGGAGGTTCGCACGGCCATCATGCAGGGGCTCGGGCTCGAGTGGCCCGCCCCCGCGTGTACCGACAAGGCCGTCGAGGTGGCCGGCTCGAAGTACGAGGTCACCTCCTACCCGGAGGCACATCTGTGTCTCAGCAACGACGACGGAAACCTCGTCATCACCGCCCATCCGGCCATCGGGATGCCATACCTCGTCACGACCGCACCCAAGGGCCGCGCAACCACCACCCCCGCCGAGGTGAGCGTCAGCACGTCGGGCATCGTCGTGTTCGCCGAGGCCCTCGGCTTGACCGGCGGCGACAGCGTGACCGGGCTGTTCCCTGGGGTGAGTGCCACCCTCGCCCTCGACGGCGCGCCCGAGGCGGTCCGCATCGGCTTCCGGCAGGAGCCCGGGCTGCTTCTGATGGTGATCCTCGCCAGGACGCTGGACGTACTGGGCCTGACCTCGATCGAGGCCCTCGGGAACCTCCAGTGCCTGGCCGACGTGGGCGGGACCAACTCTTCCCTGGCCGACGGCCTGTCCGGAGAGTCCGTCGGTGCATTCGCAAAGGCGTTCTTCACATGTGCCGGGAGTGTTCCCGGTCTGAGTTCGCTGGGCAAGTTCCTGCTTGCCGCCATCGGCACCGCTCCGGGGCTGCTGGTCACCTCGGTGATCGGAATCATCAACGAGATCGCAGGAACGGACCGCAGGAGCGTCGACCTGCTCGTCACACCCCCGATACGACCGGCCAACCAGGCTCTTCTGAACAGCGTGCTGCCGGGCGACGTCTGCTGGACAGGTGACATGGGCTGGTCGGCGAAGGTGCCGATCCAGTTGGTGGACGGTGCGGGTGCCGCCTACGAATCCGACGGGACCTTCGCCGACGTCGGGATCATCGGCACCGAAGTCCTCGGCTGGGCAGACCTGAACGCCGACGGCCGAGACGAAGTCGTCCTGGCCTTGCAGTGCGCCGGCAGTCCGCCGGAGACGTGCTGTGCAGGCAGATCCTCGAACCTGCTGTCCGTCGCAGTGCTGACCCCGGCGTCAGACAACCGGCTGGAGAAGGTTGCACCGACGCTGATGGGTGGGGCGTCCGGGCCCGGAGACGAGTACGGCCCGGCCGACAGGCAGATCATCGATGCCCAACTCCGCGGGGACACGGTGATCACGACCGAGTCCATCATCTATCCCGAGCACTACACGTCGGACCAGGTGGGCGGCGACCCCTACGGGCCCGTCACAGTCGAATACCGGCTTGCAGGCGACGGTTGGCGCGCGTCCCGCCCATGAGGGCGGGCCGAGGGAGGCCATCAGGTGCAGGACGTCTTGCGTAGGTCCGGGCGCTTCGACCTCGACGAAGACGTGTCGTGCATGCGCTGGTCCGAGGTTGACAAATCGAATCGACACGCCGGGGAACGTGCCCTGCAGAGCACAATCCCCGGCGTGTCGGCGCGTTTTGTCACGGCGCCGCGCGTCGGTCGAGACCTGGTGAGGGTCCCTGCGGACCTTCGGGAGGTTTCGACCAGTCGGCGGGCTCGTGCCTCGCGCGCCGACGCTCAACCAGCGGGGGAGAGGGCTCGTTCGTCGACGCGCCGACGCTACTCCGAAAATAGCGTGCACGAGCGTGCGAACTGGCGGCCGATGGCCATTTTCCCGCATGAGCGGACCCCGCCGACAGGTGGGCCCGCGACTCAACCAGCGGGGGAGAGGGCTCCTTCGTTGCGCCTGCGCAGGCGTCGGGTAGCGCAGTCGTCGGGCGGGGTCGTGGGATCCTGCACGTGTGGCCGGGGCCGCCGTCCCAAAGAGCAACCGTGGGCTCAATTCTCGCAGCACTTTTACTTTAGAGAGGTGTTAAAGTGCAACATGTGACGAATGAGCGTGTGAAGGTTCCCTTTCGACCTGGTACCGAACTGCTTGCCGACCGGGCGCGGGTCCGTGAGGCCGTCGAGACGTGCCTGCGGAGCCTGGACTCCGGCCTGCTCCCGGATGACTTGGAGCGCCAGCGCGTGGATTTCAAGGAAGAGGCCGGACGACGCGGCTCAGGCGGGGTGTTGCTGCCCGGCTCCACACAGAACACCAAGGCGGCCGACCAACTGGCAGATGAGGTTGCTGCCATGGCCAACACCCCAGGTGGCGGGGCACTGATCGTTGGGATCGAGAACCGTACCGGAGAAGCAATAGGCACGGTCCTCGACCCCGAGTGGCTGCGGCAGCAGATCTATCGACGCATCGAGATAGCCCCCGACGTCGAGGAGGTCAACCGTCGGGGGATACGTCTGCTGGTCATCTACGTCGCCGAGGCCCGAGAACCCGTTGAAGACACCGGCGATCGCCTCCGGTGGCGGGTGGGTGCTGCTTCGGTTCCGGTCGATCGAGGTGAATGGTGGGTTCACCGGCAAGGCCGTGCTGGATGGGATGCGATGTCCGGTGGAAGCGGGCTGGGGCCCGAGGACGTCACACAAGGTGCCCTCCTGGTAGCACGCGAGTATCTCGGGCGCGGGGAGGATGCGGACAGCGTGCGGCAGGATCTGGCCCGGTCCGCGCCGCTGGACTTGCTGCGTCGGATCGGGGTCGTGACCGTTGACGGGCAACTGACCCAGGCCGGTGCCTTGCTGTTCTGCCCTTCGCCGCGGCCGTGGTTGACGTGGACCAGGCTCGATGTCGAGGGGGGCGATGTCCTCGCACGCGAGGACGCCCATGCCCGGCTGAGCCTGTTGGAGCAGATCCAGCGCGTCGAGACCCTCCTCGAGGCGGCCAATGATCGTGTCACCATCCCGGGGGAGTTCGCCGAGCGAACGATCCGTGAACTGCCCATGAGGTCCGCTCGCGAGGCGGTACTGAACGGGATCGTCCACCGCGACTGGAATCTCCAGGAGGCCACCGCCGTGACGTGGGTCGAGGAGGACGTTTCGCTCACCGTCGTGTCACCCGGCGGCTTCGTCGGAGGAGTCACTCAGGACAATGCGTTGACGCAGCGCTACAGCCGATCACCGGCGCTGGCAGACGCCGTGCGTGCGCTGGGGCTCGTCGACAAGCAGGGCATCGGTGTCGACCGCATGTACCGGGAGATGGTGACCCTCGGCCACCCCACGCCCCAGCTGACCGAGGAGCCGGGGCCCCGGGTGCGGATCAGGCTGGTCGGCGGGCGCCCCGTCGTCCCCATCAT
Source organism: Arachnia sp. (assembly GCA_039811745.1). GTDB lineage: Bacteria > Actinomycetota > Actinomycetes > Propionibacteriales > Propionibacteriaceae > Arachnia. The sequence continues at coordinate 14,108 of JBDHZH010000072.1, forward strand.
GCGGCTGACGTCGCGAATCCAGCCGAGCGTGAGGCAGCGCGACGTTCAGGTGGCGCTTGTGGTCCACACCCTGCTCCATCACCCCTTCGCCACGGGTGAGCAGATGGCGGTGGTGCTGCAGCGGTCGTTGGCCGAAGCCGTCGAAGCGCTGGAGACGACCTGGCAGTGTGTGATTGACGGCCAACCGTTGATCGTGCCCTACAAGGACACTTGGTTGCTCTCCACTCAGGCGCGGCGAACCGTGTCGGGAACCGCGGAGGACCGGGACTTGCTGCGCAGGCGGCGAGTCGCCTGGTATCTCACCCCTGGTCCACTGGATGCTCCCGCGGTCGCCGAGGCATGGCTGGCCACCCACGACCGGATCACCTCCGGCGACTACGCGGCGATGACGGGCTTCTCGAAGGCCGGCGCCCGTGGCGTGCTGGATCGGCTCGTGGACGACGGCACGTTGATCCGGGGCGAGCTCGCCGGCCGCAACGCCCACTACCGACGTGCCCCATGAC
>JBDHZH010000073.1:0-14602 GCA_039811745.1 Arachnia sp.
CGAGGAACGAGGAGGCGTGTCGAGATCCGGTGACGGTCCCCGCGAACTTGGCCGAGGTCTCGACACGTGCCCGGCTCGTTCCTCGCCGGGCACTACTCGACCAGCGGAAATACGGGGCACTACTCGACCAGCGGGAAGGGGCTCGACCAGCGTCGGAGAAGGCCCGCCAACAGGCAGAGCCGAAGCGTCGGGGGCGGTGTCGGGGTCGGGGGTCAGGGCGCGTAAAGATCTTGAAACGCGACCCCTCACCAACCACCACAACCACGACGAACCCACCCACAACGGCGCCATGAGCCCCGACCCCGACACCGACCACAACAGACCACCACCCCGGCACCCCAGGACGCGCCCGGGGTCTCGACCGTCGCTCGCGCAGGGCGCTCGCTGGCTCGACCAGCGGAGAAGCAGGGCGCTCGCTGGCTCGACCAGCGGAGAAGCAGAGCGCTCGCCGGCTCGACCAACGGTGGATGAGGCGCGCTCGCTGGCTCGACCAGCGGAGAAGCAGAGCACTCGCCGGCTCGACCAACGGTGGATGAGGCGCGCTCGCCGGCTCGACCAACTGGGAAAGAGGCGCGACCGACGCTCGCCCGGCGTCGCCTCGGCTGGCTCAGGGAGAGTTGCCGGCCAGGCCACCGTGGGAGACGCGCCTGCCCTGCCCCAGGAACTCATACAGCAGCCAGCCGCCGACGCCGACGTGGGCGAGGATGGCAAGGTAGTACAGGCCCTCCGGCCCGCCGCGGGCGAGCGTCAGGTGGCCCGCCAGCAGGCCCCAGACGGCGAGATAGTAGGCGAGCTGCACCACGGTCAGCGCGATCAGCCGGGACCGGCGGGGGCCGGCCAGCACCAGGGCGAACAGCAGCCACAGCCCCGTCTGCGGCGTGAAGCCCGGGGCGACAAGTACGGACGAGAAGACGACGATGCCGACGCAGGCGCCGAGCGTCGGTTGCACACCACGCACGTACCAGAAGGCGAGCAGGAGCAGCAGGAACAGCACCAGCAGCATGAATCCGAGGTTCCCGGCGGCGCGGACGTCGACGCCGAGGCGCTGGAGCAGGAACCACACCGACCCGTACGTCGCCTCGGCGCCGATCTGCTTGGCGTAGAAGGTGCGCACCGGGCCGGCGTCGGAGAGCAGGAGCGGCACGTGCACCACCACCCACACGGCCAGAGAGGTGAGGGCGAACGTCAGGGCCTGGCGGCGGCGCCCGCCCAGCGCCAGGTGCGCCACCACGGCGACGGCGACGCCGAAGGCCATCAGCCCGGCGCCGGCGGCCAGACCCACGACGACCGCGCCCTCGAACGTCCGGCCACGCACCAGCAACGCCAGCCCGAAGGCGGAGAGCCCGATGGGCAGCAGGTCCCAGTTGATCAGGCCGGCGGCCAGGACGATCGGCGACGACGCCACGATCAGCGCGTCCCAGGACCTGACCCGGCCGCCGCGGGAGCCGCGGCCCAGCAGCATCGCCGACAGCACCCAGGCAAGGAACGCGGCGAACAGCAGCACCATGTTGATGCCGTAGAACACCTGGGCGCCGTCGAGCTGGGTCTGCAGCGACGCGTCGGGGGCGATCTCCGCGCCGAGGGCCGCCGTCAGGCGCACCGTCAACAGCACCACCACCCCGAGCACCGGCGGGTAGAACATCTCGCCGCCGCCGAACGCCGGCACCCCCGTGCCGAACCCGTGCTGCGTGTAGGCGACGGGGATGTCCGAGTAGCAGAGGCGGATGAACGCGTTGACGGCGTTCGTGGCGTCGGTCTGCACGCACGGGATCTGCCGCAGCACCAGCACGAGGTAGAGGGTGGTCGCGCTGAGCAGCGTCCACGGCAGCGGGTCGAACCAGGGCCCCCGGGCGCGGGCGTGCTGCCCGAGGGGCCCCCCGAGCCCGGGCAGCAGCGCGTTGGTCACGTCGTGGTCGGCTGTGGTTCGGCGGTGGTCGACGGCGTCTGTTCCGGCTTGCCGGGAGGGGTCTTGGTCGGCGTCGGCTTGCCGGTGTGGGACGGTGTGGTCGGAGGCTCGGTGATCGGGGGCGCCGTGGTCGTGGGCGGCTCCGAGGTGGCCGTTTCCGTCGGCGTCGGGCTTGGCGTTGGCGACGGCGTGGGCGAGGGTGACGGGCTGGGCGAGCTGAGCGACGGGTCGAACGGCAGCACGGGCATGCCGTCGGAGGCGGTCTTCATGAAGTCGACCCAGGTCATCAGCGGGTAGCTGGAGCCGAAGAACGTCTTGTCCTGGGGCCTGCGGTAGGGGTCGAGGTCGTCGTTGCCGCCGTCCCCGGCCACGTACATGACTGCGGTTGCGATCTGCTTGGTGTAGCCGACGAACCATGCCGATGTGATGGCATCGCCGACGCCGTTCGTGCCGGTCTTGCCGGCCACGGGCCTGCCGAGCTCGGAGGCCCGCTTGCCCGTGCCCTCCGTGACGACGCTGGTGAGGGCGCTGGTGAGATCGGCCGCCACGTTGACGTCGATCCGCTGCACTCGCTGTGGCTGCGCCTTGTACACGGTCTCACCCTTGAGGTTCTGCACGCTCGCCACGACGTGGGTGGCCTTGAAGTTGCCGGAGTCGGCGAACGTGGCGTACGAGTTGGCCATGTCGGTGGGGCTCACCTCGGCGGCGCCCAGCGCGATGCGGTTGTTGGCGTCCCAGCCGGGGCCCGTTGGGGCGCCGGCGTCGTTCGCGGCCTTGATGACCTGGTCGGGTCCGGAGGGGATCTGCTGGATCATGTCGACGAAGGCGGTGTTGATGGAGTCGGCGATGGCCTTGCGCAGCGTCACCGGCCCGTACTGCATGCTGAACTCGTTGCGGATCGGCTTCTGGTCACCCTTGGGCGTGAACGTGTTGCCGTTCAGGACGCTGTTCAGGTTGAACCCGTTGCGGAGGCCGGCGACGGCGGCGAACGCCTTGAAGGTGGAGGCCGCGGCGCGGGGGGTGGTGGCCCAGTTGCGGGAGTTCTGCACGTAGTCCGCCCCGCCGTACATTGCCAGCACCCCGCCGGTTGCGGTGTCGACGCTGGAGATCGCGACGTGCAGCTGGGCCGGGTCCTGCGGGGTCTTCGCGTCGGCGGCCGCCTGGGCGGTGTACTTCTGCGCCGTCTCGGCGGCCGCATCCTGCATCTTCTTGTCGAAGGTCGTGACCACCTTCAGGCCGCCGCCTGCGATCTCCGCATCGGAGAAGCCGAGGTTCGAGAGTTCGTCCTCGACCTGCTTGATCAGGAAACCCTTCGGGCCGCCGTAGCGGTTGTTGACCGGCACCTCCGGGAACTCGGGCAACGCCTTGATCGCCTCGTCGTGCTCGGCCTTGGTGATCTTGCCCATCTCCAGCATGCCGTCCAGCACGTACTGGTAGCGGCCGTAGAGCTTGTCCAGCTTCTTCTGCCCGCCCGACGGGTTGAAGCCGGCCGGGTTGTTCAGGATCGCGGCCAGCACCGCCGCCTCCTGCAGCGTCAGCTCGGAGGCCGGCTTCAGGAAGTACGACTTCGACGCCGCCTCGATGCCGTAGGCGCCGCGCCCGAAGTAGATGGTGTTGAGGTAGCCCTCCAGGATCTGCTCCTTCGGCACCTCCCGGCCCATCTTGATGGCCAGCATCAGTTCCCGGACCTTGCGGGAGACGGTCTGCTCGGAGTCGAGGTACAGGATCTTGATGTACTGCTGCGTGATCGTCGAGCCGCCCTGCAGCTCGCCGCCGGTCAGGATGCTCTTGACGCCGCGCGCCATGCCCCTGACGGAGAACCCGGGATCGTCCCAGAAGGTGCGGTTCTCGGCCGCGACGACGGCGTCCTTCATCACCTGCGGCATGTCCGCGTAGGCGAGCGTCACACGGTTCTGGACGGCCAGCGACCCGAGTTGGGTGGTGCCGTCGTTGTAGTACAGGAACGTGGTGTTGGTGGTGAAGTCCTTGTTCGGGTCGGGCAGCGCCGTGGTGGCGTAGAGGAAGATGAACGCCCCCACCCCGGACAGCCCGACGATCAGGAACGCGACGAGCGCGGCGATCCCGATCCTGCCCCAGATCCGGCGCCCGCGCCCCTTCTTGGCGGCGCGCTTCGGTTTCTTCTCAGCCATGGATTCCCTCTGCCATCTTCCCTGCGCAGGACGGCACGCCCACCGACGGCATCATGAAGGATGCCGGTGCAGTTCGAGCCCGTGTACCTGCGACCACATGGGAACAAGCGTAGGAGATCGGGCAAGGCAGCGTTCAAACGGGCAACCGGACGCCCTGTTCACGGCACGCGGCCAGGCATCGCATCCGCACCTCCCGGAGCAGCGCGCCCTGCTGGCCGTTCTCCGCCTTGAGTGCGACCCTGAACGTCATCGTCTCAGCCCCCATCGACTGCACGCCGAGCACCTTCGGGGGCGCGATCAGCACGTGCTCCCACTCCGGCTCGTTCTCCATGCCCGCCACCGCGCCACCCAGGACGTCGCCCACCCTGGCGGGGTCCTCGTCCAGCATCACCTCGACGTCGACCCCGGCCGCGACATAACCCTGCGAGGCGTTCCCGAGTCGGAGGATCTCGCCGTTGCGGATGTACCAGACGGCTCCCGCCTCGTCGCGGATCTTCGTGACCCTGAGCGTCACCTGCAGCACCGTGCCCTTCAGGTCGCCGACCTGGATGAAGTCACCGATCCCGAACTGGTCCTCGGCGAGCATGAACACGCCGGAGATGTAGTCCTTCACCAGCGACTGCGCCCCGAAGCCGATCGCGACGCCGCCGACACCGGCGGAGGCCAGCAGCGGCGTCATTGGCACCCCGACGATGGCCAGGACGGTGAGGATTGCGACCGTGGCGATGGTGATGTCGACGATGTTGCGCAGCAGCGATCCCAGGGTGCTGACGCGCTGCCGGTGCCGCTCGTGCGCGAGGCCGCTGGCCCTGGCGAGGAACCACTTCGCCTTCGAGCCGAGGTCCTCCTCCGGCTCGGGCACCTGCTGCGCGATCAGGCCCTTGGTGACCCGCTTGATGGTGAACACGAGGATGAACCGGAGCACCAGCGCCAGGACGACGACCAGCAGGACCATCGCCCCGCGCTCCACGATCTGGGAAGTCATCCCCCCATCATGCCCAAGCCCCGGCGGGGGCGGTCACTCGGTCGTGGTCTCGGATGCGGTGGCGGCGGACGTCTCGGGCGGGGCCTGGGTCGTCGGGGGCGGTGCCTGGGTGGTCCGGGTGGTCTCCGGGGCCGTGGTCTCCGGCGGGGCCTGGGTGGTCGGCGGGGCCTCGGTCGTGGGCGGCGCCTCGGTGGTCGGCTGCGGGGCCTGGGTGGTGGGCGGTGCCTGGGTGGTCGGGGTCACCGACGTCGCCGGGGCCTCCGAAGGGCTCGGCGACGGGCTGCCCGGATCCGACGGGCTGCCGGGGGCCGACGGGCTGCCGGGGGCCGACGGGCTGCCGGACGCCGAGGGGCTCCCCGGATCCGACGGGCTGCCGGACGCCGAAGGGCTGCCCGGATCCAATGGGCTGCCGGAGGCCGAAGGGCCATCGGAGGTGGCCGGGCACTGCGAGGGTCCGCCCGGGCACGGCGTCGAGGTGCCGGTGGAGGAGGACCCGGTCTGCGACGGCGTCGAGGTGTCGGACGGACCGGCGCTCGCGGTGGGATCGAGTGTGGAAACCGGAGGGGTCATCGTCTCGCCGAGGCCGTAGACCGGGGCAGACGGGTTGCCCCCGAGCCAGGGTTCGGGATCGGTGAACATCCCGTTCACGATCACCTCGAGGTGGAGGTGGCATCCGGTGGAGTAGCCGGTGTTGCCGACCAGCCCGACGCCCTGCAGCCGATCGACCGACTGCCCGACCCGCACCCCAACGGCAGACAGGTGGTTGTAGGTCGTGACGACGGGGCGACCCGCCAGCGTGCCGTGGTCGATCCGCACCTGCATTCCGTCGCCGCCGGCCCAGCCGACGCGGGTCACGACGCCGGCTGCGGACGCCCCGACAGGGGTGCCGCACGGGGCCGCGAAGTCAAGGCCGGTGTGGAGCTTCCAGGTCTTCAGGATGGGATGGAACCGCGTCCCGAACCGCGAGGTGATCCGCCCGTTCACCGGGTAGGCCAGGATGCCGCCACCGCCGCCTGCGCTCGAGATCGAACGCACCGAACCCGAGCCGGACCTCGGCTCCGAGACGCCGGCTCCCCCTGCCAAAGCGGCCGCGACGTCCGCGATGGTCGCGACGGACTCCTCTGCGACGGGAGCCACCGGCAGGCCCGTCGGCACGATCCCGGGCTCGGCTCCGGCGAAGGCCAGGCGAAGGGCGAATTCGGGCAGGACCGTCGAGGCATCCACCGCCTGCATGGACTGTGCGGGCTCGGGCTCTGCCAGCAGCGGCGTGGCGTCGATCTCACCGGGCCTGACCCCGAGGAAGTAACCGGCTACGGGCAGCGCCAAGGCCACCACAACGGCCGCTGCCCTTGCGACGGAATGCTTCACACCCATGAGGCCCCCCTCCGCAACCCACCAAAGCACATTCGGGGACGACACGCCAGAGGATCGGGGGAACCGGCGAATGGGAGTCCCAACGTGCGCCACGTAGAATGTCGTGCCGTGCCCAGTCTCACCCAAGCCCAGAGGAACGCCGTCGATGCGCTGATGCGCATCTCCGGCGTCGTCGACGAACTCGGGAGGCTGTTCGCCGAGGCGGGCGAGAGCCTGTACCTGGTGGGGGGCTCGGTGCGCGACGCGCTGCTGGGCGGCCTCGGGCACGACCTCGACTTCACCACGTCCGCGCGCCCCGAGGTCACCGAGCGGCTGCTGGCGCGGTACACACCCACCACGTGGGACGTCGGCCGGGCCTTCGGCACCATCGGCGCCCTGAAACACGAAGGCGACACCGGCTGGGTCATCGAGATCACCACCTTCCGCGCCGACTCCTACGACGAGGACTCGCGCAAGCCCTCCGTCGACTTCGGCGACACCCTCGAGGGCGACCTGGTGCGGCGCGACTTCACCGTCAACGCCATGGCCGTCGACGTCGCCACGCGCGAGTTCATCGACCCGTGGGGCGGCCTGCAGGACCTCGCCGACGGCGTCCTGCGCACCCCTGCGGCCCCCGAACTCTCCTTCTCCGACGACCCGCTGCGCATGATGCGCGCCGCCAGGTTCGCATCCAGGCTCGGGTTCCGGGTCGCGCACGACGTCGAGGCCGCCATGAAGGACATGGCGGGCCGCATCATGATCGTGTCTGCGGAACGCATCCAGGCGGAGCTGTCCGGCCTGCTGCTCACCGACTCCCCGCGCCAAGGGCTGGACCTGCTCGTGCGCACGGGCATCGCCGACCACATCCTCCCCGAGCTGCCCGCGCTGAAACTCGAGGTCGACGAACACCACCGCCACAAGGACGTCTACCAGCACTCGCTGACCGTGGTCGAGCAGAGCATCGGCCTGGAGAAGGCCCGCGGCCACGAACCGGACCTGATCGGCAGGCTCGCGGCGCTGCTGCACGACATCGGCAAGCCCGCCACCCGCCGCTTCGAGGGCGGGAAGGTGACCTTCCACCACCACGACGTCGTCGGCGCCAAGATGGCCGCCAAGCGGCTGCGCTCGCTCAGCTACCCCACGCACGTCGTCAAGACCGTGGCGCGGCTGATCGAGCTGCACCTGCGCTTCCACGGCTACAGCGAGGGCCAGTGGACCGACTCGGCCGTCCGACGCTACGTCCGCGACGCCGGCGACGACCTCGAACGGCTCCACATCCTGACCCGCTCCGACTGCACCACCCGCAACCAGAAGAAGGCGACGAACCTCCGCCGCGCCTACGAGGAACTGGAGTGGCGCATCGACGAACTGGCCGCCAAGGAGGAGCTGGACGCGGTGCGCCCCGACATCGACGGCACCCAGATCATGGAGATCCTCGGCATCCCGCCCGGCCGCGCCGTCGGCGAGGCCTACGCGTTCCTGCTGGAGCACCGCCTCGAGCACGGCCCGACCGGCCCTGACGAGATCCGGCAGGTGCTCCTCGACTGGTGGGCGGCCCGTCCTGCCTGATCTCGCGCCCGGCGCGGCCGCTGCTCCGGGCGCCCGCCTCCCGGGCGTCGGTATCCGCGCCAACTACCATGGTTCGGTGACCGCCGTCCGACACTGCCTGCGCGCCCTGATCGCGGCGCTGCTGGTGGTGGTCGCGCTCGGGGTAGCGGCCCCGGAGGCCCGGGCCGACGACGGCGGCCTCATCGACGTCTCCATCACCTCCATCTCGACGCCCGTCCTCGACCTCGCCGCGCCCGACCAGGTCGTGGAGCTGGCGGGCACGCTCGTCAACACGTCGCAGACCAGGGTCAGGTTCGTGGCGGTCAACTTCTGGCAGTCATCCGAGGCGATCACCACCCGGGAGGGGCTCGCCTCGACCCTGGCACTGCCCGCCGACAGGCCCATCGGGAAGCGGACGATGCCGAACGACGAGGAGTCCGGCAACGTCCAGGTCATCACCCGCGACGAATGGCTCGAGCCCGGCGCCAGCGCCGAGTTCCGCGTCCGCGCCACGATCGCCCAACTCGCGCTGCCGACGCCGGAGGCCGTCTACCTCCTCGGCGTCCAGGTCCGGGGTATCCCCGACGGCGCGACCGGACGCTCCACCGTCGGCCGGGGCCGCATCCTCGCCCTGGCGAGCGCGAAGCAGGTACCCATCTCCGTGGTGGCGTCGCTGACCGCCAGGCCCACACGGCTCGCCGGCGGCGACTTCGTCGACGAGAGCCTCCTCGACGAACTGACCCGCAGGCTCGACCAGCTGCTCGGCGCCGCGGAACGCACCGGCGGGACGGTGCTCGTGGATCCGTCCCTTGTCGCCGAGGCGGAGGCACTCTCGGTGACACACACCGTCGGCGGGCAGACCATGGCCGGCCGCCCCGCGGCTGCGGCATGGGTGGACCGAGTCCGCGCGCTGGCCGTTCACGGGCGCGCGCTCAGGCTGCCCTACGGCGACCCGGCACTCCCCCGCGCCCAGGCGCAGGGGGTCCTCGGCGAGGTCCTCGACCGGAGCGCAGCGGCCACCGTCCCGGGTCTGCTGGCAACGGCACCGGCCGCCGTCGACCTCGGCGGCATGGCCACCGAGCAGCTCGTGGCCGCGCTGGCCGCCGCCGGCACGGGCACGGCGTTCGCGGACAACGCCGAGGGTGACGGCACCACCCTGATCGGGGTGTCGTCGGCCGTGCTGCCCGGCATGGGCCCCGGCGACAACACGAACGAGGCGCAGACGATGGGCCGCAGGCTCGCCGAGGAGTTCCTGGCGCCGGCGCCCCGCGTGTACCTGCTACGCGACGAGGCCGACATCCGCGCCGTCGGACCCCTGGGCGCCCACCACCGCGTCGTGCCGGTGCCACACACCGACGCACCGATCGCCCTCCTGCCCGTCGCCGCCGAGCCCGTCGCCTGGCCGCAGCTCACGGCCAGGATCGACGGCCTGGCCGGGGAGGCCGACTTCCTGTACGAACTGACGGGCATCGACTCCCGGGACACGCTCGACCTGATGGCTGCCAAGGCGTGGTCGTCGTCGTTCACCAGCCAGGACGAGGCGCTGGCCTACGTCCAGGCGCACCCCGTCGCCGACCTGGACCCGAGCAAGGTCACGATCTCGGCGGCCAAGCAGTTCGTGATGGGGTCGCGCACCAACGAGTTCCCCGTCTCCATCACCAACGGCCTGCCGGTTCCCGTCACCGTCGCGCTGACGTTCGACAGCGAGGCCCCCCAGCGGCTGCGCGTCCCCGACACGGCCCCCATCACCATCCGTCCCGGCGAGAGCCAGACCCTGAACGTCGTCCCGGAGGCGAGGGCGAACGGGATCGTGACCGTGCACGCCCAGCTGGAGACGACGGGCGGCACACCATTCGGGGAGATCGTGCCCATCGAGATCACCGCGACCGACCTCGGGCGAGTCGCCTGGATCGTCATCATCGTCTCGGGTGCAGTGGTGCTCGGTGGCACGTTCGCCCGGATCAGGGCCGTCCAATCCGGACGGGCCCGGAAGGAGTCCAGTTGACCAGCAACGTCTCGACCACGAAGAAACTGGTGTCCGCGAGCGCCCTCATGGCCTCCGGAACCCTCGTGTCGCGGGCACTCGGGCTCGTGCGGGTCATGATGGTGGCGTTCATCCTCGGCAACGGCACCCGCCAGGCCGACATGCTCGCGCTGGCCACCATGGTGCCCAACTCGCTGTACATCCTGTTCGCGGGCGGCGCCCTCAACACCGTCCTGGTGCCCCAGATCGTGCGCGCCATCAGGAACGACCCCGACGGCGGCGAGGCCTACACCAACCGCATCATGACCGCGTTCATGCTGATCGTCGGCGTGGTCGCCGTGGTCGCCACCATCGGCGCGCCCCTGATCACTGCGATGTACTCCTCCGACTCGTGGCGGGCCCCCGAACTGGCCGACCAGTACGCGTCCATGGTCATGCTGACCTATCTGACGCTGCCGCAGATCTTCTTCTACGGCGCGTTCTTCCTGCTCGGCCAGGTCCTGAACGCGCGCGACCGGTTCGGCCCCATGATGTGGGCCCCCATCGCGAACAACGTCATCTCCATCCTCGTCATGGGTCTGTACCTGGTGGTCTGGGGCACCGGAGGCGACCGCGCCGCGGCGTTCACCACCGGCCAGTTGTGGCTGCTCGGCCTCGGCAGCACCGTCGGGATCGCGACCCAGACCATCGTCCTGCTCCCCTACCTGCGGCGGGTCGGCTTCAGGTTCCGGCCAAGGTTCGACCTGAAGGGCACCGGGCTCGGTCACACCTTCTCCCTGACCAAGTGGACGATCGGGTTCGTCGCCGTGAACCAGCTGGCGCTGCTGATCGTCACCCGCCTCGGCACCTCCGCGACGGCGACCGGCGCCGGCAGCGGCATCAACGTCTACTCCAACGCCCACCTCATCTGGATCCTCCCCCACTCGCTGATCACCGTCTCCCTGACTACGGCGATGCTGCCGAACGCGTCCCGTCTGGCGGCCGCGGGCGACCTGCCCGGCGTGGCGGCGGAGGCGACGAAGACCATGCGCCTCGCGCTCATCCTGCTCGTGCCGTCCGCGGTCGGCTTCTTCGCACTCGCAGGGCCCATCTCGGCGCTCCTGTTCGGGCACGGCCATGGCAGCACCGACGCCGGCATGGTGGCCTGGACGCTCATGGCGTTCGCCGTCGGGCTGGTGCCGTTCACCATCCAGTTCGTGTGCCTACGCACCTACTACGCGCTCGAGAACACCCGCACGCCGTTCTGGCTCCAGTGCATCATCGCCGCCATCAACGCCGGCCTCGCGCTCGGGCTGGTCCGCCTGACGCAGGACCCGGGCGTGGTCGCGGCGCTGCTCGCCCTCTCCTACTCGCTGGCCTACGTCGTCGGCGTGTTCCTCAGCTGGCACTACCTGCGCAAGCGCGTCCCCGACCTCATCGGGATGGCCACGCTGATGCACACCATCCGGCTGTCGCTCGGTGCGCTCGTCGGTGGCGTCGTCGCCTACTTCGCCTCCATCGCCATCATCGGGTGGCTCGGGACGGGCATCATCGGCAACGCGGTGGCGATCACCGTCGGCCTCGCCCTGATCGGCGCCGGCTACTACGGCGGCGGGAAGCTGCTGCACATCCGCGAATTCGAGAACATGCACGACCTCCTCAACCTGGTGCTGCGCCGCAGGGGCGCCGCCAAGCCCGGCGCCAAGGCTGCGGAGAGCGGCGCCCGCAGCGACACCGGCCCGGCAACAACCGCCGTCGCTCCGCAGCCGTCCGCCTCCCTCTTCGAGGACCTGATGCCGACCGAGCTGACGCCAGTCATCACGGACGATGGACCCCACGACTTCCGCGCCGGGCTCGTGCCGCCGGAGGACGACATGGCGGCGGCCCTCGACGTCAACACCGCCATCGACGACACCTACGTCTGGGAGCCCTTCACACGGCCTCCGGAGGAGACATCCGAGGCCGGGACGCCGGGCGTGTGCGAGCAGGGACAGCTGCTGGAGACCCGGTACCGTACGGACGAGCTGCTTCGTCGCACCCGCGGCGTCGAGACGTGGCGAGCCCACGACCTGGTGCTGTCCAGGGACGTCGTCCTGCACGTCCTGCCCGCGGGGGACGACCGCATCCCAGCCGCCATCGCGGCCGCACGCGGGGCGGCGCTGGCCACGGACTCGCGGTTCGTCCGGGTCCTCGACGCGATCGACTTCCCGCCGGCCGAGGCCCCGGTCGGGGCGGTCGTCGTGTGCGAGTACGTCGAAGGCCGGTCGCTCACCAAGCTGCTCGGCGCAGGGCCCCTGACCCCGGTGGAGGCGGCATGGGTGACCCGCGAACTCGCCGACGCCCTCTCGGGCCAGCACGCACAGGGCCTGTTCCACGAGCACGTCAACCCCGACCAGGTGATGATCGCTACCAGCGGAGACGCCCGTCTGCTCAGCTTCTCGGCCCAACAGGTCTCCGACCCGACCGACGACGCCACCGCCTGGCATCTGAAGGAATCCAGGGATGTCCGCGGACTCGCCGCCGTCCTGTATGCGTCGCTGGTGCAGCGATGGCCGGGCGGAGCGGCATACGGCCTGGAGGCCGCGCCCGTCATCGCCGGGGAACCGGCGGGTCCGCACATCGTCCGGGGCGGCGTCCCACCCCTCCTGGACCGGATAGTCAGCGCCACCCTCACCGACCGTGGCGCCGCCGCGGACAGCCGCATCACGACCGCCTCCCAGCTGTCGACGGCGCTCGGCCAGTTCCTCGGCGGGCAGAGCGCCCAGGCGATGCTGGAACGCCGCCTGGCGCCCGGAACCGGCACCCCGGGGTCGCAGGAACCGGCACCCCGGCCGGTGCCGTCGTCCATGGACTTCGCATTCGAGGCCCCGCGCGACGCCGGTCCGGACGACTCCTGGAACCCGGCCCCCCACCCGGCCTCGCAGCAGGCCCGGCAGAACACGCCCCAGCCTGTGCCCCCGTACGCGCCGCAGCCTATGCCCCCGTACGCGTCACAGCCGGCGTCCCCGACCATGGCCAAGCACCCCTCCCAGCCTGTGCCCCCGGACGCGTCACAGCCGGCGTCCCCGACCATGGCCAAGCCCCCATCCCAACCTGTGCCCCCGTACGCGCCGCAGCCGGTGTCCCCGTCAAGGTATGCCCCGCAGGCGCAGCCTGCCGGGGCCCCGGGCTCACCGGACGGGGACCATCCAGCGATGTCGCAGCGGGCCCGAACCCGGAAGGCGGCACTGTGGATCGCCACGACGCTGGCGATCGTCGCACTGATCCTGTGGCTGGTGATCTCCGCCGTGAACAGCGCAAGGCAGCAGTCCGGTGCGGGAGCCTCCTCGGGTGACCAGAGCACGGCGGGCCAGTCCGCCACGTCGCCCAGTGCGACGGGGTCGCCCGACGGGCCGTTCAAGATCGTCAAGGGCATCGACTTCGACCCCGCCGCAGACGGCGGCAACGGCGAGGAGAACCCGAGCGCCGTCCCGCTCGCGTTCGACGGCGACCCTGCGACCGGCTGGCCCACCATGCGCTACAAGAACCGCCCGGACCTGGGCGGCCTGAAGCCCGGCGTCGGCATCGTCCTCGACCTCGGCGAGCCCCGGCTCATCTCCCAGGTGGACGTGCTGTTCCAGGCGGCCGGCACCTCCGTCGAAATCAGGGTCCCGAAGAACGCCGACGTGACGGTGGCGCCGATGGCGTCGCAGTCCGAGTGGGTGAAGGTCGCCGCCCAGGACGACGCTCCCGTCGAGGTGACGCTGAAGCCGGATGCCGCCACCACGTCACGGTTCGTGCTGGTGTACCTGACGAAGCTGCCGCAGGTGGAGGAGAAGCGCTTCATGGCCCAGATCAACGAGGTCAGCATCCGCTGAGCCAACGCCCCGCAGGTTCGACCCCGCACCCCGACGCTGGTCGAGCCGGGCCCCCGAGGCGGCCCCCACCACCGTTGGTCGAACCAGGCCCCCGAGGCGGCCCCCACCACCGTTGGTCGAGCCAGTGCCCGGCGACGAAGGAGCCCGGCACGACGGTCGAGACCACCGGCGGCCGGGGTGTCTTCTGTTGCGGTCGGTGTCGGGGTCGGGGCTCATGGCGCCGACGTTGTGGGTGGGTTCGTCGTGGTTGTGGTGGTGTGGCTGGGGTCGGTTTTCAAGATCTTTACGCGCCCTGATCCCCGACCCCGACACCGCCCCCGGCGCTTGGGCTCTGCCTGTTGGCGGGCCCTCTCCGACGCTGGTCGAACCCCCTCCCCGCTGGTCGAGTAGTGCCCCGTATTTCCGCTGGTCGAGTAGTGCCCGGCGAGGAACGAGCCCGGCACGTGTCGAGACCACAACCAAGTCCGCGCGGACCGTCACCGGATCTCGACACGGCCGCTCGTCCCTCGCGGCCTACTCGATCAGCGGTTGTGAGGGTTCCCGCTGGTCGAGTAGTGCCCTGTACTTCCGCTGGTCGAGTAGTGCCCCGCGACGAAGGTGCCGAAGTTCCGCTGGTCGAGTAGTGCCCCGCGACGAAGGAGCCGAAGTTCCGCTGGTCGAGTAGTGCCCCGCGACGAAGGAGCCGGGCACGTGTCGAGACCCCGACCAAGTCCGCGCGGACCGTCACCGGATCTCGACACGCCTCCTCGTCCCTCGTCGGCTACTCGATCAGCGGATGTGTGGTTCCGCGGGTCGAGTAGTGCCCCGTACTTCCGCTGGTCGAGTAGTGCCCCGTACTTC
>JBDHZH010000074.1:0-14551 GCA_039811745.1 Arachnia sp.
GGACACGGCCTCGATGAAGTCCTGATCGTCGCCGCCTCGGTCGGCCGATGCAACCAATGCGGCCTGTCGATGCGCCTCGGCGGCAAACTGCTCGGAGCGCACATCCGGCACCCAAACCTGCACCGGTCGGTACCCACGCTCGCGCATGCGACGTCGGTAATCGTTCACCCGCTCCTTGACAGCCATTCCCCCATGTTACATGTAACGTCGAGACGCCAGCCGCCGAAGGGCCCACGGGGGAGTAGGCCTCAACCGTCGCGCCAGGCTCCATCGGCCACGGCCGCCGACTCGACCACAGCAGGAGGATGGCTCCCCCGACCGTCGCGCCGGTGTCAGTGCCCACTGATACCTGTATTGCATGCCTCGTCCCCGTCCATCCCCGCCCGGCTCGGACCCCAGCTTGACACGCCAGTCATCATGTAACGTAATAGGTTATATACGATGATGCTGAGCTATCGCTCCAGGCACCTGGAGCGGCTCTGCACCAACGAGCGGGAGATGCGACGGCAGACGCGCTGTCGGAGGGAGGAGACATGGAGACCGATTACGCCGTCGCGCCCGGTGAGTACCTGGCCGAGTGGCTGGAGGAGACCGGGCACACGCAGCAGCAGCTCGCCGACCGGCTCGGCTGGAGCCGGAAGCGCGTCAACGAGATCGTCGGCGGCCGCGCTCCCATCACTCCCGAGGCGGCCATCCAGCTGGAGCGGGTCACGGGCACCGCGGCCGACTCCTGGACCCGCCTCGAGGCCCTGTATCGGACCGATCTGGCGCGCCTGCAGGACGCTTCGTCGCTGGCCGCCGACGCCGGCCTCGTCCCGAGGGAGCTGGGCGCGTATATGCGGCTCCTCGGCATCACGACGGCCTCGGCACGCGAGCCGGCCCGGTTGGTGGCCGACCTGTTGAGGTTCCACCAGTGCGGGACGGTATCCGCCTACCGCGAGGTCGTCGCCGACCACTTCCGCGGCGAGTTCCAGCTGGCGGCGCTGAAGGAGTCGGCCAAGGATGTCGACGTCGATCTGCTCGCCGCCTGGCTCCGGGCGGGTGAACTCACCGAGGCCCACGAACGAGCACGTGGAACCAACTACGACGAGGCGGTCCTTCGCGCACTCCTCCCCGAGCTTCGAAGCCGCGCCGCCACCTCCGACGCCTCAATGCTCGAGGATCTGTCCGCCATCCTGGCCCGCGCCGGGGTCCTGCTGCAGATCGTGCCACCCCCTGCGAGGTTCCCGCTGCACGGCGTCACCCGCTGGATCGACGGCCGGGTGCCGATGATCCAGCAGACCGGAAGGCAGCACACCGACGGCTTCATCATCTGGACCCTGTTCCATGAGCTGGGCCACATCCTGAACGATCCGCGCGGCCAGGCCCACCTCGAATACTCCACGGACAAGGCCCGCAACAGCGACGCCGAACGGGGCGCGAACGCGTTCGCGCTACAGGTGCTGTTCGGGGATGCGGGCCTCGAACCGTTCCGGGGACTCACCGACGACGCAGACATCGCTCGAACCGCCCGGCGGATCGGCGTCTCCCCCGGTCTGGCCGTCCTCCAGATGCACCGCCGCCGGATGCTGCCCTACAGCCGCGGGAACCGTCTGACGGTCAAGCTGTAGAGCCCTCATGTCGGTGAGGTGATTGCGGCATCCGGGGACGTCGGTTCAGGTTGCGGAGCCGTCGGGAACCCAGGTGAGGATGTCCCCCGGCTGGCATTGGAGCACCTCGCACATCTTGTCCAGGGTGGTGAAGCGCACGGCCTTGGCGCGACCATTCTTCAGGACGGCGACGTTCGCGGGCGTGATGCCGACCCGCTCGGCGAACTCGCCCACCGCCATCCTCCGCTTCGCCAGCTCGACGTCGATGTTGACGACGATGGGCATCAGATCACCATCTCCATATCTTCGTGCAGGGTGGTCGCCTGCACCAGCAGGGTGCGCATCGTCCACGTCAGCAGTGCCAGACCGGCGCCGGCCAGCGCCCCACACAGCAGCAGAAACGTCCAGGGCGGCGGACCCGCCACCGTCTGGGACTGGTAGACGATCGTCGCGACACACACCGCGCCCGCAGCCACGAAGGAGCCGATGAGGCCGTCGACCCAGCGGAAGGCCGCCGGGGAGAACACCCGTTTGTCGCGCACGAACCCGAGCAGCCGCAACGTGCAGACGATCGCCGCCTGTACACAGGTAAGACCCAGGATGGCGAGCGTGAGGATCGGCCAGCGCATGTACGCCTCGCCCGGCAGCTGGTCCGCCATGACCCCGGACAGCCACGGCAGGTACAGCACCTGCGCCGCGAGGATGACGACGACGGCACCCACCAGCAGCAGACGCAGGACGGCGATGACCACTCGATTCCCCATGTATCGAGTATCGATACATCCCTATCGTTTGTCAATCGGTGTGAGGCTTGGGTGTAGCGCGGATGCCCGTCTACGGGCATCCGCGCTACACCCAAGCGTGATCACCGACGCCCTCGGCAACGCGGGCAGCCTCCCAGGGGCCCGCGGTAGCCCTGGAGCGTGAGCGCCAGGTGGATCTGCTTCGCTGCCTCGCAGGGCTGACGGGTGACGTCGAACCACCCGTACCGCAGGTGCATGGCACCGGTCAGCGCCAGACGGTTGTCCTTGTGCATGTCTCGGAACTCCTCCTTGTGCCAGCGCTCCCCGTCGAGTTCGACGACCACGCCGTACTCGCTCCACCAGCAGTCGGACCGCGTATGTTCGACCAAGGTCGGCTGCAGCACGGGTTCCGGGAGTCCGTGACCGCGGACCACCTCCGTCAGGAACCTCCATTCGAGGACCGATTCCACCCCGGTCGCGGCCTGGCCGCACAACGCCGTGAGAATCCGACGTTGACTCAGCCGCTGCCGGCCCCCCATCCCGGCCAACAGCCGACCGGGCGTCGTCAGCCTCTGCGCCAACGCCCGCGCCGTGAGCGCAACCAACTGGTCCTCGTCCGTCTCCCGTGCCGCGTCCAGCACCGTGTCCTCCACCCCGGTCCGCGGCAGCTCGCCCCTGCCAGGGCGGAAGGCTCGGCGAAACGTCACCCTGGACGATCGGTCGCCCAACGACCCCATCCGGCCCGGCCTTGTCGTCCACAGGGTGATCTGTCGGGGAGAATCCGGGATGAGCGAGTACAGGTGAGCTGCGGCGAGGCCGCCGACCACGCCGTCGGGCCCCCCGTGCAACACTCCCGCCCAGCACCAGCTCTCCCAACTCGGATCGGTCAAGCAGTAGATGCCCGGCCCCACGACCACCCACCCACGCTTCCAGCGCGTCGCTGCCTTCGTCGAGGCGCCAAGCGCCAACAGTTGCTCGTGCGAGATCACGCCCTGCTGTCGGCGCGCCAAACGCTCCATCTCGGGGCTGGGATCCATACGTCGCTCCACGCCCGTCACTTTGGGGATTCCGACGGCCGAGGCTACGCAAACCCATCCACCTGTGGACAACCCACGCCTAGGTGTAGCGCCGATGCCCGTCTACGGGCATCCGCGCTACACCCAAGGGCCGGGCGAGCGCCCGGGATCGGATATCGGCGGTTATCAGAGCGTTCGACGCAGCGCTCGCCCGGGTTCGGCAGACTGGGGCCATGCTCGAAGACGACCTGGAGGCCATCGCCCACGACCATCTGGGCGAGCTGGGCTGGCTGCCCGTCCAGGGAGGAGAGCTGAACAGGCGACGCGCCTCGGCGGCGGACCCGGTGCTGGCCGTCGACTTCCGGGCCGCACTCGCCCGGCTCAACCCGCAGGTGCCGGCCGGACTGCTCGACCAGGCCGCGACCGACATCCTCACCCCCGCCTCCCAGGATGCGGCCGCGGAGAACCTGCGGCTGCACGAGTTCATGGTGCACGGCTACCGGGGCGTCAACTGGACGGAGGCCGACGGCACCGAACGCAACCCGACGCTGCGGCTGATCGACCCGGACCCGTCCGGCAACGACTGGCTCGCCGCCCGCCAGGTCACCGTCCGGGACCGCGACCACCACCGGCGCTTCGACCTCGTCGCCTACTGCAACGGCCTGCCGGTCATCGTCGTCGAGCTGAAGAACTCGGGCAACGAGCAGGCCACCGTCTCCGGCGCCCACGCCCAGCTGCAGACCTACGTGCGGGAGTTCCCCATGGCATTCCGCGCGTGCGTGCTCACCGTCATCAGCGACGGCGTGCTCGCCCGCTACGGCAACCCGTTCGCGCCGCTCAACCATTACGCGGCCTGGAACGTCGACGACGACGGCGAGGTCCTGCCCGACGGTGTGCCCGCGCTCGAATCCACCCTCGACGGCGTTGCCAACCTGGAGCGGTTCGAGCAGCTCATGCGGGGCTTCACGTCATTCGCGGTCGGCGACGGCGGCATCGTCAAGCGCACCGCCAAACCCCACCAGTACTTCGCCGTCACCAAGGCCGTCGGCAGCACCGTGCAGGCCGCCGAATCCGACGGCAAGGCCGGGGTCGTTTGGCACACGCAGGGCTCCGGCAAGTCGCTGGAGATGGAGTTCTACGCCAACCTGCTCGCCCGCCACCCACGCATGCTGAACCCGACGATCGTCGTCGTCACAGACCGCACCGAACTCGACGGCCAGCTGTTCGACTCCTTCGCCGCCTCCCGGCTGTTCCCGGAGAAGCCGCAGCAGATCCACACCCGCGACGCGCTGCGGCAGACGCTCACCGAGCGCGGCACCGGCGGCATCCTGTTCACCACCCTGCAGAAGTTCGGTCGCACCGACGCCGAACGAGGCGCAGGCATCGGGCACCCCCTGCTGTCGGATCGCCGGAACATCGTCGTCATAGTCGATGAGGCCCACCGCAGCCACTACGACGACCTCGACGGCTACGCCCGCCACCTCGCCGATGCGCTCCCGAACGCGACCCTCATCGCGTTCACCGGCACCCCGATCAGCTTCACCGACCGCAACACCCGCGAGGTGTTCGGCGACTACATCGACATCTACGACCTGACGCGCGCCGTGGCCGACGGCGCCACCGTGCCCGTCTTCTACGAGCCGCGCCTGGTCACGGTCGGCTTCGGCGAGGGTGTCACCGCCGAACAGCTCGACGACGCCGCCGACGAGGTCACCCGCGACCTGGACGAGACCGAGCGTGAACGCATCGAGCGGTCGGTGGCCGTCATCAACGCCATCTACGGCGCACCCGAGCGGATCCGCGCCCTGGCCGCCGACATCGTCGCCCACTGGGAGAAGCGCCGCGCCCGGATGCGGCCGGAGATCGGCGGGCCCGGCAAGGCGCTGATCGTCGGCGCGACCCGCGAGATCTGCGCCAACCTGTACGCGGCGATCGTGGACCTACGGCCCGGCTGGCACTCCGACGCCCTGGAGGCGGGCACCATCAAGGTGGTCTACTCCGGCTCGGCCTCCGACCAGCCGCCGATCAGCGACCACGTGAGGCGCGAGTCAGAGAACAAGGTCATCAAGAAGCGTCTGGCGAGCGAGGACGACGAACTGGAACTGGTGATCGTCAAGGACATGATGCTCACCGGCTACGACTCGCCGCCGCTGCACACGCTCTACCTGGACCGGCCACTCAAAGGCGCGCTGCTCATGCAGACGCTGGCCCGGGTCAACCGCACGTTCCGCGGCAAGTCGTCGGGTCTGCTGGTGGCGTTCGCGCCGCTGACCGACAACCTGGCCCGGGCGCTGGCCGAGTACACCGCAACCGACCAGCACACCAAGCCCGTCGGCAGGAACGTCGACGAGGCCATCGAGCTCGCCCGCGCACTCGTCGACCAGCTCCGCGAGCTGCTGGCCCCGGTCAAATGGCGGGCCAAGCTCGGCACGCCGCGCGGCTGGATGGACGCCGCCCGCCTCGTCACCGCCTGGCTGCGCGACCCCAGGAACCCCGGCAACCGCGTCGGCGAGGGGCAGGCCACGCTGACCGACAGGTACCGCCACCTGACCACGCAACTCGGGCGCGCCTGGGCCCTTTTCGCCGGGGCCGACAACCTCGCCGACATCGCCGACGAGGTCCGCTTCTACGTCGAGGTGCGGGCCTGGGTGGCCAAGCTCGACGCCGCCGAGCGCGAGGCGAACGGCCGGCCCGTGCCCGAGGAGGTGGCCCGCGCCCTGCTGGCCGTCGTGGAGGACGCCACCGACGCCCGCGACGTCATCGACATCTACGAGATGGCCCAGATCAGCCCGCCGGACTTCGGCCACCTGACACCCAAGGTGCTGGAGGAGGCGCAGGCATCCCAGAACCCGCAGCTGGCGATCGAGGCGCTCCGCGCGGCGCTGCTGATCGAGGCCACCCGCGTCTCGGGCCGGAACCTGGTGCGGCAGCAGGCGTTCAGCGACCGCATCGCCGAACTCCTCAACCGCTACACCAACAGCCAGCTCACCTCGGCCGAGGTGCTGTTCGAGCTCTACGAGACCGCGCAACTCATCGCCGCCGAGGCCAGGCGCGGGGAGCAGTTCGAGCCGCCGCTCGCACTGGACGAGCTCGCCGTCTACGACGCCGTCGCCAACAACGTCTCTGCAGTGGAGGTGCTGGGGCAGCCGGTGCTGGGCGACATCGCCCGCGAACTCGTCGCCCTGCTCCGCCGAGACGCCAAGACCGATTGGACCGTCCGCGACGACGTCCGCGCCGCCATCCGGGCCCGCATCAAGCGTCTGCTGCGCAAGTACAAGTACCCGCCGGACGCCTCCGAGGACGCCGTTAGGCTCGTCATCCAGCAGATGGAGGCCCTCAGCCAGGCCGCCTGACCCTCCCCCGGCATCCGCGCAACACCCAGGGAATCAGCGCAGGCCGGCGGCCTCCAGCAGGGTCGGGTCGAAGGGGTCCGGCTGCGGGGATCGGCGGGTGGCGACGTCCCACACCATCTTCAGGTTGGCCAGCCACTCGCGCGTGGTGCCCTTGGCGTGGATGGCGGGGTGGCGTTCGCGGAGGGTCTCATCCGCCACCCCCACCGCCTCGACGCCGACGTCGACGCAGGTCGTGATGGCGCGGGGCAGGTGGTAGTCCTGCG
Source organism: Arachnia sp. (assembly GCA_039811745.1). Classification (GTDB taxonomy): domain Bacteria; phylum Actinomycetota; class Actinomycetes; order Propionibacteriales; family Propionibacteriaceae; genus Arachnia. The sequence continues at coordinate 6,965 of JBDHZH010000074.1, forward strand.
TCAGGATCACCATGCTCGTCACACCGAACACGTCGCGGGCGCGGACGCAGGAGTCGTAGGTGTCGAACCCGGCGGGATCCTCCACGATTCTGTCCGCGGACAGGCCGTGGTCAACGAGGTAGTCGCGCATCACACGGGTCTCGTGGTTCGAGTCCGCCGTGCCGTCCCCGCTGACGAGGACGGCACGGATCCTCCCCAACTTCCACAGCTCGACGGCGAGGTCCAGCCGCGCCCCGAGGGACGCCGAGGGCCACCCGGGGTACGCCTTCGCTCCCAGCACCATGGCGACCGGCGTGGCCGGCACCGCGTCCACCGAGAACACCCTGTCCCGCGCCGTCGAATCGATGTGGCGGGCCGCATACAGCGAGACGAAGCCCACGCCAAGGGCCGCGAGGACACCCATCCCGGCGAGCGCGCCCGCCAATCGACGGAACCCGGACCGCCTGGCGGTTGCGACCTGCGAGACCACTGCGCTCAGGAGCGGTTGGCCAGGTACCAGCTGACTAGCGCCTGGGTCGAAGAGTCCTGCTTGGCGAGCGCCTCGGCGTCGCCGAAGACCGCCGGTGCGATCTCGAGCGCGAGCTTCTTGCCGAGCTCGACGCCCCACTGGTCGAACGAGTCGATGCCCCAGACGACGCCCTGCACGAACGTGATGTGCTCGTACAGGGCGATCAGCTGCCCGACCACCGACGGCGTGAGCGCCGGCGCGAGGATCGACGTGGTCGGCCGGTTGCCCTCGAACACGCGCGCCGGGACGATGGCCTCCGGCGTGCCCTCGGCGCGCACCTCGTCTGCCGTCTTCCCGAACGCCAGCGCCGCGGTCTGGGCGAAGAAGTTGGCGAGGAACAGGCCGTGGACGTCCGTCTCGCCGTCCTTCACGGGGTGCGCCGGGTTGGCGACGGCGATGAAGTCGGCCGGGATCAGGCGGGTGCCCTGGTGGATCAGCTGGTAGAAGGCGTGCTGCCCGTTGGTGCCGGGCTCGCCCCAGAAGATCTCGCCGGTGGCCGACGTCACGGGCGTTCCGTCGGAGCGGACCGACTTGCCGTTCGACTCCATCGTCAGCTGCTGCAGGTAGGCGGCGAAGCGGTGCAGGTACTGCGCGTACGGGAGCACGGCGTGGCTGTGGGCCTCGAAGAAGTTGACGTACCAGACGTTCAGCAGACCCATGAGCAGCGGCACGTTCTGTCTCGGCTCGACGGTGCGGAAGTGCTCGTCGACGGCGTGGAAGCCCGCGAGGAAGTCACGGAAACCGTCAGGGCCGATGGCAAGCATCACGGGCAGCCCGACTGCCGAATCCACCGAGTATCGCCCGCCGACCCAGTTCCAGAAGCCGAAGGCGTTGGCCGGGTCGATGCCGAAGGCCGCGACCTTGTCCAGGGCCGTCGAGACCGCGACGAAGTGCTTGGCGACGGCGTCGGTGCGGCTGGCCTCGGAGTCGTCGATCGCGCCGGCGGCCGCGAGGGCCTGCCACAGCCAGTCGCGGGCCATGCGGGCGTTGGTGAGCGTCTCCAGGGTGGTGAACGTCTTGGAGGCGACGATGAACAAGGTGGTCTCGGGGTCGAGGTCCGCGGTCTTCTCGTAGCAGTCGGTCGGGTCGATGTTCGAGACGAAGCGGCACTCGAGGCCGTCCTGCCTGTACGGGATCAGCGCCTCGTACACCATCACGGGCCCGAGGTCGGAGCCGCCGATGCCGATGTTGACAACCGTCTCGATGCGCTTGCCCGTGACACCCTTCCACTCGCCGGAGCGGACCCGCTCCGCGAACGCGGACATGCTGTCGAGGACCTCGTGCACGTCGGCGACGACGTCCTGGCCGTCCACGACGAGCTCGGCACCGCGCGGCAGGCGCAGCGCAGTGTGCAGCACGGCCCGGTCCTCGGTGACGTTGATGTGGTCGCCCCGGTACATGGCGTCGCGGGCGCCGGCGACGTCCACCTGCTCGGCGAGCCGCAGCAGGGCGGCCACGACGTCGTGGTTGATGAGGTTCTTCGACAGGTCGACGTGGAGGTCCGCCAACTGGAACGAGAAGTCACGGGCGCGAGCCGGTTCGTCGGCGAACCAGGCCCGCAGATCGGGTCGAAGGCCCTGCTTCAGTTCCAGGAGATCGGCCCAGGCGGCGGTGGCGGTGGCATCAGCTGGCTTCGTCATGGGCACAGCCTACCCATCCGGGCCCGCCCGATGGCGGGCTTCAGCCGACGCTGATGTGCACGTGGTCGTAGTGGTTGGCGGTGACCGACCCGCGGTCGGAGAAGCTGCGCCAGCCCTCGCCGGAACGCTGGGTCGTCCAGATCTTCTGCGAGTACAGGACCTCGATGATCCCGAGTGACGACGCGTTGGCGCGGGCCCACTTGGCGACGGCCCAGCCCGCGTCGCCGGAGACCATGACGTCGACCGCCCTGCCGACGTTGTGGTAGCTGCCGGACCCGCCCCTGGTCCCGCCGAAGCCCGTGATGGAAGGAAACGCGTTGCAGACGGCATGCAGCACGTCGAGCGTGCGGGAGGTCAACCCGTCCTCGGCGCCGGCCGCCCGGGAGCAGGGCGACGTGTCGATGCCCGCGGACGAGGTGCTGCCGCCGCGGGAACTGCTGCTCGACGCCGGCTTGGTCTCGACCAGGTAGGACGCCTTCACCCAGCCCGGGGTCCCGGCGAGGTCGACCTGCCGCCAGCCGTCGAACGTCGCATCCGTGATGGACACGGCGGCCGCAGTCCCGAGCGTGTCCAGCACGGAGAAGTCGGTGCCGGGGCCCTGGCGCACGTTGAGGGAGGTCTTGGCGTAGCGGGTGCCGGCCTCCGCGGCCAGCGTCGTCGGATAGGCGGGTTCCGTGGCGGACGGCGTGGGCTCGGGTGCCGGCTGGCTGGTCGGCGCCAGCATCCCCTCAAGCGTTCCCACGGGTGCGACGGTCGGGAACAGACCCGAGGTGGCCGAGGGGGACGGCACGGAGGCCCCGGCAGAATCCGAGAGGTCGAGAAGACCGGGCAGTGGCGTGCGGGCCGCCGACCGGGCCGTGCGCAGCGAGGTGTCCGGGTCCGTGACGGGCACGGCGGTACTGGCACTACCCGGCAGCAACGAGAGGGCCGCTCCCCCCGTCACGAGCCCGACGGCCAGCACCGGCACCGCGACCCGGCGCGCGAACGCAGCGATCGGCGAGGGACGCTGCGGCCGCACGGCAGCCGACTGCCCCCGTCGGGCCACCGACACCTCGGGGGAGGCGACGGAGTCTGCTTGGGCCAATGCCCGTCGTGCGTGCGACATGGACTCTACTTCCTGAGACGAACATGAGTTTTTCTCAGGTTACTCCGCAGGTGACGGTACTCCAAGCCCACTTTCCGACGAGTCCGCCCGCAATGCGGCTCCCCCGCTGTGTCCCATCCACCCGAGTTGGGTTACCGTTCTCTCGATGGGTCCAACGACGGGAGCATTTGCGGTGAGTGACGCACTCAGGAAACTCAGGTTCGGGCTGACGACCCTCGGCTTCGTCCTGCTCCTCCTCCAGGGCTTCTCCTCCCCTGCCCACGCCGCCACCAGGACGTCCATCGACGCCTCCGCCTCCACCGCTCCCGGGCGGCTCACGGTGGAGGGTCGCCTGAGCGCCGGCAACAGGGGCGTCGGCGACGCAACGGTCGCGATCCTGTTCGACGGGCGTGAGGCCGCCACCCCGACCACGGACGAGAACGGGGACTTCCGGGCGGATCTAGACGTTCCTGCCGACAGCTCGGGCAAGGCGAGAATCACCGTGCTGTTCGCCGGGAACGACGGATTCGCCCCGAGCCAGAAGAACATCACGGCCTCCCTCGAACCCAAGCCCCAGCCGACACACACCAATGACCCGCCACAAACCCCGAAACCGAACGACACTCCCAGGCCCACCCAGACACAGGCCACATCCTCCCTCTCCCTGACACTCGATCCGCAGAGCGCCTATCCCGGGGATGTCCTGACGATCACGGGGAAGCTGTCCAGCTCCTCCGGTGCTGTCGGCGGGGTTCCGATCCACTTCCTGATCGCGGGGAGCGAGCAATCCGACTCCCTGACAACCACGGACTCGAGGGGAAACTACGCCACCTTCCTCGAGATCCCTGCAGATCTGAAGCCCGGGAGCATGAAGGTGCAGGCGGTCTACAACGGCTCCAGCACTGTGGCGGGAGCATCGCAGACCGCAAGGGTGGAGATCAAGGAGGTCGTCGTCGAACCGACCCCGGCACCCGAGGAGACGACTATCACCCCGGAGCCGAGCCCCGAGCCGACGGCGACGACAGCTCCGACGCCGACCCAGTCGACACCCCCGGTTGAGCACGACACCACCCCTGCCATCCCCCCGGCCAACTGGGGCTGGGTCGTGGCGACCATCATCGCCACCGGCGGCGTCGCGGTCCTGACGGTCGTCGGGCTGCTGTTGCGCCGACACACCGCGGCCGCCCACGTCGACGACGACTCGTTCCAGCTCCTCGGCCCCGCAGCAGCCGCAGACGCCGACACCGACGCACACCCCGGTCCGGACCCCGGTCACAGCAGGGGAGCCTGAGACGCCCCGAACATGAAGGTGGCCGACCCCCCTTGGGGGTCGGCCACCTTCATGCTTCAGCTGGGCGTCACTTGCCCTGCGAGGTCCCTGCGGAACGCAGCTGCTCACAGGCCTCGACGATGCGCTTGGCCATGCCGGCCTCGGCAGCCTTGCCCCAGGCGCGCGGGTCGTACATCTTCTTGTTGCCGACCTCGCCGTCGATCTTCAGCACGCCGTCGTAGTTGCGGAACATGTGCTCCACGACGGGGCGGGTGAAGGCGTACTGCGTGTCGGTGTCGATGTTCATCTTGATGACGCCGAAGTCGACCGCATCCGAGATCTCCTGAGCGGTCGAGCCGGAGCCGCCGTGGAACACCAGGTCGAACGGGCTCTCCTTGCCGTACTTGGCGCCGACGGCGTCCTGGATCTCCTTGAGGACCGCGGGACGCAGCTTGACGGCACCCGGCTTGTAGACGCCGTGCACGTTGCCGAAGGTGAGTGCCGTGATGTAGCGGCCCTTCTCGCCGAGGCCGAGGACCTCGGCGGTGCGCATGCCGTCCTCGATGGTGGTGTACAGCTTGTCGTTGATCTCGGCGGCGACGCCGTCCTCCTCACCACCGACGACACCGACCTCGATCTCGAGGATGATGTTCGCGGCGGCGCAGCGCTCGAGCAGCTCGGCGGCGATGGACAGGTTCTCCTCCATCGGAACGGCCGACCCGTCCCACATGTGCGACTGGAAGAGCGGCAGCTGGCCGTTCTTCACGCGCTCCTCGGAGATGGCGAGCAGCGGGCGGACGAAGCCGTCCAGCTTGTCCTTCGGGCAGTGGTCGGTGTGCAGCGCGACGGTGATCGGGTAATTCTTGGCGACCTCCTGCGCGAACGCCGCGAACGCGACGGAGCCGGCGATCTTGTCCTTGATGGTGGGGCCGGAGAAGTACTCTGCGCCGCCGGTGGACACCTGCAGGATGCCGTCGGAGCCGGCCTCCGTGAATCCCTGGAGGGCGGCGTGGAGGGTCTGCGACGAGCTGACGTTGATGGCCGGGTAGGCGAACTTGCCCGCCTTGGCCCGATCGATCATGTCGGCGTAGACCTCAGGAGTTGCAACTGGCATGGCTTATCTCTCCTTGCTGGAAGCTGGGTGGCCTCAGACTATCGGGTCCAGGACCGGGAACACACGGGGGGTTCGCCGATACGCCGTCACAGCATGCGGTCGAGGTGGCTGGCGTCGAGCCGGAACCTGCCGAGCGAATACGCGAACAGTGCCGAGTCCAGCGCCGACGGTGTGACATCCAGGAAGCTGAGCGGCACCCTGCCCGCCGCCCTGCCGCCTACCTCGAGGACGACGTCGGGGCCCCGGCCCGCATGCCTGCCCGAGAGCCTGACGGCGGTCGTCTCCTGCCAGCGGGCCCGCGCCGGAAGGCCGTGCAGCACCTCCACACCCACTCCGTCGATACGGAGGGCGTCGCCCTCGCCGATGGCGGCCAGGTCCTTGCGGGCGCGCCGCAACGAGACCAACGCGATGAGGAACCCGACAACGGTCGAGACCCCCCACAGCACGACCATCGCGATGACCCACTCCCGCCCCCAGGACTGCCCGAAGAAGTAGATGAGCACACCGAGGAGCACGAGCGACAGCAGGGCGGAGAAGATCCTGGAACGCACACCCCGCCGGAGCCCGGCCACGCGTGCCGCCGTCGGCGCGGGGTCGTAGGCCACGGCGAGACGGTGTTGCTGCATGGGCCCATGCTAGAGGCACGACGAAGCAGGTCTGCGGCTCACGGATGCAGGTGCTGGAGCCCCCAGTGGTACATGGCGATGGCGGCCGCGGCGCCCGCGTTCATGGAACGGGTGGAGCCGTGCTGGGTGATGGCGACGAGCCGATCACACCCGGCCACCATCGCCTCCGTCAGGCCGGGACCCTCCGAACCGAACACCAGGCAGCAGTCCACGGGCAGGCGAGCCGTCTCAAGCGGAACCGAGGAGGGCAGGTTGTCCACCCCGATCGCGGTGATGCCGCGCTCGCCGAGCCACACCAACAGTGCGGTCTCGTCGTCGTGGTGGTGGACGTGCAGGTAGCGGTCGGTCACCATGGCGCCGCGGCGGTTCCAGCGTCGCCTTCCGACGATGTGGACGCCCGCAACGTTGAACGCGTTGGCCGTCCGCACGATGGAGCCGATGTTGAAGTCGTGCTCCCAGTTCTGGATCGCGACGTGGAGCGAGGACCGGCGCGTGTCCAGGTCCGCCACGATCGCCTCCAGCCGCCAGTAGCGGTAGCCGTCGACGACGTTGCGACGGTCGCCCTCCCTGAGCAGTTCGGGATCGAGCCTGTCGTCCTCGGGCCAGGGCAGCGGGTGCGGCCCCACACCGATGGTGGGTGCTGTTGGATCGGCGGGTTCGCTCACGCGCCCATCTTGGAGTGCCCGGCCGTGGCCCGCAAACCCGGTACGGAAGGTCTTCCTGAAGGGCCGTTCAGGTCGGTCAGGTATCCTTGCTCAGTGCTGCACTTGATTCCCCTCGTCCCTCTCCTGCTGCCGCAGTGGCTCGATCCCGAGTTCCTGATCACCGCCATGGGCAACTGGGCCCTGTGGGGCTGTGCCCTCATCATCTTCCTCGAGTCCGGCATCTTCTCGCTGCTGCCGGGCGACTCACTGCTCTTCGCCGTCGGCATGTTCATCGCGCTGGGCACCATCACACTCTCGGACTCGGCCGGCTGGACGCTCTTCTGGGCATGCGTGATCCTCACAGGCGCCGCCGTCGCGGGGAACTTCGCCGGCTACTACCTCGGCCGGCTCATCGGGCCGCCCCTGTTCAAGCCACGCAAGGGGTTCTGGGGCAAGGTCTTCGACCAGACCTACGTCGACAAGACCCACGCCTTCCTTGAGAGGTACGGCGCCCGCGCGCTGGTGCTGGCCCGCTTCGTGCCGATGGTACGCACGTTCGTGACGCTCGTGGCCGGCATCGCCCGCATGGAGTTCCGGACGTTCATCACCTACTCCGCCATCGGCGGCGTCATCTGGGCCAGCGGCGTCACCACACTGGGCTTCTTCCTCGGCCAGATCCAGGTCATCCACAACAACATCGA
>JBDHZH010000075.1:0-14453 GCA_039811745.1 Arachnia sp.
CCACGCCCACACCCACGGCCACGCCAACACCCACGCCCACGCCGACACCCACCGCGACGCCCACGGCGACGCCCACGCCCACGCCGACACCCACGCCGACACCCACGCCGACACCCACGCCGACACCCACGGCAACGCCGACGCCGACCGGCTAGCGGCAGGAACACAACCCCGGTCAGGGCGCCGGGACTGGCTCGCCCATGCCGTCGGTGCGGGTTGGGTCGAAGATGTGGTTGCGCTCCCACCTCTGCCAGCCCTGCCCGCCCTGGACATAGGCGGGGCCGTACCCGGTTCCGGAGAAGCGGTTGTCCACCGCCGTCAGGGCGCCGTAGGGGGCATTCACCTCGTTCAGACCCAGCTGATATCCGGCGCCCTCCAGCAGGTTGCGTTCGACGATGACGTTGTCGATCCGCCCGGCGAAGGTCTGGATGAACAAGGCTCCGGTGTCGTTGCCCGAGTCGCAGTCGAACCGGTTGCCGCGGATCATCGCCACCCGATCCGGCTGGAGCGACGCGTCGAAGTCCCGGATCGTGAACGCGTCCGAGTGGTTCCCCTCCTGCGCGGCGTCGCCCCAGGCGACCAGACCCGTGACGTAGTTGCGCTCAACGAGGACGTCCCTGTCCTTGCCCGTGTCCATGAGCATGATCCCGCTGCCGAAGTGGTGGATGTAGTTGTTCTCCAGATCCGCGACTCCCACAACGGCGGTCACCGCGGCCGCCAGCTCAGGCGCGAGGAGGCTGCCGTCGATCTCCGAGTCCCGGATGACGACGGTCCCCGCCGCTGGCCGGAGAGTGTTGTAGTCGGTTGTCGCGATGGCGGGCATGCCGGACACCGCGGTCTCCAGCCGCACACAGCTGCGCTCGATGACGATGCGACCGGCCGAGACGTTGATCGGCGCGGTGATCCGTTTGCCCCGGATCACGGTGCCTGCGGGGACGTCGGCCGGCCCGGTGTAGAGGGGCAGGGCACCGCAGGAGGAGCCCAGCGCGGCCAATCCCACGTTCGTGGCGTCCAGGTCCCAGCCAGCCGGCTTCGGCAGCGGCGTCGGGGAGGCCGACATCGGACTGGATCCTGTCGCGGAGGTCCCGGACACGGCAGGCTCCCCCGCCGGTTGGGCCGAGCACCCGGCGACGAGGAGCGTCAGCACCGCCGCGGCGGCGAGGCGGCTGCTCACCGCTCCCCCCGGATGCAGACCTCGTGCCACACCTCCAACGATACGAGGGTCCAGATCCGGCTCTCCTCGTTGTAGCGCCCGCTGCCATGCCTCTCGAGGAGACGCCGGACGGCGGCCGCGTCGAAAGCCGAGGCAACGAACGAGCCGCCGCCGGTCAGCCGGTCCCACACCGAATCACGCAGGTCGCCCCTGAACCAGCTGTCCAGCGGCACCCGGAACCCGACCTTCCGCCGGTCGACCACCTCGTCCGGCAGGTAGCGGCGTGCCACCTCCTTCAGCAGCCACTTGGGCACGCCCCCGCGCACCTTGAGGTCGCTCGGCAGCGAGAACGCGTGCTCCACGAGAAGGTGGTCCAGCAGCGGGGGACGCAGTTCCAGGGATGTCGCCATGCACATCCGGTCACCGCGCTCGAGGAGGTTGTCCGGAAGCCAGCTCTCCAGGTCGTAGCGCAGCATCCGATCCACGATGTCGACACCGTCGGGAACCCGGCGACGCCGGGCCGCGGGGGGGCTGCCGCCGAGCAGGATCCTGCGTTCCTCACCGGTGAACGGCGCGAACCAAGTGGCAAGTTGCTCCGACTCCGTCGGGGCACTCGCGGCCCGCAGCGCCGTCCGCACCCGCGCGAACCGGGCGGGCAGCCGCTTCTCCACGAAACCGCCCAAGCCCGCACGCAACGCCGCCGGGACGTGGCTCGCGACGGCGACCCGGCGGGCGTGGCGGTACTTCGGGTAGCCGCCGAAAAGCTCGTCCCCGCCCTCACCGGACAAGACGACGGTCACGTGCTGCCGCGCCAACTCCGCCAGCCGGAACACGGCCATGTCCGCAGGCTCGGACATGGGAGCGTCGCGATGCCAGGTCAGCCTCGGCCACAACGAAAGGAAGTCCTCCGGCCGGACGACCACCTCGTGGTGACGGGTGCCGACGTGTTCACTCACCCTGCGCGCCCAGTCGAGTTCGTCGAACCGCGGATCGCCGAATCCGGCGGCGAAGGTGTCCACCGGTGCCGAGCCCCGCAACTCCTTCATCACCGCGACGATCAGGCTGCTGTCCACGCCCCCGCTCAGGAGCGACCCCACGGGCACGTCGGCGACCAGGGCTGCCGAGACGGCGTCACGGATCCTGCGATCCGTCTCGTCCACGACCTGGTCCAGTTGCCGGTCAGGGATGTGCCGCACCTTCGGCGGTTCCCAGTAGCGGCGCACGATCAGGCGTCCGTCGGCGGACAGCTCGGCCCGGTGCGCCGGCGGCAGCTTGGAGACTCCCTCGAACAGGGTGAACGGTGCCGCGACCGATCGGCCCATGAGGTAGGCGTCGAGACTGTCGTGATCCACCGCGGGCGATGCCGGGCCGATGCGGTTGATGGCCTTGACCTCAGAGGCGAAGACGAGCCCGCCCCTGTCGTGGCGGAAGTACAGGGGAAGAATGCCGAGCCTGTCCCGCACCAGATGCAGCGTCCCGGTGCCATGCTCGAAAGCGGCGAACGCGAACTGCCCCCGGAGCCGGTCGACGAACCCGATCCCGTGCAGGACCAGCCCCGCCAGCAACACCTCGGTGTCACCCGCCATGGTGAACGGATAGTCCAGGTCGCGCCTCAGCGCACGGTAGTTGAAGATCTCCCCGTTGAAGACCAGGCTCCAGGAACCGTCGAAGGCATGGATCGGCTGCCGGGACCCTTCCAGATCGATGACGGCGAGCCGGGTGTGCCCGAACCCAAGGGCCCCGTCCACCCACACCCGGGAATCATCCGGCCCGCGATGGCCGAGGACATCCACGGCGGAGCGGAGGCGCGCCTCATCGATGCCGCGCGTGCCGCCAGTGATCCTGATCCCGACGATGCCGCACATCAGTCATCGTCCAGCAGGTTGAGCAGTGCCTCGGCACGACCGGCCCAGGAGTAGGGCTGCACGAAGGACACCCTGTCCTCCGCCTCGCCCGGGTCGGCAAGGGCATCGGCGACACAATCGACGAAGGCCGAACGATCGCTGGCCACCCGTACCTGCGACCGGTAGGCCTCCACCTCCGGGTACTCGGTGGTGACCACCGGCAGCCCGAGCGCGAGATACTCCTTGAGCTTGATGGGGTTGGCGTAGCGAATCCACTCGTTGTCGAGCCACGGCATGATGCCCACGTCGAATCCCCGGCCGAAGGAGGGGATGTCCGCGTAGTCGCGGTGACCGAACCAACGGACGTTCGGCAGCGAAGTGAGCCGCTCCATCGGGCAGGTGGCGTCGCCGATGAGCACAAGGCTCGCCGCCGGAAGCGCCCTGGCGGTCTCCTCGAGCAGCGGCATGTCGACGACGTAGTCATCGAACCCACCGAAGAAGCCCACCCGCGGACGCGGAACCCCCGCCAGCTCGGGGTGCTCCGGCCCCTCACTGGTGAAGTGGTGTAGGTCCACCCCATGGTCGATGAAGAACGCCCTGTCCCCCACCACGGGCTCGTCACGGAGCATGAGCTGGTGGCTGACGTACAGGACGTGGTCGCTGTGGGCGAGGAACTCGTGCTCCAGGTCCGCCACCCACGCTCCGTCCGCCTCCGGAAACGCGGACTGTAGGTCGGAGCGGTTGAACACGAGCACGGAATGCGGCACGTGCGACACGACGGGCCAGGCCGTCGGGATCGTCGCGCCGATCGCCGGCCTGGACGAGAGACCAGCGAGCCGCGCCATCAGCCTCACCTGGAGGCCGATGAGCGCGGCGTTCGCCCGGTACCAGAACCCGGTCGAGCCGTAGACGGGCAGCATCAGGGGCGTGTAGACGTGGAATCCCGGCGCCGCGGGCACCGGCCTGCGCAACAGCCTCGTCATGCTCCTCAGCTTCCGGAGGATCCGCCTGGCCGGGTTCGTGCTCCTCGACGGCCCCGGCAGCCGCAGCCCGAGGCTGTTCACCACCAGGACCGGCTCGCTCCGGGCCACCTGCTTCATGAGCTGGAAGTCCGAATGGGCCTGGTTGTGGTACCACCAGTCCTGCGCAGCGAACCAGATGAAACCTGCGCCACGTTCGTGTCCCCGACGACCCCCCTCTGACATCGCGCCGCCCGTCAGCCGAGCGGTGTGCGACGGGACAGGATGTACCGCTCGAACTCGGCCTCATCCTCCAGCGGGACGTACACGTTCCCCCACTCGTCGGCCTCGCCAACCTCGATCCCGGGATGGATGACCCCGTCCGGACGTTCGACACCCAAGAGCGAATCGTAGACCCTGACATACGCGTCGGCCTGCGGGCGCCAGTCGAGGCTCTCGACGACGCGCCCGCGCGCCAGCCTGGCCAGCCGCAACCTCAGGGCGTCGTCGTCGATCAGGCGTTCCACGGCATCGGCGAAGGCCGCGATGTTCCCCGACTCCACGAACAAGACGGTCTCTCCCCCGCTGACACGCGTCTCCACGAGGTCGAAGGAGACCGAGGGAAGGGCGAACGCCATGTACTCCATCGTCTTGTTCATGGTCGAGACATCGTTCAGGGGGGTCTTCAGGTCCGGGCTGAGGCCGATGTCCGCCCTGCTCAGGTTCTCCGCCACCATCCGCTTGCCCGCCCGGCCGGTGAACGTCACGTGGTCACCCAGGCCGAGTCGGGCAGCCAGTCCGACGAGCTCGTCGTAGGAGTCGCCGAAGCCCATGAGGGTGGCGTGCACCCCGCTCCGGCCCCGCCTGTGGACGAGTTCATCCACGACCAGCAGCACGTTGTCGACCCCGTCCTGCGGGCCCATGATCCCGAGGTAGACCAGCTCCACACCGTCCTCGGGCCGCGGCGCGGGGGGGTAGACGGGCCGCATCGTCCGCGTGTCGGGGCCGCTGCGGACCACCGTGACGTCCCCCGGTCGGCGCCTCCCCCTCGTCAGGGCTATCCCGCGGTAGGACTCGTTGGTTGAGATCACCCTGTGCGACCAGCGGTACGTCATCCGCTCCAGCCAGCCCAGGGTCGCGAACTCGGCCCGCCGAAGGAGTGTCGTCGGCTCCCCGAAACGAGACAGGAACAACTCCGGGTTGAGATCGTGCTGGTCGAAGACGAAGCGGACGCGCGCAGACCGCCACAGCAGGGCAAGCAGCCAGTAGGTGTCCGGAGGGTTGCAGGCCTGGATGACGTCAAAACGCCGCTGCCTTGCGACCCGGAGCGACAGGACGGCGGTGCGCACCCAGGAATATGCGAACTCCAGGGCGAACCCGGCCAGGCCTCGGGCGGGGGGTGCCGGCCGGTACTTGAAGATGTGGACGCCGTCGATCTCCTCGTAGGACGGATCACCCGGGCCCTTGGGGCAGATCACGCTGACGTCGTAGCCGTTGGCACGCAGGGCCTGGCACTCCAGCCAGACGCGCCTGTCCAGGGGAACGGGGAGGTTCTGCACGATCACCAGCACGTGCCGGGCGCCATGATCGGCAGCGCCCCTCCCCCCAGGACCCGCCCCTCCCCTGCGTCCGAGAACAGATCGCATGCGTGCCCCCTCGAAAGGCCAAGTAACGCGGATTCTGACGCAAGAGCCTAACAGGTGGGGCGTGCCGACAGGCGGCTTTCCGGGCTGCGGCGGACACCACGGCTCGTCACGAACCCCACGGGGACACTCCGCCCTGCCGAGCGTCCTCCCCGGCGCCATGTGCCGATTCCGGGTCGCAGCCGGTTGCCCTGGGCAGTCGCCCCCACGCGTCGCGCCGCAGCAGGATCGTTCTGGCGATCCGGTGCGACGGGTTGCGCCACCTCCTCAGCTCGTGCAGGGATACGACGACGCGATGGAGCGGCGCGGCGGCCGGGTTGTGCTTCTCGACGTAGCGGATGCTGTTCACGACCATCAACGCGACGAGCTCGGGGGAGCCACCCGAACCACCCTCACTGTGGACGACGCGGGCGGCGGGCTCGTACCAGACGGCCAGGCCCAGGTCGCGAGCCCGCCTGAAGTAGTCCGTCTCCTCCGAATACAGGAAGAACCGCTCGTCCCACTCGCCGATCAGTGCCGCCGCCCGTGCCGAGACCAGGAGGGCCGCACCGGTCGCCCATTCGATCGGGTGCGCGACGGCGTAGGCGGATGTGGAACGCACCGTCTCGGACAGGCAGACGGGCCTCCCGTCCCAGAACCTGCCGAAGACCGCGTCCCCGAGCCTGCCGAGCACAGTGGGTTCCCTGCGGAGGGACCGGGAGCGGACGCCATCCGGGGTCTCCAGGGCGGGGACCACCAGGTCCGCAGAGGACTCGGCCATGCGCTGCTGCATCCTCGTGATGCAGCCAGGGAGCACGCGGGTGTCAGGGTTGAGGATCAGCACTGCCCCGGCCTCCCCGACCGCCTCCCCGGCGCGGTTGATGCCACCCGAGTATCCGAGGTTGCGTCCGGTGTCGATCACCACGACGTCTCCATGGGCCCCGGCCTTGGCGACCGTCGCGTCGGCCGAGCCGTTGTCGACGACGACCACGCGCATCCGGCGGCCGGAAGCCTCCGCGCGCAGCGAACCGAGAAGCGCCTCGACGTCGGCCTCGTTGTTGTACGTGACCACCACAACCACAACGTCCACGGGTCCGTCAGGCCGGAAACTCCCCCGCCCCGGCATGCCGCCGTCCGTCGCCGCGGCCGAGCCGACCTTCGACCCCATCGCGCCCCACCTCCGTCCCGTCCACCCGCCATGCTACGGCCCCTCGCCCTGTCCCGCCCCGTTACGGCACCCGCCCGCCGGGGTCTGCCGTTGCCGTCGCAACCGAACGGTCATACCGGTTGCAGATCACGGCGTAGACTCGCGGCAGGCCGGGGTCGGCCGAACGGACATGAACGTGCGGAAGGCTAGGCAGGGGGAGCAGATGAGCCTCTATGACGTCGCCGGCTGCATGGTCAGGCGGTGGTACGTGACCGTGACCCTGCTGCTGCTGGCGGTCGGGGGGTGGGTTGTCCTCCTGATGGATTCCGGCACCTTCACAACCAACACGGTCATGGTCTTCACCCGACACACCGGGGCGGCACTCCTGCCCGACAGCGGATTCCTTGATGCGAATCTGATCGCGTTTGCGGGCGTCATCGCGAACGACATCAACCAGGGACGTCCCGCACCCCGGTATGCCTACCGGGATGCACCCCTCTACGGCGCAGGAGTCAGGGAGGGAATGATCGTGGGCCTGCCGGACAGCGGCGGACAGTGGACCACCAGTATCACGCAGGCCACGATCGAGATCCAGATCGTCGGCCGGACCAAGGACGACGTACAGTCCCGGCAGAGCTCCACCATCGCGAAGGTCTTCGAGATCACCGACTCACAGCAGGTCTCCGTGCCTGTCGAGCGACGCATCAGCGTCGTGGTGCTCCCGCTGACCACCGAGATCAGCCACATCACCCCAACCCGCATCACCCAAATCTCAGCCATGGGCGCCATGGCCCTGAGTGCCCTGCTGATCGGCGGCGGCGCTTCGGTGTGGCTCGACCGGCCCCTTGGGTCTCGACCGCAGGCGCGACGACGGCGGACGCACGGCAGGAGGATCAGCCAATGAACCTGGGATCAACACTCAGAGGTCTCTCACGGCGGTGGTGGATCCTCGTGGTCGGGCTGCTGCTCGCGGCGTCGGCAAGCGGAGCCGCCTTCGCCGTGGCGCACTCCACCTACGAGCGCAGCGCAACGCTGCTGCTTCTCCCCGGAAAGGGAAGCCTGCCCTCCGACAGCCAGAATCCGTTCCTGTTCCTCGGCGGCCTCACCTTCGCAGCGGACATCCTCGTTCGCGCCACAGGCTCGGAGAACATGCAGCACCAGATCGAGCTCGAGCACCCCGGGACGAGCTTCGAGGTGATCAGGGATCCGACGACGGCCGGACCGGTCATCCGGATAACCGTCACCGCAGGCTCGGCGGACGAGTCCGAGGTGGTGCTGAAGCAGCTCACCGACGAAGCCGCCTCGGCCCTCCACGATCTGCAGGCGGCCGAGAACATCGGGGCGAACGAACGGATCACCACCATCACCGTCACGATGGACGACCACGCCACCGTCCGCAACCGGATGAGAATCGCGCTGAGCGTGGCCGCAGGCCTCGCCGTGGCCGGCCTGACGGTGGCAGTCTCGGCCATCGCAGAAGGACTCTCCGTGAGACGTCAGACGAGGCCCGGGTCCGTGACGATCTCGAGGCGCGGCGTCGGTCGACCGGCCACGGACGAGGACCCGCAGGCCGGCGAGGACCACACCGCATCCTCGGCGCTGCCGGAGACTCCATCCGCGACGACGCCGAGCGAAGCCCCACTCCCCCCAGCTGCACGACCTGACCGGTGACCTCACACCACGCGCCACCCGCAGGCCTTGCCCCGGACGCTGTGGCGGGTCCATCGGCCCGCGACGCCGCGGCGGCCAGGGGATTGACCGTCTACATCGTCCTGCTGTTCGCCCTGCCGTCCAACCTCACGATTGCGGGGCTCGGCTCATACGGTCGCCCCTCGTTCCTGTGGGGCCTGGCGCTGCTGGCGTGGTGGATCATCTGGCATCTGCAGAACGGCCGTGCCACCCAGCAGCGCAACCGGGATCCCGTCGGCGCCGCGCTGCTGGTCTTCACCTCAAGCCTGCTGGTGACCTTCGCCGCAGCCATGATGCGGGGCCAGCCAGCCGACCAGATCAGCCCCGCATTCTCCGCGCTGCTTCGGCTTGCCTCCTGGTGCGGCGTGGTCCTGGTCGCGCTGGAAGGGCTGACCTGCACCGAACAAGTGCGGCGACTCGTCCGGCTCATGGTCTACATCGCCTCCGGGCTGGCCCTCCTCGGACTCGCACAGGCCGCAGCAGGGCAGAGCCTGCTGAACTGGCTCGAACAGATCCCCGGCGTGGTGATCGACACGGGGGACTCGGTCATCGCACGTG
Source organism: Arachnia sp. (assembly GCA_039811745.1). GTDB lineage: Bacteria > Actinomycetota > Actinomycetes > Propionibacteriales > Propionibacteriaceae > Arachnia. The sequence continues at coordinate 8,973 of JBDHZH010000075.1, forward strand.
GAGGCTTCACCCGCGCCGCCGGACTGTCCATCCACCCACTCGAACACCTGACGATGCTCGTCGGCATGCTCCCCTTCGCCATCGGCCTCGGCGTGACACCCGGGTACACGCGCCCCGCCAGGCTCCGCGACGCCGCCTGGTGGCTTCCAGCCGGCATCATCACGCTGTCGTGTCTCGTGTCGATCTCCCGATCGGCCACCATCGGCCTGGCCGTCGCCTTCGTCGTCTCACTGCCGATGATGACCCGCAGGCAACGGATCGTCATCTCCGCGGTCGGTGCCCTTGGGGTGCTTGCCGTCGCCCTTGCCCTGCCGGGCATCTCCAAGACCGTCATCGAGCTGTTCACGAGCGGGACGACGGACTCGAGCACGAAGTCGAGAACGGATGCGCTCGCCCGGGTCCCCGAGTTCATGGCCTCCTCGCCGCTGCTTGGCGCAGGGTTCGGCACGTTCCTGCCCCGCTACAACATCTTCGACAACCAGTGGGTCCTCCTCCTGGTGGAGGTCGGCATTCTGGGCACGGCTTCGTTCGCGACGCTGCTGGTCTCCGGGGTCTGGAGCGCCAACCACAGCAGGAAGCTGTTCTCCGACGACCGGGACCGGACCCTCGGCGGCGCCGCAGCCGCCTCGCTCATCGCCCTGGCGATCAACTACGCGATGTTCGACGCCCTCTCGTTCCCCATGTCAGCCGGCCTGCTCTTCCTCTGTCTCGGGCTGAGCGCCGGGCTCCTGCGCATCGCCACGCAGCATGCAGCAACGTCACCCGGGATCGGGGCGGCCACTGCGGGCCGCGCCCAGCAGGACTGACGCATGACCCAGCAGCATGGCATCCTCCGTGAAGGCCCGCGGCAGTTCGCTGCGGCCTCCCGCCGCCGAGGTCACCCTCAGGATGGCTTCGGCGAGGTCCGAACGGTTGGACTGGTGCCGACGGCGGCGCTGCGCCGCCATCGACCGTTGGGTGTAGTCGGCGTTCGCCCGCGGTACCACCTCACCCAGCACGCCCGGTGAGCCGACCAGTTGCCGGCTGAACCCGACATCCGAAAGGACGACGGGCAGGCCATGAACGACGGCCTCGACCGCCGTCAGTGGCCCACCCTCGGCGAACGAGTCAAGCACGTACACGTCACCCGCCCCGAACACGGTCCCGGCATCCGAGTCACCCAGCAGGTGTATACGGGAACGGTGTGCCGAAAGGCGCCGGACGGCGTCGGCCCTCCGGAACTCGAGCCAGTTGTCCGGCGAGCCGGCAAGCACCAGGTGCAGCCGTGGATCACGGTCCGCAGCCAGAACGAACGCATCGACGAGACCGGCGGCATTCTTCTGGTCGCTGTAGCGCTGCAGACCGACCACCAGGACGTCCTGGTCTGCCAGTTCCACCCCGATCGCGCGGCCGACCGCAATCCGGGCCTCGGGCCTCGCCGGGGCGTCGTCGCCCGTGTCCCGCACGCCGTTGACGACCACTCTGACATCCGCCCCGGCCAGACGGGAGAGGAAGAACCCCCGGACTTCCTCACTGACCGCGATACCCGGATGACCGGCACCGATGAGTTCGCCGAGAAGTGACCAAGCTCGCCGATCGAGATACGACTCCATGGCGTGAAGGACGGGGACGACGGGGATGCCCACGCCGACAAGCGGCTCGACAAGCCCGGGATCCGGGCGGTGCAGCTGGATGACGTCAGGTCGCCTGGCGGCGACCAGAGAACGCAACTCCCCGGCCGGGCACGACGTCACGGTGACGCCGGACGACCGCAACGCCTCCGCGACCCGTCCCGCACTCGTGGTCACAACCTCCACCCGGATCCCGTGGCGCGGCAGGCCCAGCGCAAGCATTGAGACGACCGACTCCACGCCGCCCGCATCCATCGGACCTGCCACGATCAGGCACCTGGGGCCCGGCCGGGCGTCGGCGGTCCGGGGCACGGTGCGGTCCTGCGCGAGCGCATCCGAGGGCCCCTTCGGCAGAGCGGCGAGCATCTCCCGGGGGGCGAGCAGCGTCAGGAGCCTCTGCCAGTGCCCGAACCGAATCCGGGGCGGGACCCAGTCGGTGATCGCAGTGAGGACGAACAGCGAGCGAAGGGCCAGCCGGTCCCGCACAGCGGCCACCCGGAGACCGCCAATGGCACCCCGGCGGCTCACAGGCGTCCAAGTTCCACGAGGCGGGCAAAGTCGACGTCGTTGGCGGCGAGTTCCTCGAAGGTGCCGGTCGATGCCACCTTGCCGTCGCGAAGGAACACTATCGAGTCACAGTGCCTGACGGTGGAGAGCCTGTGGGCGACCAGCACGATCGTCACCTTGCCGCGCAGACTCGTTATCGTCTCCGAGATCCTGCGCTCCGTGTCGTTGTCCAGCGCCGAGGTGGCCTCGTCGAGGAGCATGAGCGTCGGCCGTCCGTAGAGCGCTCGGGCTATGCCGATCCGCTGCCGCTGCCCACCGGACAACCTCACACCACGCTCGCCGACGAAGGTGTCGAGCCCCTCGGGGAGCCCCGCCACCACGTCATCCAGCTGTGCCGCAGTGACCGCCTCGGCCAACCTGACGTCGTCGATCTCCTCCGCCCGCTCACCGAAGGCGATGTTCTCGCGCAGGGAAGTGTCCAGCAGGTATACGTCCTGCGGCACCAAGCCCAGACTCTGCTGCCAGGCGGCAAGCACTTCCGAGACGTCGACGCCGTCGACGGCAACGCGTCCCGACGACGGCCGCTGAAGCCCCAGCAATATGTCGATCAGGGTGCTCTTGCCGGAGCCACTCGGCCCGACCAGGCCCACCGCCTGCCCGACGGGGATGCAGAGACTGACCCCATCCACGGCCGGCTCGGACTGACCCTCGTAGGCGAAGACGACATCCTCGACCTGCACCTGGTGCCGAAGCTGGATCCTTGGAGGGCCGGGCTCCCCCGCAGGCAGCGCCTCGCCCTCCAACTCCCGGGCTGCAGCGAGTTCCGTGACGAGAAGGTCGAACGAGGGCTTCCCGAAGCGAACCACATTCATGGCGGCGAGCAGACGCACCGCGCTGGGAAGCAGACGGAAGCCGGCGGCCGCCAGGATCGCGAGCACCGCGACGGCCTCGACGGACGGAGTGCTCGCGAACACCACAACCACGGTGATCCCGATGCCGAAGATGAAGACGACCTCGAGGATGTAGCGCGGCAACTCGCCGAAGAACGCCGCCCTCCGCTCGGATGCGGCGAGTTCGGCGCGACCCCGACGGTACGACTCCAGGAAGAAGCGCACCTTGTGACGGATCTTGATCTCCTTGACCCCGCCGATGGCCTGCATCGCCTCCCGGTAGATGACCGTGTAGGAGTCGAGCATCTGCTGCCCCGCCCGGGCGGTCATCGGTCGGACAACCAGGTAGAGCAGCACACCGACCGCGGCGAAGTATCCGACGAGCACCAGCGCCGGTCCCGGCACCACGACCACCAGGACGCCTGCCACCACCACGAGAGTGAAGAACTCGCTCACGATGTTGACCACCCCGACGAAGATCTGGCCCGTGTAGACGTTGCGGCAGGCATCGATCAGCGCCCTGAGCAGGTCTGCGGAGTTGCGCTTCAGGTGGAGGCCGTAGGGGGCCCGAAGATAGTAGCCAAGGATCCGCTCCGAGGTCGCGGCCTCCTGCTCTGCGATGAAGCCGAGGAGCCACCACTTGAACACCAACGTGGCCACGCCCTTGAACGCGAAGGCCCCGAAGGTGAACGTCGCGAGGTAGATCGCCAGCCGGGTGGACGAAGGATGCCCGAGGATCCCCGAGACGATGCCGAGAGTCCCCTCGTCCTGCGGAGACCCCGTCAGAAGCTGCATGAGGGGAAGGATGGCCAGCACACCGGCGACATCCGCAAGCGAGAGCAGCACCGAGCCGATGAGCGCCACGTTGAAGCGCCGCCGAATCGGGCCTCCCATCAGCAGGAAGAGGTCTTTGACGAACTCCCGAAACTCGGTGAACATCCGACTCGCGACTCCTTGCCTGTCGGCGATGCATGACCTGCATCCGGTCGTCCCGGCGAACCCGGAACGGCACCTGGACCTTGAACGCGCCGAGCATCATCCTAGCCTCAAGAGGCACCCGGGGCGGGACGGACCATGCACCGACTCGTGTCGGCGAGATGGATCGCGGTGGCTGGATGCGAGACGGCCAAGGGCCCCCATGCGAGGCATGGGGGCCCTTGGCCGCAGTGCTTGTCCGGCCGGATCAGCCGGGGTTGACCGCCGAGCCCTTGGCATCGGTGGCCGAAGGTGCGTACAGGTAGTTGTCGCGCCATTCGTTCCAGCTGGTGCCGCCCTGGACCGTGGACGGTCCCCAGCCGGTCGGCCGGAACCTGTTGTTGACGGCGCGGAGTCCCGAGAACCTGCCCGAGGTCTGGCTCACGAAGAGGTTGTAGCCGCCACCCTCCAGCAGGTTGCCCTCGACGGTGACCCCATCGATGTCGCCCCACGTGGTCTGCAGGAACAGGCCAGCCGTCACATTGCCGCCGGCGATGTGGAACCGGTTCTGCGTGAATCGTGCAACGCGGCTCGAGTTCTGGCTGCGGGTGAAGTCCCTGATGGTGGCCGGCTCGTTGTGCGAATCACCGTACGAGCGCATGTCGGTCACGTAGTTCTGCTCGGCGATGGCGTCATGCTTGACGCCGGTCCCGGTGAAGCAGATGCCTGATCCCATGCCGTGGATGTAGTTGCGCTGCAGGGTGCCGACGCCACGGAAGGCACACGTCCACCCGATCTGGGAGTCGGGGACCCTGGAGGCATCGAACTCGGAGTCACGGATGATGATGGTCTTGGGCGAGGTGACGGCGCAGTCGTTCGCGCCGCAGACATCGTTGTTCACCATCGAGGAGGCCCTCGAGTTGGTGCTCGTGGAGGGACGGATGCAGGACCGCTCCACGATGATGTCGCCGTTGCTGAGGTCCAGGGTGCCCTCGACGCGGACGCCCGAGATGCGTGCCCCTGCCGCGGGCTTCTGCGGGCCCGTGTACAGCGGAAGCGAGTCGCAGGTGAGCCCGAACGGTGCCAGACCGATGTTGGTCTCAGTCAGCTGCCAGCCCATGAGCCCACTTGCACCACCGGACGGCGGAGTCGTGGGGGTCGGCGTCGGGGTCGGCGTCGGCGTGGGCGTCGGCGTCGGCGTCGGCGTCGGGGTCGGGGTCGGTGTCGGCGTCGGCGTCGGCGTCGGGGTCGGGGTCGGTGTCGGCGTCGGCGTCGGCGTCGGGGTCGGCGTCGGCGTCGGGGTCGGCGTGGGCGTCGGCGTCGGCGTCGGGGTCGGCGTCGGGGTCGGCGTGGCCGAGGCACCGGAGTTGAAGACCTCAATCTCGGACAGGCCGATGTTCGCCGTGTTGGCCGAGACACTCGTCGCAGTGAACCGCAACGTCGTCGTGGCGCGCGCCGGGAAGGTCACGAGGGTGGCCGTGCCGTCGTTGTTGAGCGCGGGCACCGAAACGGTGGAGCCGTCCGAGAACGTCAGGGTGCCCCCCAGCACCTGGTCGTTC
>JBDHZH010000076.1:0-13735 GCA_039811745.1 Arachnia sp.
GCCGGGCTGGTGGCCCAGATCATGCCCTGCACGCCGAGCCCGGACGAGAGCAGGTCACCGAGGATTGCGGGGCCGGACACGTTGGCCGGGAAGTAGGCGAAGAACGAGGGATGCTGCCAGTGTGTGATGCCCGGCATCACGACGCGGTCCATGTCGGCCAGCAGCGCCTCGATGTCGTCGCCGCCCGCGGGGGGTTCGAGCGGCAGCCCGGCGGCGATGTCGCCCGGCTGCACCCGGGAACGCACGGGCAGGTTGCCGACCCTGTCCTGGTAGCCTGCGATCCAGTCGACGACCGCATACCCCTGCCGACGGAACTCCTCGCTTGTCAGGTGCGGGGCGCTGGGCGGCTGTTGATGCTGAGGATTCCTGCTGGACACCCCAGCAGCCTATCCCCGGCAACCCATCAGACTCCGTACCGAGGGTCGCTAGAGTCGGGCCATGACCACGGCGCTGCTGACCGACCACTACGAGCTCACCATGGTGCAGGCAGCCATGGACGCCGGCACCGCCGACCGGCACAGCCTGTTCGACCTGTTCACGCGGCGCCTGCCCGACGGCCGCCGCTACGGGGTACTCGCAGGGCTGGGCAGGGCCATCGAGGCCATCGCGGACTTCCGTTTCGACGAGGCCGAGCTGGCCTGGCTGCTTGAGCACCGCATTATCAAGGACAACCTCGCCGAGTGGCTGTCGGCCTACCGCTTCACCGGCGACATCTGGGGATACGCCGAGGGCGAGGTCTACTTCCCCGGCTCTCCCGTGCTGAGCGTCGAGGGGTCGTTCGCGGAGGCGTGCATCCTTGAGACCCTGCTGCTGTCCATCTACAACTACGACTCCGCCATCGCCGCCGCGGCTTCGCGCATGACGGCCATGGCGGATGGCCGCCCGGTGGCCGAGATGGGCTCGAGACGGGCCCACGAGTGGGCTGCGGTCGCGGCGGCGCGTGCCGCATACATCGCCGGGTTCTCCGCCACGTCCAACCTGGAGGCCGGCCGCACCTGGGGGATCCCGACGATGGGCACTGCCGCCCACTCGTTCACCCTCCTGCACGACTCGGAGGAGCAGGCGTTCGCCGCCCAGATCGCCTCCCTGGGCGAGGGCACCACGCTGCTGGTCGACACCTACGACGAGGAGGCCGCCATCCGCCGTGGCGTCGAACTCACGCAGGGCCGTCTCGGAGCCATCCGCCTGGACTCCGGAGACCTGGCAATCATGGCCCGCCGGGCCCGCGACCTGCTCGACGACCTCGGCGCGACCGGGACCCGCATCGTCGTCACCTCCGACCTGGACGAGTGGCAGATCGCGGCGCTGCGCGGCTCGCCGGTCGACGGTTTCGGCGTCGGCACCTCGCTGGTGACCGGCTCCGGCCACCCGACCTGCGGCTTCGTCTACAAGCTCGTGGCCCGCGCCGACTCCGCCGACCCGACCGCCCCCATGGTGCCGGTCGGCAAGAAGTCCAGGGGCAAGAACACCCTCGGGGGCCGCAAGTTCGCGCTCCGCCGTCTGGACGACCGGGGCGTGGCCGAGGCTGAGGTGGTGGGCCTCGGCACCTCGCCCGCCAACGACGGCAACGACCGCGGCCTGATCGTCGACATCATCCGCTCCGGCGAACTCAGATACACCGCGACGCTCGAGGACGCGCGCCGCCGACACGAGGCCTCGCGGGCGGAGTTGCCCGAATCGGCCCTGCGAATCAGCCACGGCGACCCGGCCATTGAGACGATCATCATCGACGAGGCCGGCACCCGCACCACAAACCCCTACCAGGCCGCCCCCGACCCGCGGAACATCTGACCGGCAGGCAACGCCTTCGGCGGCGCCGCCCGGAGTGTCCGGCGCAGGTCCAGGACGCCACCCGGAGCATGCCCTCGAAAGACTTGGCTCAACTCCGGCGACGCTCACGCCGTCTGCCAGGCACGCAACAGGTCATCGGCACCAAGAGTGACGTCCACGCCATTCGTCGGCGTGCCGTCGGGACAGACGGCCAGGAGTCGCGATCCGGCTGCCCGGGGAACCTGTTCAGCGTGTCTGCGGAGTTCGCGGACCTCACCGGACGAGAGTCCCCCGCGTTCACGCCACTTGATCGTGCCGACGAACTCGGTCGCGGAGGCAGAGGAGGCCACGATGTCCACCTCTGTGGAGCCGTCACGCGTCCACCAGGGAAGGACCCGCTCCACGACGCCCAACATCGGCTCGATGCGCGCCAGCCGTTCGACCGCCTCCCGCACGACAGGTTCGATGCTCCGCCCCCGCCAGCTGGACCAGTCCCGCTCCCAGCGCGCCGTCACCAGATCGGAGCGGCCGCGGAACATCCGCTCCAGTTCCGGCCCGATGTAGCGGAACCAGAACCGCAGATACGGATCCCGGACCCGGTAGCGACGCAGCTTCGAGTTCGGCGGTGCCCACGCCGGCGTCTCCCGCTCCACAAGATCCTTCACATCGGTGAGCAACAGCAATGCACGGGACGTGGCGGTCTCAGACCGCCCCGTGGCCGCGATGCCGCCGACCGCGGACCGAACGTCGGTGAACCCGGGATTGGCCGTATCGTCGGCACCGATCGCAGCCAGCACCCGATAGGCCGCCTGCGGCTCCGGGAACTCGGCGTCGAGGCTGAACCGCGCCGTCGACACGAGCGGCGAGTACGGGTCCGACAGCGATGTCCTGACGAACTCGGCAACGTCACCACCAGCCCCGGCGAGGTCAGCCACGAGGCGTGGATATCCGCCGGTCACCAGGTACGCCTCGAGGGCACTGAACCCTCGGGAGAACTCTCCGGAGACCGCGGTCGCCTGCCCGACCTCCGCTGGATTCAGTGGCGGAACCACGAACTCCCGCGTCCGTCCAAACAGCGGGTGCCCGTGGGTTGCGATGGACTCCATGATCGCGACGTCGGATCCGATCAGCACCAGCAGCACAGGCAGGCGTTCCAGAATCCTGTCCCATTGCCGCTGCAGTTCACCCTCCAGCGCCGGATCTGCCTGCAGTAGCCATGGGAACTCGTCCATGACCACGATGACCGGCCCATGTTGCGCCGCCAGCGCAATCCGCGAGAACCAATCGGCCCAACTCGTCGGGTTCGTCGTGGTCAGGAGTTCGACGCTCGGCAGCGGGTTGCGGGCCTCGTTCAGTGCTCGCGCGGCATCAGCGAGCTGCTGCGGAAGCGAGGCGTTGTACCTGCCCGACACGAAGACATACGGAGTCTCGGCGCCCTCGACGAACCGCTCGACCACGGTCGACTTGCCCACCTGTCGCCTGCCGCGGACGGCCAGCATCTTGCCACTGCCCGTTCGGCGCACGTCCGCAAGATGTCGGGCCAGCATCCCCAGCACAGGGCCCCGACCGAAGAACGGGAGCACTGGATCTGTCATGGGAAGTATCATACGCGACAAGTATGATACTTCGGATGCATGATGGGTGCGAGACGAAGGAGGGCATCGCCCCAGCAGGGCCGCCGGCCTCACAATCAGCGGACGAGACCGGCGGGTCAGTTCTGCCAGCGGGACCTCGGCTGCTTCTCCAGTCCATTCATGACGGCGGCGACGCGCTTCGGCAGTTCGGCGCTGAAGATCTTGTCCAGTCGGATGGGCTCGCCCGAGGCGTCCCCGAGCGGGACCTGCCAATTCGGGTACTCCTTGTAGGTGCCGGGCTGGTTCTGGGCGCGGCGCTCCCCCACGGCGTCCACCAGCGCCGCCTGCAGCACCTTCGACGGCGTACGCCTCAGGAACCGGTGCAACGCCAGCATGACCTCCTCCGGGTCCTCGCGCTTCTCGTCGACCAGCAGCCCCTCGGCCACGAGGTGGTCCAGCCAGCCGGCCTGCTCCCGCCTGGCCGCCTCCAGTTCGACTTCCATTGGCTCGGTCAGCAAGCCGAGGGACTCGCGCAGCCGGACGTGGTCGCCCGCCAGGTACGCCAGCGTGGGTGGCAGGTCGTGCGTCGTCACCGACGCCATGCAGTACTCGCGCCACCGCTCGGCCGGCAGCGGCCCGCCGTGACCGTCGGACTCGAACCACAGCACCGACGTGCCGAGGATGCCGCGCGATGCCAGGTAGTCGCGGACCCACGGCTCGACGGTGCCGAGATCCTCCCCGACCACCAGCGCCTGGGACCGGTAGGCCTCCAAAGCGAGGATGCCGACCAGGGCCTCGTGGTTGTTGCGCACGTAGGTGCCGAACCTGGGGCCGAGCCCCTGCGGCACCCACCACAGTCGGAACAGCCCGATGATGTGGTCGATGCGCACGCCCCCCACCCGGCGCAGCGCAGCCTGCACCATCGCACGGAACGGCGCGTAGGCAAGCTCCTCCAGGCGGTCGGGGCGCCACGGCGGCTGGCCCCAGTCCTGGCCGAGTTGGTTGTACTGGTCCGGCGGGGCGCCCACGTGGATGCCCTTGGCGAACAGTTCCGGGAGCATCCAGGTCTCGGCCCCCGAGTCGCTGACGCCGACCGCGAGGTCCGTCAGGACGCCGACCGACATGCCTACCTCGAGTGCGCCGGTCTGGGCCGCGGACAGCTGTGTCTGGGCGACCCACTGCAGCCACTCGTAGAACTCGACGCGATCGGCGTGGGTCACGGCGTACTCACCGACCTCCAGCGAGTCGGGCCGCCGGTACTCCTCGGGCCACTTGTCCCAGCTCGGCCCGAACTCCTCGCTCAGCGCGCACCAGATCGCGAACCGGTGCAGACCGCCGCCCTCACGGAACCGGAAGTCGTCGAAGGCGATGCTACGGGCAGGACGCCGCCCGACGGCGAACACCAGCTCCAGAGCGGACCGCTTCGCCTTCCAGGCACTGTCCCTGTCGATGCGCCGGGGATCGATGTTGCCGGCAAGCTCCCGCTTCGCACGGCGCAACTGCTTGCGTTCCCTGGCACCGAGGTTGGCATACTCCGGGATGGACTCGGGCCGGATGTAGATGGGGTTGATGAAGCGACGGCTGGAAGGCAGGTACGGGGACGGCTCCATCGGCTCGACCGGCTCCGCGGCGTGGAGCGGGTTGATCAGCACGTAGTCGGCGAACTGGCGGGTGCCGGACCAGGTGATGAGGTCGGCCAGATCCGCCAGGTCACCGATGCCCCAGGACCGCTTCGATGTCACGCTGTAGAGCTGGGTGGCGTACCCCCAGACGCGCTGGTCGCGCATGTTCCTCGGGAACCCTACGAACCGCGGGCTCACGACCAGTGAGGCACTGGACGCGCCCTCTGTGCCTGTGGCGACGATGAGGTGGTACCCGAGCGGCAGGTCCTCCGGGACGTAGAACGTGGCCTCGCCGCGGAGCACACCGTCCACGACGATGTCCGGGACCTCGTTGTTGACCTGCCCGAGGGGTCGCCGGGCACCTGATTCCAGGACCACCACCACGCTCACAGGCGTCCCGCCGGGAACGTGGACGGGGATGCGAGCGCCGTCGCCCTGCCGGACCACGGTGCAAGGAGGCAGGACCCTGCGCCAGTACTCCTCTCCAACCCGCTGCAGTGCCTCGGCCCTGGACTCGGGTGTGGACGCGTCGACGCCCAGCGCCTCGAGGACGGCGACGATCGTCTCGGGCGGGATGATGGTGTGCTGACCCTTCCAGTCCCAGAACTCGCGGGCGATGCCGAAGTGATCGGCGAGGCGGATCAGGTCGTCGGGGAGTGCGCTCATCTCATGCCTTCTCTTGTGGTCGTCGTCGACTATTTCCTGATTACCACAGTGTGCGCGAGCATGTCGTGGAACGTCTGAACCTTCTTGTTGAACAGCGGGGCCAGCACATTGACGAGGTTGAACACCGGGATCTGCTGGAACACCATCGCCAGCGTCGCCCGCACTGCGGAGGTCCTCATGCTGACGATCGACATCTGCTGGTCACCGTCGATGATGACCCGCATGCCGCATGCGAGCTGCCCGAGAGTCCCGCCGAACCGGGCCACCATCAGCGTCCGGTAGACGATCCACACCGCCATCGTGAAGAGCGTGTACAGCAGGAACCCCCGGATCAGGCCGGCCGTGATGACGGGCAGGTCCGTGGCGCCGGTCAGTGCCGCGTTGAGGTACCGCTCCGACCAGGCATTGAACTCCAGGATCGTGTCCTGGAACAGCAGGTTCTGGAGGAGGGAGAGCGGCACCAAAAGGATCAGGCTGTCGATGATGGCCGCCAGCACGCGCCACCACCAGCCCGCGATGCGCGGCTGGCGGGCCATGGGCGTGAACGGCACCCGGCCCTCGTACTGCTGCTGCCGGAACTGCGAGCCGTACTGAGGGGCAGGCGGTTGAGGTGTGACCTGCTGGGGAGGCACCGGCTGGGCGTAGACCCCTCCGACGGGCCGGGTCACCTGGGACCACGTGCCACCGTCCCAGTAGCGTTCGTCGCCTGAACCGGCCGGGTCGGGATACCAGCCGGACGGCGGCATCTGCGAAGGGGTGCTCATGGGCACCAAGGATGCCGTGCATCCGCGTCGGATTCCAGCCGGGCAGGCCCCCTCAGACCCGCCGCAGGGATTGGTTCTCGATGGGGCCGATGCGTCTCGTGACCCAGAGCCCAACGAACGAGACACCGAGCAAGGTGGCGAACAGCACCAGGAAACTCGACTCCGCGGTGCCGGAACGCAAGACGAACGCCTGGATGCCACCTGCCGGGCCCGTCATAGGTCCTGGACACCGAAGGACTACGTCACGACCGGCAGCGCGGTGGCGATGCCGATCGTCTCGAACGCCACGCCGAGGATGCTGAGGAACAGGCTCGCAACCAGGACACCCCGACCGGGCATCGGTCGGCCGCCGTCCGCCTCCACCGCACCTCCTAGAATCTACCCATGACCGAACTCGCCCCGGGCTCCCAGACCATCACCGAAGAGCGCACCGAACTCTTCGAGGACGGTGACCACGAACGATTCTCACACTACGTCCCGAAGGACAAGCTGATGAAGGCGATGATCGAGGGCACCCCCGTGGTGGCGCTGTGCGGGAAGGTGTGGGTGCCCACCCGGAACCCGGAGAAGTACCCGGTGTGCCCGGAATGCAAGGAGGTCTGGGAATCCCTCAACCCCGGGCGCTGAGCGGCACTCAGTACCGGTAGTGCTCCGACTTGTAGGGGCCTGCGGCGTCGATCCCGAGGTAGGCAGCCTGCTCCTCGGTCAGTTCCGTCAGTTCCACCCCGAGTGATGCGAGGTGCAGCCTCGCAACCTCCTCGTCCAGATGCTTCGGCAGCGTGTACACGCCGATGGGGTACTCGTCGCTGCGGGTGAACAACTCGATCTGGGCGAGCACCTGGTTGGTGAACGAGTTGCTCATCACGAAGGAGGGATGTCCGGTCGCGTTGCCGAGGTTGAGGAGGCGCCCCTCGCTGAGGATGATCACGGCATGGCCGTCGTCGAACACCCACTTCGCCACCTGCGGCTTGATGTCGACCTTCACCACGTCGTCCCTTGCCGCCAGGCCCGCCATGTCGATCTCGTTGTCGAAGTGGCCGATGTTGCCGACGATGGCCTGGTGCTTCATGCGCGCCAGGTGCTCGGGGGTGACGACGTGGAGCCCACCGGTGGCCGTGATCACGACGTCGGCGATCTCCACCACCGAGTCGAGGGCGGCGACCTGGTAGCCGTCCATGGCGGCCTGCAGGGCACAGATCGGGTCGATCTCGGTAACGATCACGCGCGCTCCCTGCCCGCGCAGCGACTCGGCGCAGCCCTTGCCCACGTCGCCGTAGCCGCAGACGACGGCGACCTTGCCGCCGATCAGCACGTCCGTGGCCCGGTTCAGGCCGTCGATCAGCGAGTGGCGGCAGCCGTACTTGTTGTCGAACTTGGACTTGGTCACCGAGTCGTTGACGTTGATGGCAGGGAACAGCAACCGACCATCGCGGGCCATCTCGTAGAGACGCATGACGCCGGTCGTGGTCTCCTCTGTGACGCCCTGGATGGACGCTGCAATCTCGTGCCAGTCGACGCGGCCGAAGTCCTCGCGCAGCGAGGCCTTGACGACGAGGAACTCCTCGGAATCCGACGGCTCGTCCGGCGCGACTGCCCCGGCCTTCTCGGCCTGCACCCCGGCGTGGACGAGCATCGTGGCGTCGCCGCCGTCGTCGAGGATCATGTTGGGCAGCAGTCCGCCGGGCCACTGCAGCACCTGCCGGGTGCACCACCAGTACTCCTGCAGTGTCTCGCCCTTCCAGGCGAACACCGGAACGCCCTGCGGATCCTCCGGGGTGCCGGTCGGGCCGACGGCCACCGCGGCGGCGGCATGGTCCTGGGTGGAGAAGATGTTGCACGAGGCCCAGCGCACCTGGGCGCCGAGTGCCACCAGCGTCTCGATGAGGACGGCCGTCTGGATGGTCATGTGGAGGCTGCCCGCGATCCGCGCCCCGGCAAGCGGCTTGGAGTCGGAGAACCGCTCCCTCATCGCCATCAGCCCGGGCATCTCGTGCTCGGCGAGCGTGATCTCCTCACGCCCGAATGCGGCCAGTGACAGGTCAGCTACGGAAAAGTCCACGCGTGGAATCCTAGCCGACTAGCCCCCCGCGACCGCCGCCGCGATGTGGCTCAGCGCCAGGTCGTAGCCACCGAGCCCGAGCCCGGCGATCACCCCGGTGGCGCTGGGGGTGACGACGAGGTGCCGCCTGAACTCCTCCCGGGCGTGAACGTTGCTGATGTGCACCTCCACCACCAGGCCGATCTGCGCGACGGCGTCGGCGACGGCGATCGAGTAGTGGGACCACGCGCCGGGATTCAGCACCACCGGCCAGCCCTCGTCCGCGGCCTCGTTGAGCCAGTCCACCATGACCCCCTCATGGTTGGTCTGCCTCACCTCCACACCCAGCCCGAGTGCCGCACCCGTTGCGACGAGGTGGGCGGCAAGATCTTCGTGCGTTGTCGCACCGTAGATGTGCGGCTCGCGACGGCCGAGCCGGCCGAGGTTCGGACCGTTCAGGACAAGCACCTTCGTCATGGAAGGTGATTCTGCCAGCACCCGGCGCCCGGTGGTGTCAGTCGAGGCGCCCCAGGCCGATGCCGAGGTAGGCGGCGGCGTAGCGGCCATGCTGCAGGAGCGTCACGTAGCGCTCCACGTCGGTGCTGCCCAGCCGAAGGTCGCCCGACGAGATGCGGCACACCCGCACCCCGACCGACTCTGCCACGTGCGACAGCCTGATCGGCACGTCGGCGAGCCGATCAGGCACCTTGTCCTCGTCGAGGAGGATCAGGACCGGCCGCAGCGACACGTCGGACTCGAACGGGTCGGCGAACGGGTCGATGGGGCTTACCCCGCGCATCACCGCCTCCAACTCATCCGCGTCGGCCGCCAGCGCCGGCCTGCCACTGGCACGCCTCAGGTTCTCGGCGATCCGCCGCGATGCGCGGGCCGCGAGCACCGTGCCGCCCCAGACAAGCGGCAGCCCCTCCCCGATCCCGATCGCCATGTCCTTGCCGGGGTTCTGGCCGATCTCCCGGAAGGGAGAGCACCTGTCGGCCACCAGGTCCGCAGCGTCTGCCACGTGCTCGGCATGCACCGCGGGCCCGAGAGCGAGTTGCCCCAGCAGCGAGAGCACAGCAACCGCGGCGGCCATCGGGTCGCCGTCGTTGGTGGGGATGAGCGTGGTGCCCGAAGAGGCCGACGCCGCGGTCAATGCCGAGTCCGCGGGGGCCGCGACTATCACCATGGCGCCCCGCCGCGCCGCCTCGGCGGCACACTCGACCTCCCACTGGTAGGCGCGGTGGTCGCCGAGGACCACCACGAGGTCCAACGGCCCCACCCAGGCGGGCAGCATCGGGCCGGGCCACGCCATGAACGGCACCGGGCAGGTCGGTTCCAGCACGGCGCGCACGAGTCGGGCCTCCGCGCCGAGCACGAGTACGCCGCGGGGACGGTCGGCGCGCTCCAGCCGCCCGACTGGTTCGGACAGGGAGGCGCGCCGGATGCGGGCGCCCGCCCCTGCGAGGTGGTGCAGAAGCCCTTGGGAGGAGACGTCGTCCGCCTCCAGCCGGGCATCATCGAAGGCTGCGGCTGACATGGCTGGCTCAGCGGGTGCTGCGGGCCTGGTCGATCAGGAGCACGGGAATCCGGTCGCGCACAGGGAAGGCCAACCCGCACGCCGGGCCGGTGCACACCAGTTCGTGCCGGTCGTAGTCGACCGCGAACTTGGAGTGGCACGCCGGGCATGCGGCGATCGCCAGGAACTCCGGCGAAAGGTCCATCTGCCGCTCATCCATGCGTCTCTCCTGTCCGCGAATCCGACGGCTCCAATCTACCCCGTCCCGTGGCGGCCACAATCGCCAGGACCTCGTCCCGGATCGCCCGCATCTGACTGGCGTCGCGGGCCTCCACGTTGAGCCTCAGCAGGGGCTCGGTGTTGCTCGGCCTTAGGTTCAGCCACCAGCCCTCGCCGCGGTTGGCCACGGTCAGCCCGTCCAGCCGATCCGTCTCCCCACGTCCCGCGAACTGCCGCGCGACGGCGTCCTGGCAGGCCGCGGCGTCGGCGACTGTGGAGTTGAGCTCGCCGGAGCGATGATAGCCGTCGAACTGGTGGCCCAGCCGTGAGAGGGGCTCGCCCGAGCGTCTGACCAGTTCCAGCACGTGCAGGGCCGCCAGCATGCCGGTGTCCGCCGACCAGAAGTCCCTGAAGTAGAAGTGCGCGGAGTGCTCGCCGCCGAAGACGGCGTCCTGCTCGGCCATCAGGGCCTTGACGTAGGTGTGTCCGACGCGGGAGCGGGCCAACCTGCCCCGCCCGGCGACCGCCTCGGCAACCGCCCAGGACGTGATCGTGTTGGTGACGATGACGCCGCCAGGCTCCTTCTCCAGCTCCGCCAACGCGATCATGGCGGTGACGACGGAGGGGTCGACGACCTCGCCGGTCTCGTCGATGATGAAGCACCTGTCCGCGTCGCCGTCGAACACCAGGCCGACGTCCGCCCCGTGATCGAGCACGGCCCGGCGGGCATCGACGAGGTTGGCCGGTTCCAGGGGGTTCGCAGGATGGTTCGGGAAGGTTCCGTCCAGCTCCAGGTACAGGCCGACGACGTCCAGATCCCGGCCCGCCAGCGCGGTGAGTGCGGTGTGGCCGGCCATGCCGTTGCCCGCATCCACCACCACCTTCAGCCTCCGCCCGCCCGTGTGCGGGACCAGTTCGTGCAGCTTGGCTGCGTAGGCGTCCAGGGTGTCCATCTCACGGTAGGGGCCGGTCGAGCCCGTCGCCGGTGGCACGGCAGCCGCGGCGTCACGGAGCCGCTCCATGAAGTCGCCGGGCACAGGCTTGGCGTCGGCGAGGCAGAACTTGATGCCGTTGTACTCGGCGGGGTTGTGGCTGGCTGTGAACTGGACGCCCGGGAGCGACAGCCAGCCGGAAGCGAACCACAGCTGGTCGGTGGAGGTGAGTCCGACATCGACGACCCCGGCGCCTGCGCTGCGCGCGCCGTCCGCGAAGGCGAGCGACAGCTCCCGTCCCAGGACGCGCATGTCACGACCCATCACGATCTCCGAGCCGGCAAGTCCGAGCAATCCCACGAAGGCCGCCCCCAGTGCCCGGGCACCGTCCAGATCCCACTCGGCATCGTCGCCGACGACGATGCCACGGATGTCGTTCGCCTTGAAGATCTGCGGTTTCAGCACCCGTGCAGCCTACCGACAGTTCCCCGCATGGGTCACTGATCCAGTGCCGGGAGCAGGCGCAGGTGACCGAGCCTGCGGGCGGGTGCCGGATCGGGGCGGGAGAGCGGCGGCTCGTCGTCGTGCCTCAGCCCGATGGACCGGACGGCGGCGGCGAGCGCCATCAGGTCGTCGTCGGCCACCACTGGCTGGTGGTGCTCCTCAAGGGGCAGCCGGATGATCTCCCACCCGCGGGGCACGCTGAGGCCACCGGCGTGCTCAGGGCACAGGTCGAAGGCGCCGGGGATCCGGTCGGACGACAGCGGTCCGACGACAACGGTGGACTCGGCGTAGATATACGTGAGAGTCGCCACGGCTGGGCTGGTGCAGGAGGTCCTGGTACAAAGGCGCACGAGGATCAACCTAACCCCAACGCGACTAGAATCCGGGTATGCCACGCAGCCGGGACCGACACGGACGAGGGATCCGGGGCCCGCTGGCACTGGACGACAGCGGCCCGCACCCCTTGGTGCGGCTTCGTCGCCCCACCCGCTCCGACTACTTCAACGACTGTGTGGCCGCGGCCATGGAGGACATCACGGCGGTGCATCACACCGCTTTGAAGGACATCCTGGTGGCGGTGGAGGACGTGCCGCATTTCAATGTGAACTGGTCCGGCGACCGGGTCCCCATGTCGGCCGCGCTCGAGTCGACCCGCGGCCAGAAGGCCCAGATCGTCATCTACGAACGCCCGCACGAACACCGGGCCCGTTCCCGTTCGGTGCTGCGACGTCTGGTCCACCGGACCATCGTCGAGCAGTTGAGTGCACTGACCGGGATACCCACCGAGGAGCTGACGGACCGGGATCTGGACGACTGGGATCTTTGATCAACGCAGCGTCGGGTCCAGTTCCGCGTCGATGGGCTCGGTCCCGACCGCACCGCTCGCCCAGATCGGGATCACGAGCGTCGCGCCCTCCGTGGTCTGAGTGCGCGCGGCGATGATCGCGGAGGGTGAAGTGAGCGTCACCTGCTGCCCCTTGGCCGCAGTCTCCGGCAATGGCACTGCCACGGTGGCCCCTGCTGGCACCGACTGGGTGGTTCGTGTCGTCAGGCCCGTGTCCGCGTCCAGGACCGCCACCTCGACGTCGGCCGCGGCGGACGGGGACGTGATCTGCAGCACGCCGCCGGCCGGGCCGTAGAACGACAGCCGGACGGCAGCCTGGACGGGGGCGACGTCCGCCGCGCCCACCACGAGCGACGCCACGACGGCCGAGTCCGAGCTCACGCCGAGCGCCGACGGCTCGCCAGCCAGGGCGTCGCCGAGGCTCACGGCGAGCGTGCTGTGCGCCTCCACCGAAACGTTCTCGCCGCCCGCCGGCGTGTAGGGGGCGCCGCTCCCGAAGGCCCGGATCTGCGCAGTCGCACGTTCCTCGCCCGGGTTCGCCAGGAGAACGACCGTCCCCGTGGCCCCGGCAGGAACGCCCGGCAGCATGAGGTCCTTGCCCTGCGAGGAGGCGACGGACGACGAAGCGCCCGTGGCCGACAGCGTGCGGGTGATGGCCGTCACCCGACCGCGGCTGGCGGAGTAGAGGACCGCGACCGGGCCGGGGACGTCCACGAGCACCGAGAGCGCGATGATGCGGCTGCCGTTGGCCGAGACCGCGATCCCGCGGGCACCGAGCGCCTTGATCTCACCGTTCTGGCCAAGGATCGTCAGGTCGACGGCGGCGTCGCTGCGGTCGGAGTTCACGAGGACCAGTTCGGTGTCCGCGGCCGCAGGGACCAGCAATGCCCCCCTTGAGAGCGCGGGAGCACAGGGCGTCCAGGTACTGGCGGCGCCACTGCCGGTCATGGTGCCGCCCAACGGCACGCCCTGCCCTGACAGCACCACGGCGGACTTCTGCTCATCGAGCCTGCGCGGCCCCGACACCGGGGTGAGCGCTCCGTCGAGTGTCCTCGTGCCGTCCGCGCCGGCCGCATAGACCGTGCCGACATCGCCGGCGGGCACGCAGACCACCTTGCTGTCGCTCGGGGGGGTCACACGGGTGGTGCGCTGGAGCGCCGCCGGGGCGAGCGCGGTGATCCCCGCGACCATGGCGATGACGACCACGACGTAGCCGACCACCTCGATCAGTCTTCGCAACATCAGGCCACCCTCCTCGCCCTCGTCTGGGAGCCGAGCGTCGGGGC
>JBDHZH010000077.1:0-13679 GCA_039811745.1 Arachnia sp.
CACGCTCATCATTCACCTCTTCAGGAAGAAGGACGCGTCGCCTGCGGCATCGGTGAGCTGTCCGTCCTTCCACAGCCCCACCCCCTCCAGCCATGCCTCGAACTCGGGCAGCGGGCGCAACCCCAGCGCCTGGCGAAGCGACGGCGCGTCGTGGAAGCTCGTCGTCTGGTAGCTGAGCATGGCGTCGTCACCCATGGGCACGCCCATGATGAAGTTGACGCCCGCTGAGGCCAGCAGCACCGCCAGGTTGTCGTTGCTGTTCTGGTCGGCAACGGCGTGGTTGGTGTAGCAGACGTCGCAGCCCATCGAGATCCCGAGCAGCTTGCCCATGAAGTGGTCCTCCAGTCCGGCCCGGATGATCTGCACCGAGTCGTACAGGTACTCCGGCCCGATGAAGCCGACCACCGTGTTCACCTGCCATGGCTGCCAACGCCTCGCCATCGCGTAGTTGCGCGCCTCAAGAGTGAGTTGATCGGCGCCATGGTGGGCGTCGGCCGACAGCGCCGAGCCCTGTCCGGTCTCGAAGTACATGTAGTTCGGGCCGGCGGTGAACGCGTACTTGTGGGCCAGGGCGTTCGCCTCGTCGAGGAGTCCGACGGAGACGCCGAAGCTCTCCATCGCCTTCTGGGTGCCGGCGATCGACTGGAACACGAGCCCCGTGGGAGCGCCGCGCTTCATGGCCTCCATCTGGGTGGTGACGTGCGCCAAGAGGCAGTTCTGCGTCGGGATCTCCCAGCGGGTAATGATCTCGTGCGTCATCTCCAGCAGCCGCGACACAGACCCGACCGAGTCGTCGGACGGGTTGATGCCGATGACGGAGTCCCCGGATCCGAAGGACAGGCCCTCGTAGACCGTGGCCCGGATGCCGTCCACCGAGTCCGTCGGGTGATTGGGCTGCAGCCGAGATGCAAGGGTGCCGGGCAGACCCATGGTGCTGGCGTTGTGCGTGACCACGCGGATCTTCCGCGCCCCGACGACCAGGTCGAGATTGCCCATCAGCTTGGCGACGGCCGCCGCCATCTCACCCGTCAGCGCGGTGCCGACGCGCCGGATGTCGGCGCCGGTGGTCTTGTTGGACAGGATCCACTCACGCAGATCACCGACCGTCCAGCCCTTGATCTCGGCATAGACCGTCTCGTTCAGCCCGTCGTCGATGGCGCGCGTGACCTCGTCCTCGTCGTAGGGCACCACCGGGTTCTCGCGCAGCACGCCCAGCGGAACCTCCGCGAGGACGTGCTTCGCCGCGACCCGCTCGGCCGCGCTGCGGGCCGCAATGCCCGCCTGCTCGTCGCCGGACTTCTGCTCGTTGGCCTTGGCCAACAGGTCCTTGATGTCGGCGAACTCGTAGGTGTGCCCGAACAGCTTGGTCCGTAGCAGCATCACTCCACCCCCTGCTTCTCCTGGTTCACGTCCTACTCCTTGGTCGTGTCTGGTTCGTTGATGGTTGGTAGAAGATCAGTGTCTTGACCGACACCGGAACCACGCGCCCGTCGAACATGGGCTCACCGATGTCGATGAAGTCGCCCTCGCCGAGGTGGATCTGATCCACGACGATGAGGGGCACCTCGGGGAACTCCTGCTTGATCGTTTGGCCGAGCACCTGCGCATAGTCCTGCTCGGTCACCAACAGCAGGGGCCGACCCCTTGGTAGGTGCTGGCGCGCGAACTGAGTCGCCCCCTTGGCGAGCACCGTCAACTGCTCATAGTTCAAGCGCTTGGGCAGTTGCAGCGAGATCACGAAATCCCCCTCCTGCCCGCTGCCCCTGTCCCAGCGTTCGACGGCGGACCCGAGGGCCGTCGCGACGGCGCCGGCGTCCGTCAGGCCCGGCGCCGTCTCCGTGAGCCTCGGATCGATCACGGGGGCGTTGCGTAGCGGCAGGTGCGACTCCTCAGCCCAGATCGTGGACCCGGACAGGGTGACCTGCTGGCTCGCCGCACCAAGGACCGTGGCGCGCAGCGTCTGGGCCGGCCGCTCCACGCGCAGGGCGGACCAGCGGGGGTTGTCGCGGAGCGATTGGGCGAGCAACGGCCCGACGTCGCCGAACCGCGCCACGTCCGACAGGGTCTCAGCCTTCGCTTCGTCGTAGTACAGCAGGCCCACTCCACCGGAGACGAAGTACGCGGAGGCCGGGGCCTCCAGCACCAGCGGCGGGCTGAGCGCAGCGCGCCGACCGAGCCTGGATTCCTCCCCCAGACACAGTTCGACGACGATTTCGGCCATGGCGTCGGTCAGCGCCCTCAGGCTGGAGAGTCGAGGCACCTCGCCGAGCCTGAGATCGAGCCCCAGTTCGTCGGCGATGATCCTGCCGGTCGGGGCCAGATGGGTGAGCACGCCGGTGGCCGGCTCCAGCACCGCCTGTCTGCCGCCCACCATGGAGGCAGCGGACGCGACATGGGCCCCGGACCGGAAGACGGCCGCATTCGAGGAACCGCCCCCGATGTCGACGTTCACCACGGTCGCGTAGTTGGCCGACGACCAGGCCGCAGCACCTGATCCGCGCCCCGCGATCTGTGCCTCGAGGTTGGGGCCCGCCACGGTCACGACGAAGTCGCCCGCCAAGTCCCCGAGCCCCTGCAGGATCTGCTCGGCGTTGCGGGTCCTGGCCGTCTCGCCCGTGATGATGACGGCCCCGGTCTCCACCTGGTGCGGCGACACCCCGGCGCGGGCGTACTCGTCGCGGATCAGCGCGATGAGCCGTTCCACGTCGACCTCGTCCGCGGAAAGCAGCGGGGTGAAGTGCGCCTCACCCTGGTAGAGGACGCGCCGCTCGTCGATGTCGAGACGGGGCACCAGCCCTGCCCGTGCATGATTGGTGACGGTCAACTCCGAGAGGACCAGCTGCGTGGTGGTTGTGCCCACGTCGATCCCGACGCTGAGCATCTCCCTGCTCGTCACCTGGTCCCCTCCTCTCCGTGTCGGCTCCGGTGTGTCGGATCAGCTCTTGCGGAACGTGGTCTCGCCGCCCACCTCGAGCGAGTCGAGGATGGCCATGATCACCGCGTCCACCGGCGCCCCCTCGGTCAGCTCGGTGTGCCTGCCGGCGCTGCCCTCACTGATCAGGACCAGTTCCCCCTCCCCCGCGCCGACGGTGTCGACGGCCACGAAGGGCTCCCCGATCAGTTCATCCGAGGCCGTGGCAGCCCGCACGATTAGCAGCTTGCTGCCGCGTAGCGCCTCCACCTTGATGGTTGACACCGCCGAGCCGATGACGCGTGCAATGCGCATGTCAGGCCTCTTGCCCCGCCGGCACCTGCTCCTCCTCGTGCGGCCGCAGCGAACGACCGAACACCAGGATGGCCACGGCAACCGCGAGGATCGCAGCGGTGAGCTTGCCGGTCATCATCGGGAAGATCATGTCGCGCATGACGCCTGCGGTGAAGCCGAGGTGATCGCCGAGCACGAAGGCCCCGGAGACCGCGAAGGCCGCGTTGAGGACCTTGCCCCTGTTGTCCATGTCCTTGAACAGCTGGAACATGGGGATGTTGTTGGCCAGGGTCGCCACCATGCCGCCCGCCGCAACCTCGTTCATGCCGAGCAGCTTGCCGACGACCGACAGCGGCTTGGCGGCGTACTTGACGATGAGCGCGACGGCCGGGAAGGCGCCGAGCAGCACCAGTGCGATGCTGCCGATGACCGCGATGCCCTCGAAGGGCGAAACCAGCTCCCAGCCCGCCGGCATGATCTGCACGCCGGTCACCTCGACGAAGGTGGCGATGACCAGGCCGATGGTGATCAGGAACACCAGACCCTTGCCGAACCACAGGAACCCGGTGGTCATCTTCTCGGGGATCAGCCAGAGGCCCACCGCGATGAGGGCCGCGACGACGACGATCGGGACCACGTTGCGGAGGACGAACACCACGTCCATACCGGCCACGACGCCGCCGACGAACACACCGAAGGGAATCGTGACGATGCCCGCCAGGACGCCCTTGGCCAGGAAGGGCCTGTCCTCCTTGTCGATGATCGACAAGGAGACGGGGATGGTGAACACGATGGTGGCACCCATCATCGCGCCGAGGATGAGACCCGACAGCTTGGCCGCGTCGGGGTTCTCGGTCAGGCGCTGGGCCAGCGCCCAGCCACCCATGTCGTTGGCCAGCAGGGTGCCGGCGAACATCGCCGGATCGGCACCCAGCGCGCGGTACACCGGACCGATGATCGGAAGCAACAGCTTCTCGAGCACGGGTGCAAGGGAGATGATGCCGACCATCGCCAGGCCGAGTGAGCCGAGGGCGTTGAAGCCCTCCTCGAAGTGCTCTCCCAGCCCGAACTTGTTGCCGATGGCCCGGTCGATACCACCCAGCACCATGCAGATCATGAGGATCCAGATGATGATCTCGTTGATATCCATGAACCGACCTCGCTGACTGGGGGTCCACCGCCCACCCTCCTTGGTGGGTTGCCGGGCCCCGACGGTTACCGGTCACGCTAACAGTCAACGCCGGCCCGCGAGCCAAATTGCGCAAAGTAGCACACCCCACCAAGGGTGGCCCATCGTCTCAACTTTTCCCGACCACTCGTCGTCACGCCGCCAACGATCGACGGACCCGTCTGCCGACGAGCGCACGTGCCAAGATCACACCGCGGTCCGCCCACCTGATGTACTTGCCACATGCCGGTCGTGAACAACGTGATCTACGTCGACGGCGTGCGCGCCGCGACGCCCGCAACCCTGGAAGAGACCTTCGCGGCACTGCGCGACTCCGGCGGCGTGGCCTGGCTGGCCCTGCACCGCCCTGACGTCGACGAGATGCAGGCCGTCGCCACCGAGTTCAACCTCCACCCCCTGGCCGTCGAGGATGCACTCTCCGGCATGCAACGCTCGAAGGTGGAGGAGTACGACGGCGTGACGTTCGTGGTGCTGCGACCCATGCGACTCAGGGACGGCAGGGTCGAGGCGCAGGAGCTGCACCTGTTCGTCGGACCCGACTTCGTGATCAGCGTCAGGCACGGCGACGCCCCGAACCTCGCCTGCGTCCGCACACGACTGGAGGCGCAACCCGATGAGCTCGGGCTCGGTCCGATGGCCATCCTGTACGCGATCCTGGATCAGGTCGTCGACGAGTACAACCCCGTGATGCGGCACCTCATGGGCGCCATCGACGACGTGGAGGATGCGCTCTTCTCCAGTGCACACGACGTGTCTCTGCGCATGTACGCCCTGATGCGCGACGTCCTGACCGCACAACGAGTGGCCCATCCGATCGCCGGGTTCGTCGAGGAGCTCGATTCCCGCGTCTCCGCCGACCCCAACGCCGCGAAGCTTCGGCCCCACTACCGTGACGTCCTGGACCACGCACTGCGCACGTCAGGCCAGTTCGACGCCTTCCGGGACATCCTGGCCTCCGGTCTGCAACTGCACATCGCACTGGTCGGGCAGCAGCAGAATGAGGAGATGGCACGCATGACACAGGCGGCCCTGCAGCAGGCCGACCAGTCGAAGAAGGTCTCGGCATGGGCTGCGATCCTCTTCACCCCAACCGTCATCGCGGGCATCTACGGCATGAACTTCGAACGCATGCCGGAACTGGGCTGGATGCTGGGCTACCCGTTCGCGCTGCTGCTCATGCTCACGGCCGGCACGTCCCTGTACTTCATCTTCAAGAGGCAACACTGGTTGTGAGAGCAGGTTGGGGACGCCGGGTCGCACCGGGTTGATTCCGGTCTGGTACAGGACATCCGCGGCTATCCTGAAGGGATAGCTCGTGACTCTCGGGAGATGCGATGACGACTTCTCAGATGACCCGACCAGACCAGGGACCGAGTGCGCGGGAGGCCCGCAAGGTTGCCGAGGCCGCCCGCGAGACCGAATGGACGAAGCCCAGCTTCGGCAAGGAACTCTTCCTGGGGCGGCTGCGCCTTGACCTCGTGGACCCGTGGCCGGTCCCCTCGCCCGCCTCGCGGGCCGTCGGCGAGGCGTTCCTTGCCAAGGCGCAGGAGGCGGGGGCCCGTATCGACGGCAGGCAGATCGAGCGCGACGCGTGGATCCCGGACGAGGTGTTCCAGGAGTTGACGGAACTCGGCGCCTTCGGCATGAAGATCCCAGCCGACTACGGCGGCATCGGGCTGTCGAACTACTACTACTGCAAGGCGCTGACGATGCTCGGGTCGGTGAACCCGTCGCTGGGCGCGCTGCTGTCGGCCCATCAGTCGATCGGCGTCCCGCAGCCGGTCAAGATGTTCGGCAACGAGGAGCAGAAGCGGCGCTTCCTGCCGCGCGTCGCGAAGGACGAGGTGTCGGCCTTCCTGCTGACGGAGCCCGACGTCGGCTCCGACCCGGCAAGGCTCGCGACATCGGCCGTCCGCGACGGCGACGACTACGTACTTGACGGCGTGAAGCTGTGGGGCACCAACGGCACCTGCGCGAGTCTCTTCGTGGTCATGGCGAGGGTTCCGAAGACCGAGACGGAGCGGGGCGGGGTCACGGCGTTCGTCGTCGAGGCGGACTCGCCGGGCATCACCATCGAGAACCGCAACTCGTTCATGGGGCTTCGGGGCATTGAGAACGCGCTCATCCGGTTCGACGGCGTCCGCGTCCCCGCGGACAACATCCTCACCGGCGTCGGGCGGGGGCTGAAGATCGCCCTGGCCACGCTCAACACCGGCAGGCTGTCCCTGCCCGCGATGTGCGTCGGATCCTCGAAGTGGTGTCTCAACGTCGCCCGCGGCTGGGCGGCGGAGCGAGTCCAGTGGGGGCGGCGCGTGGGCGACCACGAGGCGATCGCCATCAAGATCGCCTACATCGCCGCCACCACCTACGCGATCGAGTCGATGCTGAACCTGTCCTGCATGCTCGCCGACGACGAGCACAACGACATCCGCATCGAGGCAGCGCTGCTCAAGCTGTTCGCCTCGGAGCATGCCTGGAAGGTGGCCGACGAACTGGTGCAGATCCGCGGCGGCCGCGGCTACGAGACGGCGGATTCGCTGGAGGCCAGGGGCGAGCGCCCGGCCGAGGTGGAGCAGATCCTGCGCGACACCAGGATCATGCGGATCTTCGAGGGCTCCTCCGAGATCATGCACCTGTTCATCGCCCGCGAAGCCGTCGACGTCCACCTGGAGGTGGCCGGCGACATCATCGACCCGGAGGCTGCCCTTGCGAAGAAGGCGGAGGCCGCTGCGAGGGCCGCGGGCTTCTACGCCACGTGGCTGCCCACCCTCGCAGTCGGATCCGGGCTGGTTCCCGGGTCCTTCTCCGACTTCGGCAGGCTTGCCGGGCACGTCCGCTGGGTGGAGCGCTCGTCCAGGCGGCTCGCCAGGCAGATCTTCGCCGGCATGGCCAGGTGGCAGGGCCGCCTGGAGTTGCGGCAGGCGTTCCTCGGGCGCGCCGTCGACATCGGAGCGGAACTGGTCGCGATGACGGCCTGCTGCCTGCGCGCGAAGGCCGAGGCCGAAGCGAGCCCGGAGGGAGTCGAGTTGGCCGACGCCTTCTGCGATCAGGCGCGGGTGCGGGTGGAGGCCCTGTTCACTGCCATGTGGCACAACAGCGACTCCTCGGACCGCAAGCTCACCAAGAAGGTGCTCGCGGGCCGCTACACCTCCTTGGAGAAGGGCATCATGACGGTCCCCGACGACCTGCCGTGGGTAGCCACCTGGGAGCCCGGGCACACGACGCACGCCGACGTTCGCCGTCGGATCCCAAGGAGCTGACACGGAGAACGGAGAGCGTCCGTAGCCTGTTGGCCATGCACGCGACCCAGACGGCACCTCAGGACCCGCCGGCCAGACCGAACATCATCCTGATCTGCGTCGACCAGATGCGGGGCGACGCGATGTCGGGCGTCGGCAACGCCGTCGTCCACACCCCCTACCTGGACTTGTTGGGCGCGGGCGGGTCGACGTTCGAGCATGCCTACTCCGCCACCCCGACCTGCGTGCCCGCCCGGGTCGCGCTGCTGACGGGCAAGGCGCCCGAGTCCCACGGCCGCCACGGGTACCGCGAGGGCGTGCCGTTCAGCCGCGCCTACCCGGTCACCCTCCCCGGCGTGCTCCGCGACCACGGCTACCAGACCCGCGCCATCGGGAAGATGCACGTCTCCCCCGAGCGGGACCGGGCGGGCTTCGACGACGTGCGCCTGCACGACGGGTTCCTGCACCACGCCCGCCGCGTCTCGGGCCGGAACCTCGCCCTGATCGACGACTACCTGCCCTGGCTGCAGCGCCAGCCCGGCATGGCGCAGGCGGCGGACACGGACCACGGCGTCGGCTGCAACTCCATGGTCGCGAGGCCGTGGGACAAGCCCGAGGCCTACCATCCGACGAACTGGGTGGTGACCGAGGCCGTCGACTGGCTGTATCGGCGGGATCCGACGGTGCCGTTCTTCCTGTTCCTGTCCTTCCACCGTCCGCACGCCCCCTACGACCCGCCAGCCTGGGCGTTCGACCAGTACCTCAGTCAGGACCTGCCCGGTGCCCCCGTCGGCGACTGGGTCGACGACTTCGCCGAGCACCGCATCGACTTCACGGCCGAGGGCTCGTTCGGGGCGCAGCGCCCCGACGTCAGGCGCCGGGTGCTGGCCGGCTACTACGGGCTCATCACGCACATCGACCACCAGGTCAACCGCTTCATGGAGGCGTTGAGCGACTTCGACCTCCTGGAGGACACGGCGTTCGTCTTCGTCTCCGACCACGGCGACATGCTGGGCGACCACCACTTCTACCGGAAGTCGGTCGGATACGAGGGCAGCGCGCGGATCCCGTTCATCGTGCGCCTACCGGGCGGTGGCCGCGTCACGCCCCGGCCCGACGAGGTCGTCGAGCTGCGGGACGTGATGCCGACGGTACTGGACATCGCCGGCGTGCCGGTCCCGGCCGGGGTGGACGGGCGGAGCGTGCTACCGGTCATGCGCGGCGAGGACGTGGCCTGGCGGGGGGAGCTGTTCGGCGAGCACACCTACCAGATGCAGGGGTTCGAGGCCATGCATTGGGCCACGGACGGGCACCGGAAGTTCTGCTGGTGGAGCGGGTCCGGCATCGAGCAGTTCTTCGACCTGGACGTCGACCCCCAGGAGTTGCACAACCTCGTCGCGGATGCCGGGCGCATGGCCGAGGTCGACGATTGGCGCGGCCGTCTGGTCGGACACCTTGAGGGGCGAGAGGAGGGCTTCGTCACCGAGGGCCATCTCGTGGCCGGCCGCCCTGTGCGCACCGAGGCCTCATGGGTGGCGGACCTGCTGGACCGGTGACGATGCGTAATCGGAGTCCTCGGCCGTGCGAGGTCAGCGAGCCGCCACATGAACCCCGCAGGCAGGCGCGCCATCGGCACCCTCCCGATCGCCGCCGACGGGGAAGATCGGCAGCCGACGGGGTCCAATCGGCTCGGGCCGGATGCGTCCCTCGTTCTTGTGGGCCGTGGCCACCATGAGCTTGATCCGGTTCAGCTGGTTCACCTCGGAGGCACCCGGGTCGTAGTCGATCGAGACCACATTGGAGTGCGGGTAGCGGCGGCGCAGCTCGCGGAACATGCCCTTGCCGACGACGTGGTTCGGCAGGCACGCGAACGGCTGGGCGACGATGATGTTCGGGCAGCCGTCCTCAACCAGCGCCATCATCTCGGCGACCAGCAGCCAGCCCTCCCCTGCCGTGGTGCCGAGCGAGATGATCGAGGACGCCCGCTCCGCCATCTCCCCGAGATCGTGGGGAACGAAGAACTTGCCGCCCGTCCTCGCGAGAGCGCGACGGGCCGGGCGCTGGTAGGTCTCGATCGCCCAGGCCCCAGTCTGCTGGAGCCACAGCTTGCCCTTCGACCCGATCCCGAGGTTCTGGAGCTTCCACTCGGCCGAGCGCATGCCGATCATGAAGAAGTCGAGCAGCCCGGGCAGAACGGCCTCGCAGCCCTCGCCCTCAATCACCTTGACGGCGTCGTTGTTGGCGTCGGGCTGGAACTTCACCAGAATCTCGCCGACCAGCCCGACCCGTGGCTTCCGCGGCCCCTCGACCAGTTCGAGGGCGTCGAAGTCGGCGACGATGCCGTCGATGATCCGGCCGTAGCCGACGCGCCTGCCGAGTGTCGGTGACCAGGAGCCGTTCGCGAGGAAGTCAGTCGCGATCGTGTCCCACTTGCGGTACAGCGCATCCGCGCTGCCGGGCGTCGCCTCGTACGGGCGGGTCCGCAGCAGCACGCTCTGCAGCAGATCGCCGATGACGATCGCCTGGATTCCCCTGTGGACGAGGCCGGGGGTGATCCGGAAACCGGGATTCTCCTCCAGCCCCTGGGCGCTCACCGCCAGCACCGGCACTTGGGCGAATCCGGCGTCGGCGAGCCCCTTGCGCAGCATGCCGGCGTAGTTGGTGGCGCGGCACATCCCGCCGGTCTGGGTGATGATCACCGAACTGTTGTCGGGGTCGGCCCCGCCGTCGGCGAACGCGTTGATCAGTTGCCCGATGACCATGATGGCCGGGTAGCACACGTCGTTGTTCACGTAGCGCAGGCCGACCTCGACGTCCTGGGGCGACGCATGCTCCAGCAACTCGACGTTGTAACCGGCACGCCGGAACACCGGCATCAGCAGCCGGAAGTGGACCGGTGCCATCTGCGGCGCGTAGATGGTGTGCGCCTTGCGTGCCGCACGGTCGAACACCGGGAACCGCTCACCCTTCGCTGCAGGATCGTAGGTGACGATCTCGGCAGACGTCCGACGCTCGGCGACGGCCGCCTTCAACGACCGGAGCCGGATACGTGCGGCGCCGAGGTTCGACACCTCGTCGATCTTCAGCACGGTGTAGACGTCGCTTGCCCGCTCCAGGATCTCCTGCACCTGGTCGGTGGTGACGGCGTCCAGCCCGCAGCCGAACGAGTTCAACTGGACCAGCTGGAGCTGGGGCTCGGAGCGCACCATCGCCGCCGCTTCGTACAGGCGGCTGTGGTACGACCACTGGTCGCGCACGCGCAGCGGCCGCTCCAGCCTAGGCTGGTCCGCGACGGCGTCCTCGCTCAGCACCACCATGCCGAGCTGGTTGATCATCTCCGGGATACCGTGGTGGATCTCGGGGTCGACATGGTAGGGCCGGCCCGCAAGGACGATCCCCCTGACACCGCGGGTTGCCATGTAGTCCAGCGCGCGGCGGCCCTCCTCCCGGATGTCGGCCTTGGCGCGGGCGTCCTCCTCGTAGCCGAGGCGGACCGCCTCGCGCGCCTCGTCGAGGGTGACGTCCCAATCGGCGAACACCTCCACCAGCCGCTCCGCGAGCTTGTCCGGCATGGCGAGGTTGAGGAACGGGTCGAGGAATCTCACCCCGGGCTCCCGCAGCCGGTCGACGTTGCGCACGAGCACCTGTGGGTAGAACGCGACCACCGGACAGTTGAAGTTGTTGTCGGCCGCCTCGAAGGCCTGTTGCTCGAAGCTGACGCACGGGTAGAAGATCGTGGAGACACCCCGGTCCAGCAGCCACTCGATGTGGCCGTGGGCGAGCTTGGCGGGATAGCAGACGTTCTCGGACGGGATTGTCTCCATGCCCGCCTCGAAGAGCTCGTGGTTGGAGCGGCCGGACAGGACCACCTTGAACCCGAGCTGCGTCAGGACGGTGAACCACAGCGGGTAGTTCTCGTACATGTTGAGCACCCGCGGGATGCCGATCTCGCCGCGCGTCGCACGTGCGTCGGTGAGACGCCGGTAACCGAACATCCGCCTGTACTTGTAGTCGTACAGATTCGGGATCTCGGACTTGGCCGGGCGCAGGTCCTCCGAGGCCCCGCGGTCGCAACGGTTGCCGGAGACGTGCCTCGTGCCGTCGGCGAATTCACTGATCGTGAGCGCGCAGTGGTTCTGGCACAACCGGCACGTGCGGGTGCTGGTCTCCATCGTGAACTCGTCCAGTTCGTCGAGTTCCAGGAGCGCGCTGACCTGTCCGGGCTGCCAGTGCATCCGTGCCGTCAGGGCGGCGCCGTAGGCACCCATCAGACCCGCGATGCCGGGACGCACCACCTCACGCCCCGTCAGCAGTTCGAAGGCACGCAGCACGGCGTCGTTGAGGAACGTCCCGCCCTGGACCACCACCTTGTCCCCGAGCTGGGACGGGTCCTTGAGCTTGATGACCTTGTAGAGCGCGTTGCGGATGACCGAGTAGGACAGGCCTGCGGAGATGTCACTGACCGAGGCGCCCTCCTTCTGGGCCTGCTTCACGGAGCTGTTCATGAACACCGTGCAGCGGGACCCGAGGTCGACGGGCCGATCGGACTGCAGCGCGAGCCTCGCGAACGTGCGGACATCTGTGCCCATCGTCTGGGCGAACGTCTGCAGGAAGGACCCGCAGCCCGAGCTGCAGGCCTCGTTCACTGCGATCGAGTCGACGGCGCCTCCCCTGATCCGCAGGTACTTCATGTCCTGTCCGCCGATGTCTATGACGCTGGTGACCCCGGGCGCAAGATGCTCGGCGGCCCGGTAGTGGGCCATCGTCTCGATCTCGCCCTCGTCTGCGCGCAGGGCGGCCTGGATGAGCCCCTCCCCGTATCCGGTGACACAACACCTGGCAAGGTGCGCCCCGGCAGGGAGGTTCTCGCGGATGCTCCGGACGATGGCCACGGCAGCGGTCACGGGGTCTCCGGCGTTGGTGGCGTAGTGGCTGAAGACGATCTCGTCGTCCGTCGTCAACGCCACGCACTTGATCGTGGTCGAGCCGGCGTCGATGCCGAGGAACAGCGGCCCCGTCGCGGCGTCAAGGTCGGACTCGCGAACACTCGCCGACGCATGGCGACGCTCGAACTCCACGCGCTCGGCGTCGTCGGCGAACAGCGGGCGCATGGTGTTCGACGCCAGCAGCATGGTGTCGCGGCGTTCAGCCAGTGCCGTGACGAGTTGCGTGACGAAGACATCCCGCCCGCTCGCGAGCAGCGCGGCACCCATGGCGACGTACAGCTGCGCGTCCGGCGGCGTCACGAACGCCCCCACCTGGTGCTCGAGCGCCCGCACATAGGCGGCCCGCAACTGCGGCAGGAAGTGCAGCGGCCCACCGAGGAAGACGACCGTGCCGCGGATCGGGTGCCCGCACGCCAGCCCCGCTATGGTCTGGGTCGCAACGGCCTGGAAGACCGAGGCCGCGATGTCGGAGTGGGCCGCCCCCTGGTTCAGCAGGGGCTGCACGTCGGTCTTCGCGAACACGCCGCACCGCGACGCGATCGGGTACAGCCGCTGGTACCGCCCCGCCAGTGCATCCAGACCGGCGGCATCGGTGTCGAGGAGCGTGGCCATCTGGTCGATGAACGCACCCGTGCCGCCGGCGCAGGTGCCGTTCATGCGCTGCTCCGGGGTGGGTCGCAGGTAGGTGATCTTGGCATCCTCACCGCCGAGCTCGATAACGACGTCGGCCCCCGGGTGGAACCGCTCGATGGCCTCCGTGGCGGCGATGACCTCCTGGACGAATCCGACGCCCATCAGCTCGGCGACCTGGAGTCCACCCGAGCCGGTGACGGCCGCCACCACCGCGCGGTTCGGGATCCGGCTGTCCACATCCACGAGCAGCGACAGCACCTCGCCGCGGACGTCGGCGTTGTGCCGCCTGTAGTCGGAGTGCACCACCTCGTCCCCGTCGAGGACGACGACCTTGACGGTGGTGGAGCCGATGTCGAGGCCCAGGCGGAGGGGCTCCGAAGCCATGTCGTCTCGTGGACTCATGTACCGTCGACCATCCCCTCCGCGACCTGGCGAACAGCAGCTCCGCCATCGTCTCTCGCCGTGAG
>JBDHZH010000078.1:0-13606 GCA_039811745.1 Arachnia sp.
CGTCGCTGAAATGCCTTGCCGTGGCGAGGTCGTGGGTGATGTAGAGGACGCCGAGGTTCTCGGAGCGCTGCAGGTCCGCCAGCAGGTTGAGCACGCCCAGCCTGATCGAGACGTCGAGCATTGAGACGGGCTCGTCGGCGATGATGAACCGGGCGCCGGGCGCCAGGGCGCGGGCGATCGCGACGCGCTGGCGCTGACCGCCGGACAGTTCGTGCGGGCGGCGTTCGGCGAAGTTGTCGGCCGGCGTCAACCGCACCCGTTCCAGCAGTTCCAGGGTGCGGCGCCTGATGTCGGCGTCGTTCATGCCCGGGTGGTGAATCCGCAGCGGCCGCTCGATGTGGTGCCCGATCGAGTGGAACGGGTTCAGGGACGCGAACGGGTCCTGGAAGACCATCTGCACCTCCGAGCGGTACCCGGCGAGGGCCGCGCCGCGGGTTCCGGAGGGTTCGCCGTCGAGGAGGATCTGCCCGGAGGTGGGCTTCTCCAGCTTGGCGATCATGCGGGCGATGGTCGACTTGCCGCTGCCCGACTCCCCCACCAGCGCGATGGTCCTCCCCGGCTCCAGCGTGAACGACGCACCCTTGACGGCGTGCAGGACCGTCGTGCGCAGGCCGCTGCGCAGGCGGAAGTCCTTCTTCAGGTCGCGTACCTCGAGCGTCATGCCAGGGCTCCCGTCGTCTCGGTTCCGGCCCGCACGAAGCCGCCGCGCTCGCCCTTGAGGCTCGGGAAACTCGACAGCAGCTTCTTCGTGTAGTCGTGCTGTGGCGTCCGGTAGATCTCCTCGGCCGTGCCCTGCTCGACGATCTCGCCCTGCAGCATGATGGCGATCCGGTCCGAGATCTCGATGAGCATCGGGAGGTCGTGGGTGATGAAGATGACGGCGAACCCGAGCTTCTCCCGAAGGCGCATGATCTCGCGGATGATGCCTCGTTGCACCACGACGTCGAGCGCGGTGGTCGGCTCGTCCATGATCATC
The DNA here is from genome assembly GCA_039811745.1 of Arachnia sp. Classification (GTDB taxonomy): domain Bacteria; phylum Actinomycetota; class Actinomycetes; order Propionibacteriales; family Propionibacteriaceae; genus Arachnia. The sequence goes on from JBDHZH010000078.1 coordinate 977, forward strand.
ACCTGCGGGTCGAGCGCCAGCGCCATCGCGATCATCACGCGCTGCCGCATGCCGCCGGACAGCTCGTGGGGGAAGCTGCCCAGCCGCTTCGGGTCGACGCCGACCAGCGACAGGAGTTCCTCGCTGCGGGCCAGCTTGTCGGCCTTCGACATGCCGCGACGGTGGGTGTCGAAGACGTCGAACAGCTGCGCCCGGATGCTGATGACCGGGTTGAGGGAGTTCATCGCCCCCTGGAAGACCATGGAGATCTTGTCCCAGCGGAACGAACGCAGGCCCCGGCCGTCCAGGGCGAGCACGTCGATGTCGTCGCCTTCGCGGTCGTGGAAGGTGACCGAGCCGCCGGTCATCAGGGCCGGGGGCTTGAGCAGCCGGTTCATGCCGTAGGCGAGGGTGGTCTTGCCGCAGCCCGACTCGCCGGCCAGGCCGAGGATCTCGCCCCGGTTGAGGGTCAGGGACACGTTCCGGACCGCCTTGACCGGCGGGCTGACCCGGTACTCGATGGAGACGTCGCGGGCCGTCAGGACTGGTTCGTTCATGGACGGGCTCCTTGTGCGCTCGCCTCGACGCCGAGCCCGGCACGCCTGGCCTTGCGGAGCGTCCTTGCGTACTCGGGCGCGAGGCGGAGCTTCGGGTTGATGATCTCGTCGATGGCGAAGTTGATGAGGGACAGGCCTGCGCCGAGGAGTGCGATCAAGATGCCAGGCGGGACGAACCACCACCAGGCCTTCTGCCCGAGCGCCTGCCCGGTCTGGGCGTCGTTCAGGATGGTGCCCCACGTGATCGAGTCGGTGGCGCCGAGCCCGAGGTAGGACAGGCCGGCCTCGCCGAGGATCGCGAAGATGATCGCGAACAGGAACTGGGCGGCCAGCAACGGCAGCAGGTTGGGGAGGATCTCGACGAGGATGACGCGCGCCGGCTTCTCACCCGCGACCTTTGCCGCCGACACGTAGTCGCGGGAGCGGAGCGAACGGGCCTGGACGCGCAGCACCACCGCGGAGCCGGCCCAGCTGGTGATGCCGAGCACGAACGCGACCAGCAGCCAGCTGCGTCCGGGCAGGTAGGTGGCGATCACCATCGCCAGGGGGATGCCCGGGATGACCAGCATGATGTTGGTGAACAGGGACAGGATCTCGTCGCCCCAGCCGCCGATGTAGCCGGCGAGGATGCCGAAGACGACCGAGAGCGTCAGGGCAAGGAGCCCGGAGATCAGGCCGATCAGCAGCGAGCCGCGGGTGCCGTGGGCGAGCTGGGCGAAGACGTCGTAGCCGAGCTTGGTGGTGCCGAGGAGGTGCTCGGCGTTCGGCGGCATCAGCGCCGGGTTCCCGCTGGACCTCGGGTCCTGCGCCAGGAACGGCGCCACGACGCCGAAGGCGATGATCGCCAGCACCAGGAACAGGCCGATCCCCAGTTTGAGCGACATCGTCGGCAGCAACTGCCGCAGGCCGCGCTTGGCGGCATCGGGTTCGGTGATCTCTTGGTCAGACATTCTGGCGGGCTCTCGGGTCGATGAATCCGTAGACGAGGTCCATGAGGAAGTTGGCGGCCAGCACGGTCAGGGTGATGACCAGGAACACGCCCTGCATGAGCGCGTAGTCGTTGTTCTGCACCGCCGTGAACATCAGCTTGCCGATGCCGGGGTAGGTGAACACCTGCTCCATGACGATGGAGCCGGCGACGATGAAGCCGAGCGTGATCGCGAACCCGGCGACCGACGGGATGGCCGCGTTGCGGGTCGCGTAGGCATTGCGGATGCGCCGCGGACTCAGGCCCTTGGCCTCCGCCGTCACGATGTAGTCCTCCGCAAGCGTGGAGACCATCATGTTGCGCATGCCGAGCAGCCAGCCGCCGACCGAGCTGAGGACGATCGTAAGCGCAGGCAGCACCGCGTGGTGGATGGCGGAGAGCGCGAACGCCCAGCTCCACTCGGGGCCCTTCGGGAAGTCGAAGACGGCGTAGCCGCCGATGATCGGGAACCAGCCGAGGCCGACGGCGAAGACCGCGACCATGATGAGCGCCAGCCAGAAGTAGGGGATGGACTGCAGCACCGTCGTGGCCGGCACGAGGTGGTCGAGCCAGGTCCCGCGCTTCCAGCCGACCCAGGCACCGATGCCGACGCCGAGGACGAACGAGATGACGGTCGCCGTCCCCACCAGGACGAGCGTCCAGGGCAGGGCGGCGGCGATCAGGTCGGTGACCGGTGCGGGGAACTTGCTGAAGGAGATCCCGAGGTCGCCCTGCAGCAGGCGGCCCCAGTAACCCCAGTACTGCGTCCACAAGGGGGTGTTCTGATCCGAGCCGAGCAGCAGCCGGATGTTGTTGATGGTCGACAGGGGCACCTCGCCGCGCTGCTGCAGCTTCGCGATGAGGATGTCGGCCGGGTTGCCCGGCATGAGCCGGGGAAGCAGGAAGTTGAGCGAGATCGCCACCCAGAGGGTGACCGCGTAGAACGCGATCCTTCGTGCGTAGTACTTCATTTCGTCTCCACTTTCGCTTCCCCGGCTCCGCCTTCAGGACCTGGAACTCACTTGGCCTTGACGTGCTGCAGGATGTAGCCGGCCGCGACCGAGCCCCAGGAGGGCGGGAACGCGTACAGGTCGTCCTTGGTGGGCCAGCCGGTGAAGTCCTTCGTGTTGTAGAAGGTCTGGGTGGCGTTGATGACCAGCGGGATGTAGGGCAGGTCGCGCACGATCTCGGTCTGGATCTTGGCGTACTCGGCCTTCTTGGCGGCCTCGTCGTTGGTGGCGGAGGCGGCGGCGACGGCGTCGTTCACGACCTTGTTGTCGTAGCGGCTGAAGTTCCACGTCCCCGGGGCCAGCTGCTCGCCGACCTTGACCGTGGAGGAGCCCGCGAACCAGTCGTGGTAGATCTGGAACGGATCGGCGACGGACGTGCCGATGACGCCGCCCATGATCAGCTGGTACTTGCCGGTCTGGCGGGCATCGGAGAACTCCTGCCACTGGACCGTGGAGGCGTTGACCTTGATGCCTGCGGCTGCTGCCTGCTCGGAGATGAGCTTGGCGGCGTCGTTGTAGTCGGTCCAGCCGTCGACGGAGATCAGGCTGAGCTCGATGGCCTTGCCGTCCTTGCCGTACAGGCCGTCGGAGCCCTTGCTGTAGCCGGCCGCCTCGAGGATCTTGCCGGCAGCCGCGGCGTCGGCCTTCTGCGGCGACTCGGCGTTGGCCTTGTCCGCGAGCCACTTCTCGTCGCGCGGCATCAGCGTGAACGCCGGCGAGATCTTGCCGGCCAGGTTGACGAACGCCTTCTCGGTGATGGCGCCGCGGTCGATGGCGACGTTCAGGGCCTGACGGACGGCGACGTCGGTCTGGGGGCCGGCGCAGCCGAGGACGGCGTTGGCGCAGGTGTAGAGGACGGTCGGGTCCTGGGGGGTGTTGATCCAGGAGATGACGCCGTTCGCGGTCACGCTGTCCGGGTTCGGGACGAACATGCCGGTCCAGTCGAGTGCGCCCGCGGTCAGCAGGTCCTGCGCGGACTGGTTGGCGTCGATGCCGATGTACTGGACGGTCTTGACGGCTGGCACGCCCGCGTCGCGGAACTTCTCGTTGGCGACGACGGTGTAGGAGGCGTCGGTGACGGAGTCGACGACGTAGGGGCCGGTTGCGACGGGCTTCTCGTCGGTGAACGTCGTGAAGTCGTCGACCTTGCTCCAGATGTGCTCGGGCAGCATCCAAGTGGCGCCGAGGATCTGGAACTCATTGGTGAACTGCGGGTTCTTGTACTTCAGCACGACGGTGGTGTCGTCCTTGGCCGTCGCCTTGTCGAAGTTCGGGTTGGCGTTGCCCTTGTACCCGAACGTGAACGCGACGTCCTTGGCGGTGAAGGGCTGCCCGTCGTTCCACAGGACGCCCGACTTCAGCTTGACGGTGATCTCGGTGCCGTCGGCGTTGAACGCATAGCTCTCGGCCAGCATGCCGACCGGCGGCTGGGCCGCGGTCTTGTTGAAGAAGAACAGGGGCTCGTAGATCGGGCCGAGTGCGGCGTGCAGCACGGTGGGCGCGAACGGGTTGAAGTTGGCGACGATGGGGGTCTGGCTGCCGGCCCAGACCCGCAGGGTCTTGGCGGAGGCGGAGCCCGACTCGGCGGGCTTGCTGGTACCCCCGCCGCCGGCGTTGGTGCCTTGCCCGCAGGCCGACAGGGCCAGCGTCAGGGCGAAGGTTCCTGCTGCCAGCGCGACGGCGGTCTTGCGCAGTGGTCGACTCATGTTACCGGCGTTCCTTTCAGCTTCCTTGGTGTGTGGGATTGCCGCTGCAACGGTGCAGCGACCCACTCACGACGGTATAGGCAGGACTCTAACCGGTAACGCTGTTTCTGGCAACGCTGTTATGTGAAATCGTGATGGTTTCGTTATGAACGCCCGAACCGCTGATCAAGTAGCCGACGAGAACCCCTTCTCCGCTGATCGAGTAGCCGACGAGGAACGAGGAGGCGTGTCGAGATCTCGTGAGAGTCGCCGGGGACCTGGCCGAGGTCTCGACACGTGCCCGGCTCCTTCGTCGCGGGGCACTACTCGACCAGCGGAAACCCACAACCGCTGATCGAGTAGGCCGCGAGGGACGAGCGGCCGTGTCGAGATCCGGCGACGGTCCCCGCAGACCTGGCCGAGGTCTCGACACGTGCCCGGCTCCTTCGTCGCAGGGCACTACTCGACCAGCGAAACCCCACAACCGCTGATCGAGTAGGCCGCGAGGAACGAGCGGCCGTGTCGAGATCCGCTGAGGGTCCCCGCAGACCTGGCCGAGGTCTCGACACGTGCCCGGCTCCTTCGTCGCAGGGCACTACTCGACCAGCGGAAACCCACAACCGCTGATCGAGTAGCCACGAGGGGCCCCATTCCGCTGATCGAGTAGCCGACGAGGAACGAGGAGGCGTGTCGAGATCCGGTGACGGTCCCCGCGGACCTGGCCAAGGTCTCGGCGCGCGCCGGCGCAGAGACCGTCAGACGAACCGCACCCAGTTGGGGCCGACGCCGGTGGCGATGCGGTCGAGCAGGGCCAGCGCACCGGCCTCAATGCGGTAGAGGGACGCCTGTCCGGAGAGTTCCCCCACGACGACGAGCCGCGAACCGTCCGGCGAGACCGTCAGGCCGCGCGGCTGCTCCTCCGTCGGGGAGATGACGACGCCGTCGGTGAGGCGGCCGTGCGCGTCCAGCAGGATGGCGGCGACGGTGGAGGCCGTCCGCTCGGAGCAGACGAGCCTGCGTCCGCCGTCGGCAAGGGCGAGGTCGGCGCCCCAGATCAGGTGCTCGTCGCGGGGCTTGCGGCCGTAGGCGCTGACGCCGAGGCCGGCGCCGGGGTCGAAGGCGGGCACGGACTCGGCCAGGGTCAGAGTGCCGTCGGACGCCCGGTCGAGGCGGATCGCCCGGGCCGTGAACTCGGTGAGCAGGTAGACGCTGCGGCCATCCGGCGACACGACGATGTGCCTGGGTCCGCTGCCGGCCGGGCAGGGCACCGTCGCCGGGGTGAGCGGGGTGAGCGTGCCGTCGGCTGTGAGCGTGAACTGGGCGATCAGGTCGTCGCCCAGGGAGGCGAAGTAGGCGTGGCGGCCATCCGGCGATGCGACGCCGCTGTGCAGATTCCGGTTGGCGAATCGGCTCACCTGCACACCGACGGCACCGTCGCCATCGACCACCCAGGTGCCGCCCCAGCCGCCGTGGTAGGACGCGCCGAGCAGGACGCTGCCCGCGAGGGCGAGGTAGGCGAGCGGGTTGTCGACGACCCGGCGGGAGAGTTCGGTCAGGGTGCCGGCCACTCGATCCAGCCGCAGCGCGACGATCGCCGGTTCCGGCTCGCGCACGCTCACGAACACGAGGTCGCGCGCGGCGTCGATCGCGAACGTGCTGCAGCCGATACCGACGGTGTTGTCGGCCAGCAGCCGGAACCTGTCGCCCTCCACGTCCAGGACCGAGACGGTCCCACCCTTGTCGTTGCCGACCAGCACCACACTCGAAGCAGCCATGGCCCCATCGTATGGGGCTCACCTGGCGGCCGGGGTAGGCTTCTGGACCGTGGCAGCCTCAAGATTCTCGGCCGTGATGTTCGACTGCGACGGTGTGCTCGTCGACTCCGAGATCATCACCACGCGCGCGTTCCGCAGGCTGCTGGTGGAGATGGGCTGGGACATCTCGGAGCAGGAGTGCGCCGACACGTTCATCGGCAAGGCGTTCCTCGACGAGTGGCGGGTCATCTACGACCACACCGGCGTGCGCATCGACCACGACTGGATCGTGTCGTGGCGCGTCCGTCGCGACGCCGCCATCGAGGCCGAGCTGCAGCCCATCCCGGGCGCCCCGGCGGCCGTGCGGGCCGTCGCGGATGCCATGGGCGAGGCGTTCGCCTGCGTCAGCGGCGCCGACCGTCGCAAGATCGACATGCAACTGCGAATCGCCGGGTTGGACGGCCTGTTCGCCGGCCGCGTGTTCTGCGGCACCGAGATGGCCCGCTCGAAGCCTGCCCCGGACGTCTACCTGGCCGCCGCCGCGGCGCTGGCCGTCGATCCGGCCACGATGGTCGTCGTCGAGGACTCCGCTACAGGGGTCCGGGCCGGGGTCGCGGCCGGGGCGACGGTGCTCGGCTTCGCACCCATCGACCGCACCTACTCGTCCGCTGAGGCACTGCTGGCCGCGGGCGCCCGAGGGATCTTCACCGACATGGCCGACCTGCCCGGACTGGTGCTGAACGGCAGCGCCTGGGCGTAGCCAGCCGGTAGCCGGGGCAGATCAGGCGTGGAGCGCGTGGACCTGACGGTAGCCGGTGTCCAGGTCGGTGATCTGGACCTCGATGATGCCGTGCGGGTCGACGGTGTACGTCTCCTCGATCAGAGACCCCTCGTGGCGACGCTCCACCGGCACCTCGTCGAGTGAACCACCGTGCTGCAACGCGGGATCGTAGGGGAATCTGACCTCCGCGAACGGAATCAGGTCGCCGCTGGGGACACCGTGGGAGTCCACCCCGGTGTACTCGACGAACCGGTACCAACCGAGGTTGTGGGCCGCCCGGTAGCGGCGAGTGACCACCACGGGACGGGTCGGGTCGAAGGCTGAACCGCGCGTCAGGATCTGGTCGAAGCCGACGGCGTTGCCGCCGAGGAGTTCCCGGAACACGCCGAACCCGCGGGAGAGCCGCTCGGTGAGGGAGTAGCCGGCATCGGCGTCGCCGGCGATCGCCAGTCCGATCGCAGTCGAGGCAGCCGGGTGCGGCGAACGGTGCACCCTGCGCCCGAACCGCTCGCGAAGCAGCCGCGCGACGAGCGGGAGGCTGCTGCCGCCGCCCACGAGGTAGATCCCGGCGGTTGCCGCGGCGGTCTCAGGGTCGTCCTCGACGAGCGGGGCCATGACATCAAGCGTTGTCTGCACCAGCGGCGCGGCGGCGGCGTAGAAGTCGTCGACGGTCACGGTGACCGGCTCCCCTGCGACCTCGACGACGATCCGCCTCGACTGCGGCGCCAGCCGTTCCTTGGCCTCGCGACACTCGTCCAGCAGTGCCCGGTACGCCGCCGGCGAGAGCGCATCGCGGTCCGTCCGGGCTGCTGCCAGCGCGCAGTCCGCCAGGACGGCGTCGAAGTCGTCGCCGCCGAGCGTGCCGAGGCCGAGGGTACCGAGCACCTCGTGTCGCACGCCCTCCACCTCCACCCGCGACGAGTCGAACGTGCCCCCGCCGAGGTCGTACACGACCACCTGGTTGCGGCGCGACGTGACCGTCCTCGCCTGCCTGTGCGTGTACTCGAATCCGGCGGCCGAGGGTTCGTTGATCATCGCAGTCACCTTGAACCCGGCCCTCCGGTACGCCTCAAGCGTCAGGAACCGCTGGGCGCTGTGGGCACGCGCCGGAACCGATACGACGGCGGGCTGCAGCCCCTCGTCGAGTTCGCCCGCGATACTCGAGCCGGACTCAAGGGCGCGCCGCAGCGCGGCGAAGTAGCCGGTCATCACCTCAAGCAGCGGCACCTCGACATCACCGAACACCAAGGTGGTGTCGGCGTTCACCGTCGGGGCACCCAGTGCCCGCTTGAACGACCGGATCGAGGGCGCCCCCTGGCGGGCGCCCACAACGGCATCGACCCCGAAGACGAGCTCACCGTCCAGCAGCGCGACCGCCGAGGGGAAGTGATCGCTCGCGTCGCCCACCTCGTCCGTGAAACCCACAACCGGGTAGTTACCTCGGTCCGCAGCGGCGACAAGCGTGCGTGTCGTACCGAAGTCAATCCCCAGAAGCATGACCGGAACCCTACCAGCCGTGAACTCCCGGCGGCCGAGCCGGTTCCCGGCGAGGCACGAGCCCGGCACGTCGGTCCCCATCCCGCCAGAGGGGTCGTGGAGCAGGATCCCCCGGATAACTTGTTGTGGATTCTTGTTCGAAACCCTTGAACAGTTATCCGAACGCCTGTACGATATGGGAATGGGATTGGCAGACCTGCAAGGCATCGAACAGTGGCGGCACGCAGCCGCCACCGCCGGCCTGCTCGCAGGCCAACTCGCCCAGATCAACGCCGACCTCGTCGAATTCACCGCCGAACTCATCGAATCCGAAGCCTGGGCAGGAGACGGCATCGCCTCCCCCGAACACTGGCTCCAGATCATGTGCGCCCTGTCCCCCGCACACTCCCGAGACATCGTCACCATCGCCCGCCGCCACACCGACTTCCCAGAACTCATGGAACAGTTCCACCAAGGCCAGGTCAGCGCAGACCAGATGGCCGTCGTCGCCCGCCACGTTCCGGCCAACTACTCAGCAGACATGGCAGGCTTCGTCCCCCAAGCCACCGTCAACCAACTCCGCCGCGTACTACCCCGCTACCACTTCCCCGAAGCACCCCAACCCGCCGAACCCGAGCCGCCCGCCCAGCCCGAGATCCACCGCGACGACCCGAAACTGTCCATGTGGACCACCAACGGCCGCTTCCACCTCGAATTCGAAGCAGACCCCCTCGACGGCGCCCTCGTCGAACAAGCCATCCGGGAAGCAAAAGACGCCCTCTTCACCGCAGGCAACCACAACACCACCCACGCCGACGCCCTCATCGAAGCCTGCTCCCGCTCCCTCAAGACCACCGACATCACGTCCCGGCGCGACCACTACAAGGTCCTGATCCACCTCGATGCCGACGGCAACGGCTGGACCAACAAGAAAGGCGCCCTCCCCGCGCACCTCCTGGAACGCCTCACCTGCAACGGCACCATCAAACCCATCTGGGAAAAGGACTCCACCCCCGTCTCCGTCGGCCGCGCACTGCGCATCGTCCCCAACCGCACCCGAGCACTCATCGAAGACCGAGACCGCGGCTGCCGCTACCCCGGCTGCCCAGTCACCGGCTTCCTCGAAAACCACCACCTCACCCACTGGGCAGCCGGCGGCACCACCGACATCAACACCCTCATCAGCCTCTGCCCCCGCCACCACCGCGAACACCACCAAAACCTGTACACCATCACCGGCAACCCAGCCACCCCCGCAGGCCTCACCTTCCACAACCGCTGGGGCGGCACCATCACAACCCACATCCCCCAGCCCATCCCCCCACCCGGCCACCCGCCACCCCACCCCCAACCCACCCGCGGCTGGGAACTCGAAACCGCAGCCGTCCACTTCACCCCCAACCCGGTCCCTGCCGGCGCCTGAAGTGCGAGTGCCGGCGACGGCGTTCAGGGATGGGCGACGGCAGCCAGAGTCGCCGGGCAGGGTTCTACCGGGCTGCGGCCATCACCGAGGTACCGGAGTCCGGCAACCCGAGGAAGCCATCCGCGTGGATGTGGCTCGCGTCGATGCCGTGCTGCTTGAGAAGGGCGCTCGTGGCCCGGACGAACCCGTTGCTTCCGGCGACGAGGAAGTGCGAGCCGTCGCCGGAGGCGGCCGCGGCTGTCAGGGCGTCAGCCAGGTCGACGCGGCCTGCAGGGAAGACGGCCTCGTCCACGAGCGGTTCGAGTTCTGCACGGAAGTGGGGGGCGCCGACGTGGATTAGCGTCTGCGGCCGCGCCGGGCGTTCCCGGATCAGGGCGCGCGCCGGGGTGACCCCGATGCCCTGGGTGACGTAGACCACGGCGGAACCGTCGTCAGGCGGCGCGATCCCTCCGATGGGGCCGAGGAACCGGACGGTGTCGCCGGGCCCCAGTGCAGAGAGTGCGCGCTTGATCCTCGATCCGGAATGCAGGTGGGTTCCGAGCTGGACGAACTCGTCGCCGGGCGCGGACGCGATCGTGAAAGGACGCGCACTGCCCCCGGCTATCCAGAGGCCGAACTGACCGGCTTTGTGGGTGAACGGGTGGGCGGGTCGGAACGACAGCAGGGATGCCCCGGCCGGGTCGGTGTCGGTACGGACGTGGAAGAGCTTGACGAATGCCATGGCGGGTTCTCCTGGTTGCTCACTGGGCCGAGACGTGGACTGATCAGCCCGGTCCCATCAATGTTTCCGTGCAGCGACGACGAACACATCGCCCCAGCGCCGACACCTTGTACCGCGCCTGCGGTATCCGGGAGTACCACGCCGGGGCGACGCGGCAGGGCCGGCTGCCTGTCAGACTGGGGGCGATGAGTACGCCTCCGGAGAGGAATCGCGCCCCGGCCGCCCCGGCACGGATACCGACTTGGGCGGTCGACGCCGTCGCGGTCGCGCTGGTCCTGGCGTTCACCATCTGCCCGTTCCCGGGGACCGAGTTTCACCCGGACAGCCCCTGGGCGTACGTCGCCGCCGTGGCGGCCGCGGTGTCGCTCATCTTCCGACGCCGCTGGCCGGTTCCCGTTCTCGGCGTCCTCGTCGCGCTCTACGCGATCGCGGCCTTCACGGGAGTCCTGGCGCTGGGCAACGGGCTCGCGATCGGGTTCGGCGTGTTCAACGTCTCCAACCGGCGGCCACGCCGGACAGCGGTGATCGTCGCCGCTGCGACGGCGGTCGCCGTCGCGGCGCTCAGCGTCTACGCGGTTCGCGACACGGGATTCGATCCGCGTGTCTTCCAGTTCGCGGTCAGTGTGGCATTCGCCGCAGCGGCCGGGGACGCGACGCGGTCGCGCCGCGAGTACATCGAGGCGATCACCGAGCGGGCCGAGCGGGCGGAGCGGACGCGGGAGGCGGAGGCGCAGCGCAGGGTCGCGGAGGAGCGTCTGCGGATCGCGAGGGACCTGCACGACGCCGTCGCGCACCAGATCGCCGTGATCAGCCTCAACGCGGGCGTCGCGTCCGCGTCGATGACGAGACGCCCCGAGAAGGCACGAGAGGCGCTCGCGCTGATCCGGGGGGCGGCGCGCACCGTCCTCCGCGAGATCGGCGACCTGCTCAACGTGCTTCGGGCCGGGGAGGACCCGGCGGACGGGCCGGCCCCGCCGCAGCCCGACCTGGCCTACATCGACGAACTCGTCCGCGGATTCGAGGCCGCCGGCATGCGGGTCACCCTCCGCACCGAGGGAGACATCACCGCCGTCACCGGCAGCACCGGGCTCGTGGCCTACCGGGTGTTGCAGGAGGCATTGACCAACGCCCACAAGCACGGAGCGGAGGGGCGCGTGCACGTCCTCGTCGAGGCCGGCGACGATGCGCTGCGCCTGACCGTGACCAATCCCGTCGGCGCGGAGCGGCCGGCCACCGACACGAACGGCGGCGGCCACGGGCTGCTCGGAATCCGTGAGCGAGTCGCCGCCGTGCACGGCAGCGTCGAGACCATCTCCGGCGCGGGCAGCTTCCGGCTGAGCGCCACGCTGCCCCTGACGAAGGAGGAACCCGCATGACGAGCGTGCTGATCGCGGACGACCAGACCCTCATCCGACAGGCGGTCGCCGACATCCTCGAGGACCAGCCCGGGATCACGGTGATCGGACAGGCGGTCGACGGGTTGGAGGCCATAAGGCTCGCCGGTACGCTGCACCCGGACATCGTGCTCATGGACATCCGCATGCCCAGGCTGGACGGCATCGAGGCGACCCGCGCCATCTGCCGTGACCCCCTCCTGGCGGAGACCCGCGTCCTCATCCTCACGACGTTCGAGGAGGACGCCTACGTCGTCGCCGCTCTGCGGGCCGGTGCGAGCGGTTTCATCGGGAAGGGTGCCGAGCCCGACGACATCGTCCGTGCGGTGAAGGCCGTCCATGCAGGCGACGCCCTGCTTTCGCCGGCTGCGACCCGCGCCCTGATCGCCGGCTACGTCCAGTCCCCCGCCCAGGTATCCGGGCCCGGGATCTCGGACGACGCGCGCTCCCGGCTGGATCAGCTCACCGATCGGGAGCGGGAGGTGCTGCTGCTCGTCGCCGGGGGGCAGTCGAACCAGGACATCGCGAACGCCCTGTTCATCTCCCCGCACACCGCCAAGACCCACGTGAACCGCATCATGTCCAAGCTGGCGGCCCACGACCGGGCGCAACTGGTCATCGCCGCCTACGAGGGCGGACTCCTCGTCCCCGGTGCGGGCTGATCCGCCACCATCGACACACCCGCCCACCTCGGCCAACTCGCTCTCACAGACTCGCTGAGGGCCATCACAAAGGGAAACCACAAGGGTGGGCGGATTGGAGATTGTGGAGCATAGGGGACTCGAACCCCTAACTTCCACCTTGCAAAGGTGGCACTCTACCAATTGAGTTAATGCCCCGCGTACGGCCGCACCAGCATACAAGGACCGGCCTCCCCCGGCGA
>JBDHZH010000079.1:0-13554 GCA_039811745.1 Arachnia sp.
GAGCAGGTCGATGTCCCCCCTGTCGGCGAGGTCGAGGAGGGCCACGAGGCCCGCTGTCGGGTCGGTGTTCGGCGCAGTGACGAAGACCGCGAAGTTGATGGGTGCCGCTGTCGCTGTGGCTGTCATGCGGCCATATTAGAGCCTGTGGTGAAACGCGGCACACCGAATCCGCTGACAGGCCGCGACCACGCCCGGGCATTTGAGGGCCCGTCGGATGAGGGTGCTCGTGTGAAGGGCCGATCCGCTCCCTGGCGTGCCAGACTGGGTGCCACAGCGAAGTGGAGGAACCCATGGCCGACTGGACCGAAGTTAGTAAGGCGCTGACCGGAGTCGTGGCGGGGTTGGGCCCGTCCGATCACCTGCTTGTCAAGCGGGAGGGTCCGGAGGTGAGGATGCAGTTCGCCGTCACCGGCGACGGGTCGAGGGTCAGGTGCGAGGTCTCCAACGAGTCCGGCGTCGACAGCACGAACCTGCGCGAGCGTGGCTGGACGCTGGTGGACGACTGGAGCGGCGTGTGGCGCAAGGGCCTGACGCTGCCCGCCTCGGCCGAACATGTCGGCAACCTCGTGGACGAGGCCGTGTTCGTGGTCAGCCTGCTGTGGGGGCAGCGCAGCCCGGACGGTTTCGGGTACCTCGCGTGGCGCGAAGCCCCCGAGCGCGCGTGGTGGGAACTGTGGAAGCCGTCCAAGGACACCCCCCTGAAGTTCCCCACGCTCGGCCTGCCCGCGGCGCCCGAGCCCGACCCCAACCGCTGAGGGCCCTCCGCCACACCGTCCGCGGCCGGCTACTGCGTGATGTCCCAGCTGAGCAGCTTCGCCCGGTCGGCCTTCGACGTCGACCCCTGCAGGGCCAGCAGCTCGGCGTAGATGCCGCCGGTGGTTGCCAGTTCGGTGGGGCTGCCGATCTCGTCGATGGCGCCGTCGCGGATGGTGACGATGCGGTCGACCCCGGCAATGGTGGAAAGGCGGTGCGCGATCACCAGCGTCGTGCGGCCCGCCATCAGCTCCTCGAGCCCGGCCTGCACCTGGCGTTCCGCCTTCGTGTCCAGCGACGACGTCGCCTCGTCCAGCACCAGGATGGGCGCGTCCTTCAACATCGCCCTGGCCACCGCGATCCGCTGCTTCTGACCACCAGACAGCTTGATGCCGCGCTCGCCGATCTCGGTGTCGAAGCCGTTCGGCAGGTTCAGGATGAAGCCGAGCGCGTTCGCGCGCCTGGCCGCCTCCCGCAACCGCTCGTCGGAGACGTCGTCCTGGCCGTAGGCGATGTTCTCCCGCACCGTCCCGGAGAACAACGACGCGTCCTGGAACACCACCCCGATCTCGCCGCGCAGGGCGGCCGTCGGGACGTCTGTGACCGACCTCCCGCACACCCTGATCTCGCCGTGCGTCGGCTCGTACAGCTTCATGACGAGGTTCACCAGCGTGGTCTTGCCGCCGCCCGACTCGCCCACGAACGCGATGCGCTCCCCGCGGCGGACGCGCAGGTCGATGTCGCGCAGCACGAGGCCGTCGTCGCCGTAGCCGAAGCTGACGCCGTCGAAGGCGATGACGTCGTCGCTGTCCAGCCAGCGGACGGATTCCGCCGGCTCGTCCATCGGGTGGTGCGGCTCCTCCGGCTCGCCCATCACCTGGAAGTACTCGCGGCTGCCGGTGATGGCCCGCTGGGTGCTGTCGACGAAGTAGCTCATGGATGTGATCGGGTCCTTGCCCATGTTGACCAGCTGGATGAGCAGCACCATCGTCCCGACGGTGAACGCGCCCTCTGCCGTCTGGACGAAGATGATCAGGTAGATGACGAAGAAGACCACGTCGAGCGCGGCTCGGCGCAGCACGTCCATCGCGTGCCAGAACCTCGACTGGTCACGGGTGATGTCGACGGTGAGGTTGAACCTGCGGCCGAAGTGGTCGAGCTCGGAGCGTTCCGTCACGAACGACTTCACCACCCGCATCTGCCCGATGACCTCGGCGAACCGGCCGCCGGCGACGTCGTACTCGAGGTTCTTCGCCTGCTCCCAGACCTGCCAGCGCCGCGACGTCAGCGCCGTCAGCCACACGAACGTCGGGTAGATCAGCACCAGCAGGACGGCCAGCCAGGGGGAGTGGATGCCCGAGATCACCAGCACTGCCCCGACCGTGATCAGCATCGTGAAGAAGGAGTTGCTGAACATCTTGAGGAAGTCGGTGATCGACGTGATCGACCGGTTCAGCCGGGAGATCAGGGTTCCGGTGAGTTCCGAGTCGAAGTACCGCTGCGGCATCCGAAGCAGCTTCTCGTAGTACCGCTGCGACAGGATGACGCGCAGGCGGGCGCTCATCAGGTCTCCGAAGTAGCCACCCACGTTCGTCACGACGGTGTTGGTGACCATGATCACCAGCAGCGCCACCGCCAGCCACACCAGCGTCTGGACCGTGCCGCCCGCCCCGGTGGTCATGTCCACCACCGTCTGCGTCGCCTGCGCGATCACGAACGGCGCCAGCAACGCCGTCGCCGCCGTCAGTACCGCCGCGGCAACGATCGCCACATACAAAGGCCACAACTGCCTGGCCGTCCCCAGGATCTGCGCGATGCTCCTCAAGTCCCCACTTCCTTCCGGCGTACCACCCTTTCACATCGGTCCGACAGGACCCAGCCGGAGGGTCATGTCCACGACGGCCCGGCCTAGTGTTGGGTTATCGGCACACCGTGCGACGGGTTCGGGACGGGAATTCAGGAGGAGCGGTCATGGGTGATTCCGAGTTGTGGGCAAGGCTCGATGAGTACTTCGACGGTGAACTGGTCGCCGAGGACGACGCGCTGCTGGCGGCGCGGCGGGCCACCGCCGAGGCGGGGATGCCGGACATCGCGGTGGCCGCCAACCAGGGGAAGTTCCTACAACTGCTCGCCCAGGTGCACAGGGCGCACCGCATCCTCGAGATCGGCACCCTCGGCGGCTACAGCACCATCTGGCTGGCGCGGGCACTCCCGCTGGATGGCACCCTGATCACACTGGAGCAGGACCCGGCTCGCGCCCGCCTGGCGAGGGAGAACATCGAACGGGCTGGGTTGGCCGACATCGTCGAGGTGCGCCAGGGCGTCGCGATGGAGTCGCTGTACGACCTGCGCGACGAGGACCCGTTCGATCTCGTCTTCATCGACGCCGACAAGGCCAACAACCCCGGCTACCTAGGCTGGGCCATCCGCCTCGGATGCCCCGGCACCCTGATCGTCGTCGACAACGTCGTGCGCGGCGGGCGGGTGCTGGACGCGGACAGCACGGCGTCCGACGTCGTGGGGACCCGGCGGGCCATTGAGTACGTAGGCGAGAACCCCCGACTCGACGGCGTGGTCCTCCAGAGCGTCGGCGTGAAGGGCCACGACGGCTTCCTGATCGCCCGGATCGTCTCGTGAACCTTGCGGAGGTGGCCGTCGGGACGCGTGTGACGATGCGTTACCGCGACGCCGACGGCCTGCCCAACGAGGCCGTCGGACACATCACCGGCAACGCCGACGGCGCCGTCACCCTCGACACCCGCCGGGGCGAGGTCGTGGTCGAAGTGGCCCGCGTCGAGGCCTGGCGCGTCGTCCCGCCCCGGACGGAGCGGCTCGGCCGGCAGGACCCACACATCCGCTGATGGAGTAGCCGACGAGATGTCCCATTCCGCTGATCGAGTAGGCCGCGAGGTACGAGCGGCCGTGTCGAGATCCGGTGAGGGTCCGCGGGGACTTGGTCGGGGTCTCGACACGTGCCCGGCTCGTCCCTCGCGGGGCACTACTCGACCGGCGGAACCCCCCCTCCGCTGATCGAGTAGCCGACGAGGAACGAGGAGGCGTGTCGAGATCTGGTGAGGGTCCGCGGGGACTTGGTCGTGGTCTCGACACGTGCCCGGCTCGTCCCTCGCGGGGCACTACTCGACCAGCGGGACTGCGGCTCGACCAGCCGGGCACTGGCCCGACCTGGCGAAACCTCCGGGCCAGCGGGGGGCTGCCGCATCAGGCAGGATGGGGGCATGTACCCGACCTATGTTCCCGACCCGGACCGTTACGACGGTCGCATGCCGTATCGCCGCACCGGACGCTCCGGCCTGCAGCTCCCACTCATCTCACTGGGTCTGTGGCAGAACTTCGGCGACGACAAGCCGATGGGTGTCCAGCGCGCGATCATCCGGCGGGCGCTCGATGCCGGCATCACCCACTTCGACCTGGCCAACAACTACGGCCCGCCGTATGGCCAGGCCGAGATCAACTTCGGCACGATCCTCCGCCAGGACCTCGCCCCGTTCCGTGACGAGCTGGTCATCTCGTCCAAGGCCGGCTACGACATGTGGGCGGGCCCCTACGGACAGGGTGGCGGCGGCCGCAAGTACGTGCTGGCCAGCCTCGACCAGTCGCTGAAGCGCATGGGGCTCGACTACGTCGACATCTTCTACTCGCACCGCTTCGACCCCGACACGCCGGTCGAGGAGACCATGATGGCCCTCGACCAGGCCGTCAGGAGCGGCCGGGCGCTCTACGTCGGCATCTCGTCGTACTCGGCG
Organism: Arachnia sp.; assembly: GCA_039811745.1. Lineage (GTDB taxonomy): Bacteria > Actinomycetota > Actinomycetes > Propionibacteriales > Propionibacteriaceae > Arachnia. Next base: position 4,518 of record JBDHZH010000079.1, read on the forward strand.
ACGAAGACGCGCGAGGCGGCCAACATCGCACGTTCGCTCGGCACGCCGCTGCTGATCCACCAGCCCAGCTACAACATGTTCAACCGCTGGATCGAGCCGGGCGTCATCGAGGCCTGCGACGAGGAGGGCATGGGCATCATCGCGTTCACTGCCCTGGCGCAGGGCCTGTTGACCGACCGCTACCTGCACGGGATACCGGAGGATTCCCGCATGGCGCGGGACGGCAGTCTGCAGAGACGCCAGCTGACGGCGGAGGTCGTCGAGCACATCCGTGCCCTCAACGACATCGCGGCGTCGCGCGGGCAGAAGCTGGCCCAGATGGCACTGGCATGGGTGCTGCGCGACGAGCGCGTCACCTCGACTCTCATCGGCGCCTCCTCGGTGGAGCAGCTGGAGATCAACCTCGGCACGCTGAGGAACCTCGACTTCACCGACGATGAACTCGCCGCCATCGATGAGCACGCCGTCGAGGCGGGCGTGAACCTGTGGGCGAAGTCGACCAAGGACGACTGACCCGGCATGAAACACGCCGAGGGGCCCCGCACGCAGATTGTGCGGGGCCCCTCGGCGTTTGATCGGGATCAGAGGCTGGCGAGGGCCTTCGCCTTGATGGCGGCGAACTCGTCGGCGGAGATGACGCCGGCGTCGAGCAGCTGCTTCGCCTTGGCGATCTCGTCGGAGGCGCTGCTGCCCGCGACCTCACGGATGTAGCTGTCGGTGGCCTGCTGGGCCTGGGCGGCACGGGCGACCTGGCGCTCGGACATGCCCTTGCCGCGGGCGATCAGGTAGATCAGCGCCGTCAGGAACGGCACCGCGATCAGGAGGATGACCCAGATGGCCTTGGCCCAGCCGTTGAGGTCCTTGTCGCGGATCAGGTCGCTGACCACCGAGAAGACGACGAACAGGGCTGAGATGAAGATGAACGCCCAGAAGAAGAGGAGGATGAATCCCCAGATGTTGGAGAGGATGTCCATTGTTGTACAACTCCTTGCAATTGCCGTGGGCGCCCCATGCGCCGCGAAGCGACTATATCAGCGGTTCACATGATCGCCGGACACTGATAGCTTGCTCGCATGCGTCGCGAATCCGTGCTGATCCGTGCCCTCGCCGTGGTGCTCCTTGCGCTCGGCGTCGTGGGAGTGCCGTTGTCGCTGGCGGCGACGTCGGCCAGGCAACTCGTCGGGGACGCCGACGCCGTCGTCGCGGCGTTGGGCCCGCTCGCGTCCGACACCCGGTTCCAGGAGACCGTCACGGGCACCGTCGCAGAGCAGGCGAACCAGGCGATCACCGACGCGATCGGGTTCGAGATTCCCGGCGGCAGGGCCCTCATCGGCAGCGTCGTCGGCCAAGCCGTCGCCTCCGACTGGTTCCGGACGGCCTGGGACAAGTCGGTTCGGGTCATGCATTCCCAGCTGTCGTCGAGCGTCACGCGCGACCCGGACGCGTTGTTCACGCTCGGGGAAGCCGGCGAGGTCGACCTGCAACTGCGCCCCGCAGTCGCCGCTGTGCGGGACGAGCTGATCGCGCAGGGAATCGTCGCCGCCAGGCTGATCCCGGACGTCGATGGCACCATCCCCGTCACGCATTCGGACATCCTCGCGAAGCTTCCCGGCTGGCTGGACCTGCTTGACCAGGCCGCGCTGTGGCTCCCCATCGCCACCGCGGCCTGCCTCCTGGTCGGGGTCCTGCTGCCCGGCCACCGTCGTCGCCGCATCGCCGGCGCGGGCCTCGGGGTGGTCGTGCTGGTTGCCGCGGTGTGGGCTTCCCTCGGCCTGGTGAAGAAGCAGATCCTGGTGCAGACCGACCCCTTCGTCACGTCGCCGACGGTGACGCAGGCCTTCGACCTCGCCACCACCGGCCTGCACGACTCGCTCCTCATCGCGGGGGCAGTGGCCGCGGTGGTGGCGCTGGTCGCCTGGATCGTCCACCCCGGCAGCCGTCGCCGCGACTGAGCCCGGGGTTGCGGCAGGGGCGTCCCAGCCCTGTCCGCGGGCTCAAGTACTGTGGCCCGCATGGAATTCGCGCCACCGCCGGTCTGTTACCGGCACCCCGACCGGCCCACGCGCATCGTCTGCCAGCGCTGCAACCGGCCGATCTGCCCGGAGTGCATGGTTCCCGGCGCGGTCGGGTTCCAGTGCCCTGAATGCGTGTCGCAGGGATTCCAGCAGACCCGCCAACTCGACCTCCCCTACGGCGGCGCCCGCAGCCGTGACCCGCGGATCACGTCGTTCGTGCTCATCGGCATCAACGTTCTCGTGTGGCTCGGCGTGATGGCGACGGGCGGCACGTTCGGGCGCCTCTACGACCTTCTGAACATCGTCCCGCGGGGCTACTGCCTCGTCGGCTCCAACCAGATATCGCTGGTCGGCAAGGCACAGTGCGTCGGCAGCGGCGTCCACTGGGTCGACGGCGTCGCCACCGGAAGCTGGTGGCAGCTCATCACCAGCGCCTTCACCCACGCCGAACCCATGCACATCGGCTTCAACATGCTCGCCCTGTACTTCCTCGGCCCCCAGCTGGAGCAGGTCTTCGGCCGCGCCCGCTTCCTGGCCATGTACCTCGTGTCGGCGCTCGTCGCGTCGGCGTTCGTGATGTGGCTGGCCGAGCCCTACGTCTCCACCGTCGGCGCCTCCGGTGCCATCTTCGGCCTGATGGCGGCCATCCTGCTCGTGGTCCACAAGCACCACGGGAACCTGCGCACCATCCTGTTCTGGCTGGGCGCCAACGTCGCCATGACCGTGTTCGGGTCGTCGGTCATCTCCTGGCAGGGCCACCTGGGTGGCTTCGTCGGCGGCCTCGCCGTCACCGCCGCCATCCTCTACGTCCCCAAGGACCGACGGCGCCCCTGGCAGTGGGTGCTGATCGGCGCCGTCGCCGTCGTCGCCGTCGTGCTGTCCATCGCCCGGGGCGTGATCCTCGCGGGCTAGGGTCCCTGCGGCGGGATCGGGTGGTCTCGACACGTGCCCGGCTCCTTCGTCGCGGGGCACTACTCGACCAGCGGATCTGGGGCACTGCTCGACCAGCGGGACCACCCATCCGCTGATCGAGTAGCCGACGAGGAACGAGGAGGCGTGTCGAGATCGGGTGAACGTTCCCGGGGACTTGGTCGGGGTCTCGACACGTGCCCGGCTCCTTACTTCGACACGCGGCGCTCGTTCCTCGCGCCGCTACTCAGTACAAGTCGTCGCGGGGCACTACTCGACCAGCGGAACCGGAGCTCCGCTCGACCGGCGGAACCCCCAACCGCTGATCGAGTAGGCCGCGAGGAACGAGCGGCCGTGTCGAGATCTGGTGACCGTCCCCGGGGGCTGTGGTCTCGACACGTGCCCGGCTCCTTACTTCGACACGCGGCGCTCGTTCCTCGCGCCGCTACTCAGTACAAGTCGTCGCGGGGCACTACTCGACCAGCGGGCAGCTCCTCGGTCGAGATCACCTTCCCAGCGCGGTGAGCTGTGCGTCGATCTGGGTCGGCGAGATGGCGCCCTTGTGGATGGCGGCGATGGTGCCGTCGGCGGCGATGAAGAAGTGGGTGGGCACCGAGTTGACCCGGTAGGCCAGCGAGATCTCGCCGATCGGGTCCGGGATGCTACGGATGGTCAGGCCGAGGCGTTCGGCGTAGTCGGTGACGGTTTCGCGGTCCTCGCGCATGTGGACGGCGACGACGTCGATCCGCCCGGCCGCGGCCTCGATGTCCGGCAGCTCGGACCGGCAGATCGAGCACCAGGTGGCCTGGAACACGAGCCAAAGGGGCCTGCCGTCGAAGTCGGCCAGCGTCACCGGCTGCCCGTCGACGTCGAACGCCTTGAAGTCCGGCGCCGTTGCGCCGACGGTGGGCACGCCGGAGCCGAGCGCATCCGCCAGGGCGACGGTGCCGTCGGCCCCGCCGCCGCGGATGAACCCCACTGCAGCGATCACGACGGCCGTGAGCACCACCAGCCCGGCCAGGGCGGCCAGACGGCCGCGAAGCGCCCCGAGCGGCCCGGACGCGGGTGGCTCGTCAGCCGTGGTGGCGTGGCCCTTCGGGGACCGGTCCTGCCCGCTACGCATAGGAGTGCAGGCCGCCGAAGAAGTGGTTGCCGAAGTAGGCGAACAGGACGGTGAGGAAGCCGAGCACGAGCAGCCAGGCGGCCTTGCGGCCGCGCCAGTCGCGCACGACGCGGGCGTGCAGGAACGCGCCATACACGAGCCAGGTCACCAGGGCGGCGGTCTCCTTCGGGTCCCAGCCCCAGTACCGGCCCCAGGCGGTGTTGGCCCACACCGAACCGAGCACGATCATGATCGTCAGCAGCGGGAACGTGATGACGGCGGCCCGGTAGCCGATGTCGTCGAGCAGCTCCAGCCTGGGCAGTCTGACCCTGCGCACGTACGGATGGATCAGGTAGAGGACGGCGGCGCCGAACGACACACACGCGGCGCCGTAGGCGATGATCGCGAAGGACACGTGCAGGGTGAGCAGCAGGTTGTTCTGCAGCGCCGGGATCAGCGGCCTGACGCCGGTGTCGAGGCTCATGGCATACGTCAGCAGGACCGCCGCGATCGGCATCACGATCAGCGACAGCATGCGGATGCGGTACCGCAGCACGAAGAACAGGTTGACGAGCAGGATGCCCCACGTGAACGCGACGGCGAACTCGTGCTGGTTCGCGAACGGGCCGTGGCCGGTGACGGACATGCGGATGACCATGTAGGCGGTCAGCAGCGCCACCGCGATCACCTCGAACGCCGCCGCGTACCAGCCGACGCTGCTGCGGCGCCCGGGGGGCGTCGTCGCCCGCGTGTCCTCGGTGTCCATGACCTCGGCGGGTCCGTCACCGACGGCCACCATCGCACGGCTCCTGCCCGCGGCAACGGGCTGTCGTCTGGCGGCGGTGACCTGCGCGATGCTCGCCACCAGTGCCAGCACCGTGAACACGATGGCGGCGATGACCAGGTACTCGGCGAACTCAAGCATCTGTCAGCTCCTTCTTGGTCTCGTCGGGGATGATCTCGTCGGGGACGGTGCGGTCGGGGACGGTGGCGTCGATACGGGCCACGAGCGCCCGGAAGTGCCGCTCGAACGTGGTGTCGAGCTTCTCGGCGGAGGCGATCTGCAGCCGTGCGCCCTCACCGTCGGGCGTGACGCGCACCCACAGTCGGCGGTGGCGGAGCATGAACGTCATGCACATGCCGATCACCAGCAGTGCCGAACCGACCCACATCCACATTGCGCCCGGGTCCTGGCGGGCGATGATGCCTGTGTAGCGGAGTTCCCGGTCGAAGGTGAGGACGAGGCCGTTGCTGGTGGCCTTCTCGCCCTGCTCCACGGGCAGGACGTCCAGCTTCGCGTCGGTCGCGACGTCGTAGAGCTCGAAGACGGCGCTGCCTGCGGGGATGGGGGCGTCGCTCGCGCCCGATGCCGGCGTGACGACCAGCACCTCGATGCCCGAGCCCTCGGGGGTCAGCTTGCCGATGGCGTAGCGGCCGTCGTTGCTGGTCCACTTCAGCGGGACGGCCCCGGAGAACAGCGGGGTGCCGGCGGCGTCGGTGACGGTGATGGCCGCCGCGATCCCGAACGACGCCTGGTGGAACGCGACGCCGTCCACCACCAGCGGCGAGTTGACGCGCACGTCCTGTTCGCCGACGACGGTGTCGCCGCGGCGCACCACCAGGTGGCTGACGTAGTCGAGCGGCCTGCCCTCGTCGTCGTAGGTGTCGGAGAAGGATTCCGCAGTGACGGACAGGTCGGTGCCGTGGCCCACGAGCACGGTCTGGCCGACGGCGATGTCCAGGTTGGCCTCGAAACCGGCGAAGGCCGAAACCCCGAACGCGGCGAGGACGACCACCATGGCGGTGTGCGCGATTGCCGTCCCGAAGGGGCCCCAGCGGAACCTGTCCGCGTAGAGGGCGGCGTCGGGGGCCGCGGTCTGAGTGTCGGGGAGGATGCGGTAGTACTGGCCGCGCAGCACCTTGCCGACGTGGCCGACGGTGTCCTCGACGCCGAGCGGCAGGACCATCTCGGCCCGGTACTGGGCGCGGTCGAAGAACCGCGGGCTGACGTGGGTGCGCGGCCTGGTGGCCCGCTCCCACAGGGTGGGGATGCGGTGCACGGTGCAGGCGATGATGGAGAGCGCCAGCAGGATCGTCGTGCCGAGGAACAGTGGGGACGTCCACAGGCGGAAGAAGCCGAGGAAGTCCAGCACCGGGGTCCAGCCGCCGTAGCGGGGGCGCACCGTCTCGAGCCACTGCGCGTACGCCTCGGGGTCGGCGAGCGCGCCGTCGGGCGCCTGGGAGATCAGCGTCCCGAACAGCGCCAGCACCGCCATGGCCAGGATCACCAGCACGCCCAGCAGCTTGGAGCGCAGCAGCCGGTACACGTAGTCGAACAGTTCACGCATGCGCGCTCACCCGCCGTTCCCCGACGGCACCGCAGCCGACTGGGACGTCGTCGGGATGCTCGCCGCCTCCAGCGCATCCAGGTGGGACTGCACGGTGGCGGCCAGGTCGGACTCGGGTGCGACCTCGAGCACCTTGTCCCAGGCGACCCGCGCGGCCTCGACGTCGGGCGGGTCGTTCGTGAGCGCGACGAAGCCGAGGTTGAACCACGCCTGCGGATTCGACGGGTCCAACTCGGTGACTCTCAGCCAGAGCTGTTCAGCCCCCGCGGTGTCACCGGCGTTGAACCGGAGGACCCCGAGTTCGAGGTTGGTCGGCACGTCGTCGGGGGAGGTCGCGAGCTTCGCCTCCAGCTCGGCCATCCTGGCGGCGTCCGCCTGCTGGGTCGTCGTGGAGGAGGCCGACGGCACGGGCTCGGCGGAGGTGGCCGGCTGCCCGAGCCTGAAGACGCCGTAGATCAGCGCACCGACCAGCGCCACCGCCACCAGGCCCACGAGCGGGCCCCTTCTGCGTCGCCCCGCCGGCGGCGCGACGGGCGTGGACTCCTTGTCCATCGGCGTGTGGATGCGGGGCCTTCGGACGGCGTCGTCGTCGGCCTCGCCGAGCTCCGCCAGCGCCAGGTCCGACGGCGCCTGCTCCTGCCCGGGCGCGATCGGATCGGCGGTGGTCCCGTCCTCGGATGCGATCCCCGCCCGGACTTCCGCCGCCTGGCGGTTCGCCCAGTCGCGCAGCGGTTCGGGTGCGGTGGCCAGGAAGTCGAGCAGCAGTTCGGCCTCCTGGCCACGTAGGTCAGCTGTCACGGGAGGCGGCCTTCTCCGCGTTGCCGACGGTCACCTCCGACGGGTCGAACGTCGCAGGATCGACGCCCTGCAGCACCAGCTGGCCCTTGCGGGAGGCGTCGAGCGAGTCGGCGAGGATCCGCTGGATGTAGGCGGGGGCGTGGAACCCGTAGGAGTTCTCCGAGTACACGTAGTCCAGGTAGAAGCTGGCCTTGTTCTGGAACTCGCGGGCCTGGTCGATCGCGGCGGCCGGGGTGCCGTCCGTCTGCGCCTTCTCCAGGTTGCGGATCAGCAGCACGAGCGAGTCGAACGCCCGGTCCCTCGTGGCGATGAACTGGTCCTGGATGGCGACGACGCGGCCCGTCATCTCCTCCTCCGACGAGCGGTGGCAGGTCATGCACGAGTTGTTGACGTTCAGCAGCGGCGAACGGACCTGGTGGTCGGTGACCTTCCGGGAACCCTCGGAGGTGTACGGCATGTGGCAGTCGGCGCAGCTCACGCCGTTGTCGGCGTGGATCGAGTTGGACCAGAAGACGTCGAACTCGGGATGCTGGGCCTTCAGCACCTTCGCCCCAGTGGTCTTGTGCTCGAAGTCGATGTGGCCGTCCTCCTTGTAGTACGCCCAGATGTCGTCGATGTCGAGGCCCTTGGTCCAGGGGAAGGTGAGTTCCTTGGTCTCCTTCTCGAAGTAGTACTCGACGTGGCACTGGCCGCACACGAAGCTGCGCATCTCCTGGCGCGTCGCGTCGCGGTTGACGTCGTAGTCCTTGACGCCCTTGCTGGCCATGTAGGCGGCGATGCCCTTCTCGAAAGCCGGCCGCGTGATCCGCAGCTTCATCGTCTTCGGGTCGTGGCAGTCGATGCAGGCCGCGGTGTGCTCGACCATCTTGGTGGCATCCGCGTAGGCCATCTTGTTCATGGCGGCGAACCCTGCGGCGCGGTCGCCGCTGCCGAGTTCGTTCATCAGCGTGACGGTCGAGGCGTGGCAGTTGAGGCAGGCGCCGGGCTGCTTGAAGTTGAGGACGCGCAGCGTGTAGCGCTGGTCCTCGAGCATGTAGGCGTGGCCGCGGGCGTGCCGGTAGTCGACGGAGAACGGGTAGCCGGCCCACATCTCCTTCAGCCGCGGGTCCTCCTCCAGCCTGCTGGTGGAGATGACCGTGCGCGGATCGGTCTCCGTCGCGGTCCGCTTCTCCGGCACGGAACCGCCGTGGCCGGCCGTCGGGCCCATCTCGGACGTCCTGAGGAAGGACTCGTACTGCAGCGGGAAGTTCTGCCCCCACACGGCCGGGTCGTCGACGGTGTCGTCCAGCGCCACCACCTGCGTGTAGGGCACCTCGGCCTCGTTCATGGGCTGAAGGACGTTCACCAGCAGCGCGGTGATGCCGGCGGTGACGACGGCGACCACAGCCAGCGCCACGACGATCAGCGCGACCTTGCGACTGGTCCTCCTCTTCCCGGGCTGCGGGGCATTCCTGGCCTTCTCAGTCTCCGACATGTCCTCACCTCGTCTGGTGGCCGACGGTTGCGTGGCAGCGTGTGCAGTTGATCTGTTCGTGTCCTGCGGTCAGTCGCAGTTCGCTCGTGAACTCCGAGTGGCAGTACAGGCAGGCGTTGTTGGTCACCTGGCGGTTGGATTCGCGGATCTCAAGGTTCTCCGGGTGCCAGCCTGTGGTGAACTTCAACCCGTGCCAGAACCCGTTGTCAGCCTTGACGATGTACTTGCTGACGATGTTGTCGTGGGGTGCGTGGCAGTCGTTGCAGGTGGCGACGTTCGAGTGGGAGCCGGCCAGCCAGGCGCTGTAGTGCTCCTCCATGACGTGGCAGTTGGCGCACGTCGCCGGGTCGTTGCCGAGGTAGGAGAAGCCCTTCGCGAACGTGAAGGTGAA
>JBDHZH010000080.1:0-13450 GCA_039811745.1 Arachnia sp.
CCAGCGGAACTTCGGGGCACTACTCGACCAGCGGAATGGGGGCTCCTTCGGCGCGGGGCACTGCTCGACCAGCGGAACTGCGGGGCACTACTCGACCAGCGGAATGGGGGCTCCTTCGGCGCGGGGCACTACGGGACCAGCGGAACGGCAGGTGCATCACTCGACCAGCGCGGAGGTCAGACTCCGACGGTCGGGACCGGGTGAGGGTCCCTGCGCATGGCCGACGGTGTCAGCCCAGCAGGCCCTTCTGCTTGAGCCAGTCGGCGGCGATCGTCGCCGGGGCGGCCTTCTCGTCGCCTTGGTTGCGGGCGTTCATGGCGATGAGGTCGTCGGTGGTCAGGACCTTGGAGACGGCGTCCAGGATGGCGTCGGCGGAGGCGGGCACGACGTCGCTGGCCAGCGGGATCACGTTCTGGGCGATGATCATGTGCTTCGGGTCGTCCAGCACGACCAGGGAGTTGTCGCTGATCGCCGGCGTGGTGGTGTAGATGTCGGCCATGTCGACGTCGCCCTTGACGAGCGCCTGGACGGTGAGGGGGCCGCCGCCGTCGTCGATGGGGGTGAACGTCATCCTGTCGGCGGGGACACCGTAGATCTTGGTGAGCCCCTTCGGCCCGTAGGGGCGTTCTGCGAGCTCCGGGTTGCCTGCCAGCCGCAGCGCGACCGAGGACCCGGCCAGGTCGGCCAGCGACTTGATGCCGTTCTTGGTCGAGAAGTCCGACGTGACGCACCAGGCGTCCTTATCCTCGGCCGCTGCGGGGGTGAGGACGCGCAGATTCTTCGGCAGGGCCGCCTTGAGGGCGGTGACGATCTCGTCGGGCGCGGACGCCGTCGCCGACGGGTCGAGGAACTGAAGCAGGTTGCCGGTGTATTCGGGGATCAGGTCGATCGAGCCGTCGGTCAGGGCTTTGTAGTAGGCGTCCCGGGCTCCGATCTGCATCTTCCGGTCGACCTTCACGCCGGCGTGTTCCAGCGCCTGCGCATACAACTCGGCGATGATTTCGCTTTCCGCGAACCCGGCTGATCCGACGGTGACCTTCCCGGCCGGGCTGGGGGCGCTCGCGGTCGGGGCGGTGCTGGTCGAGGGTGACTTGGTGTCGAGCGGGTTCCCGCTCGAACAGGCCGCCAGGACCAGTGCAGCCACGCCGGTGGCGCCGAGGAGGGTTCGTCGGCTGAATCGGATCGTCATGCGTTGCTCCTTGTCATCCCCGGTTTCGTCAACCTCGGTTCCCGACCGCCACCCGCACCCCGTCGGGGCGCAAGAGCCGCCAGGCGACCTGGATGACCCAGTCCGCCGCCAGGGCCAGGAGGGCCACCGCGATCGCCCCTCCGAGCATACGTGGGTAGTCGCTGACGGCCAGGCCGTCCAGAATGGGACGCCCGAGGCCGCCGAGGCCCAGATAGGCGCTGATGGTGGCGGTGGCGATGATCTGGAGGACGGCCGCCCGTAGCCCGCCGATCATCATCGGGAGCGCCAGGGGCAGCTCCACACGCGTCACGATCTGGCCCTCGGACAGGCCGGTGGCGCGGGCGCCGTCGACGACGGTGTCCGGCACCGCCTCGATGCCGGAGTAGGTGGAGGCCAGCAGGGAGGGGATGGCGAGCAGGGCAAGGACGATCGTCGACGGCACGATCGCCAGCCGCAGGCCCAGCCCCATCGTGACGGCGAGCAGGGTGAGCAGGCCCAGCGACGGCAGCGCCCGGACGGCCCCCGACAGTGCGACGACGAACGTGCGGCCCCGGCCGGTGTGCCCGATGAGGATGCCGAGCGGCACCGCGACCACCAGAGCCACTACAAGCGCAAGACCCGAGTACCAGGTGTGCTCCCACAGCCTGACCAGGAGGCCCTGCGACCCGAGCCAGTTGGCGGGGTCGACGAGCCAGGCGACGGCGTCGCCGAGCGCGTTCACGTCCGCCTCCTGTCGGTTGCCCGTTCCCACGGCAGCAGCAGCCTGCCCACCAGGACGAGTGCCAGGTCGAAGACGGCGGCCAGCAGGACCGTGCCGACGATGCCGACCATGATCTCCGTGGGGAAGGCGCGGCGGTAGCCGTCGGTGAAGAAGTAGCCGAGCGACGGGACCCCGATCAGTGCGCCGACCGAGACCAGCGAGAGCGTCGACGCGCTGACCACGCGGGTTCCCGCCAGCAGAGCCGGGCCGGCCAACGGCAGGGCGACGTGCGTGAACACCTGCATCCGCGAGTGGCCGACGGCCAGGGCGTCGTCGCGGGTGGCCAGGCCGACGGTGTCGAACGCGTCGAAGGCGGTGCGCACGAGCAGTGCGATGCCGTAGAGGGTGAGCGCGACGACGACGTTCAGCGGGTCCAGGATCTTCGTCCCCAGCAGGACGGGCAGGAAGATGAACAGCGGCAGCGACGGGATTGCGTACAGCACGCCGGTCGCGGGCAGGATGAACCGCCGCGCCGCCGGGCTCCTGTGGGCCCACCAGCCGAGCGGCACCGACGCCACGAAGCTGACCAGGATCGCCGGGATCGCGATCAGGGCGTGCTGCAGGGTCAACTCGACGATCCGCGGCCAGCTCTCGACGATCCAGGCGGTGTTCATCCGCGGCCCGCCGCCGGTTCCGAGACGCCGACGACCCGCCCGTCGGCATCGACGACGAGGTGCCTCCCGTCGCGCACCTCCGTGTGCAGGTGCCGGCGTCCGCCGCCGATGAACTCAGCGACGAAGTCGTCGGCCGGGTCCAGCAGGATCTCGGCCGGCGTGCCCTGCTGCGCCACCTCCGCCCCGGTTCGCAGGACCAGCACCTTCGCGCCCAGCAGGAACGCCTCGTCGACGTCGTGGGTGACGAACAGGATGGTCTTGGCCAGGTCGCGCTGCAGCCGGATCAGCTCCGACTGGAGTTCGGCGCGCACCACCGGGTCCACCGCGCCGAACGGCTCGTCCATCAGCAGGATGTTGGGGTCCGCCGCCAGCGCCCTGGCGACGCCGACGCGCTGCCTCTGCCCACCCGACAGCTGGCTGGGGTAGCGGCGGCCCAGCTCCTGGTCCAGCCCGACGAGGTCGAGCAGTTCCCGGCCTCTTGCGAGGGCGTCCCGTCGCGTCCGGCCGGTGAGGACGGGCACCGTGATCACGTTGTCCATCACGGTCCGATGCGGCAGCAGTCCTCCCGCCTGCATGACGTAGCCGATGCGGCGCCGGAGCGCCACGGGGTCCAGGGCGGCGACGTCGTCGTCGTCGATGAGCACGCGGCCGGACGTGGGCTCCACCATGCGGTTGACCATCCGCAGCAGTGTCGTCTTGCCGCAGCCCGACGACCCGAGCAGCACCACGACCTCGTGCGAGGGCACGTCGAGGGAGAAGTCCGAGACCGCGACGGTGCCGTCGGGATAGGTCTTGGTCACGTGATCGAAGCGGATCATCGGTCTCCCCTCGCCGGTGGCCACATTACCCACCGCGACCCCTTGCGCCGACCCATACACTGTTGACATTGCCACTCGGAGGGCCGATGGCAGGCAAAGACCAAAGGGAGCAACGATGCCCAACCGATTCGCCCGCACCCTCCTCGCCGGAGCCGTGCTGCTGCTGTCCGCCTGCATGAGCCAGCCCGGGGCGGTGCCCAGCCCGGAGCCGCCGGTGCTCGCGGGCACCGAGTGGACCGTGACGAAGATCAGGGGCGCGGACACCGTCGCAGCCTCGCAGCCGACCATCGCCTTCGAGGGCGGCAAGGTCGGCGGGACCCCGGGCTGCAACCGGTTCTTCGGCTCCTTCACCCAGGACGGCGCGAAGCTGGAGTTCGGCATGATGGGCACCACCGAGATGGCCTGCCTTGACGCAGGGGTCAGCGAGCAGGAGACGGCGTTCCTTGCGGCCATGGGTGAGGTCGCAGGCGTCCGCGCAGCCGACCCCGTCGTCGAACTCACCAACGCCAAGGGTGAGGCCATCCTCACGCTGACGAAGAAGGAACCCGTGCCCGACAAGGCGCTGGAGGGCACCGAGTGGACCCTGACCGGCATCATCGAGAACGAGGCCGTCTCCTCCATCGTCGGGGACAAGGCCATTACCCTGACCATCGCCGACGGCAAACTGCACGCGGGCGCCTGCAACCAGATCAACGGCGACGTCACCGTCGACCAGAAGACGCTCAAGGTCGGGCCGCTGATGAGCACCCGCATGGCGTGCCCGTCCGAGGAGGAGACCATCCAGGAGGGCAAGCTGATCGCCTACCTGGAGGCGGCCACCGCCTTCGAGATCAAGGGCGCAACCCTGACCATCACGTCCGGCAGCAACGGGCTGGCGTTCGAGGCCAGGTGATCGGAGCGGACGCGCTGTCCGCATGCGCATAGGCTGGGGGGTATGGCCATCCTGATCGACCCCCCGGCCTGGCCGGCGCACGGCACGGTGTTCTCGCATCTGGTCTCCGACGCATCGTTCGAGGAACTGCACGACTTCGCGGCGCAGGCCGGGCTGCCCTCCCGCGCCTTCGACCGCGACCACTACGACGTGCCCGTGCGACGCTACGACGGCCTGGTCGAGCTCGGCGCCGAGCCCGTGCGGTCCAAGGAGCTGGTGCAGCGCCTGATCGGGAGCGGCCTGCGACGACGCAAGCACCTGACGTATCCCGGCGACGACGGCCCGGGCTCCGCTGACTCCTTCGCCGGTGGCGCCGATGGCTGACGTCGGCGGCTGGTTCCGCACCGCCGTTGATTCGCCCCGGCCCACGCAGCGCATCCAGGCGTGGCAGCCGTCGACCGGCTTCGGCCGCGTCTCACCGGAGTCCGACGTCGTCGCCGCGGCCGAGACGCTGCGTGAGCGCCCGACGATGGTGCTGACGGGGGCGGGCATGTCCACGGCGTCCGGCCTGCCCGACTACCGCGGCCCCGACGCCGCCGTCCGGTTCCCGATGACGTACCAGGAGTTCGTCTCATCCGACGCCGCCCGCCGCCGCTACTGGGCCCGCAGCACCGTCGGCTGGCTCTCGTTCGGCCGGGCGATGCCGAACGAGGCGCACCGGCTGCTCGCCGACCTGGAGCGGGTGGTGCCGGTGACCGCGCTGGTCACCCAGAACGTCGACCGCCTGCACCAGCGCGCCGGCTCCCGTGATGTCATCGAACTGCACGGTTCTCTGGACCGCGCCGTGTGCCTTTTGTGCGGCCACGCCGTCGGCAGGGTGGAAATGCAGGAGCGGCTGCTGGCGCTCAACCCGGACGTCGCGCCCGCGCTCGGGCAACTGGCCGCCGACAGCGAGCAGGCACCCGACGGCGACGCCGAGGTGGAGGGCACCGAGTCGTTCGCCTACCCGGCTTGCCCCGAGTGCGGCGGTCTGCTGAAGCCGGACGTCGTCTTCTTCGGGGAGAACGCCCGGCCGGAGGTGGTGGAGCGGGCCTTTGAGGCGCTGGAGCACTCCGAGAACCTCGTGGTCCTCGGCTCCAGCCTGACCGTCATGAGCGGCCTGCGGTTCGTCCGGCGCGCCGCCCGCGACGGAAAGGGCGTCGTCATCGTCAACGACGGCGACACCCGCGGCGACGACCTCGCCACGCTGCGCATCCACGGCCGGCTGGCTCCCGTCCTTCGAACCTGGCACGAGGTGCTCGGCCGATCGGACTGAGCGCCCGCGACGAAGGAGCCGGCGTCCACGCTGGTTGAGTAGCGCCCGCGACGAACCAGGCCCCTTGTCCGCTGGTTGAGCAGCGCCCGCGACGAAGGAGCCGGCGCGTGTCGAAACCACCCACGCCCGCGTGGCTACCCCGACCACCGGAACCGTGGACAAGTCCACAGGCACCCGCAAGAGGTTTCGACACGCCGTCGACTCGTTCCTCGCCGACGGCTACTCAACCACCGGTGGCCGGGTTCCCGCGCTGGTTGAGGAGCCCCCTGTCCGCTGGTTGAGCAGCGCCCGCGACGAAGGAGCCGGCGCGTGTCGAAACCACCCGCACGCGCGTGGCCAGCCCGACCACGGGAACCGTGGCCGGGCCCACAGGCACCTGCCTGTGCAGTCGATCAGGCGGGGGCGTCGCCGTCGCGGCGGAGGCCGAGGCGGGCTACGCAGAGCTCGCCGGGCGTCAGGCTTGCGACTTCGAGCGCGGAGCCGCGGGAGCTGAGGAATCCCTGGAGCATGCCGAGGTGGACATGGCAGATGCTGTCGCGGGTGGGTTGGCCCATGTTGCGGTAGGGGCAGTTGTGGAACTCGATGGTCGACGGGTCGGTGAGGCTCCCCCCGAAACCCATGGCGCTGGTGTGCTCGAGGAGCGCGACGACGTCGTCGGGCTCCTGCATGCCCCCGGGGCCGGACATGGTGGCGTGGCCGACCTCCGTCCCCCAGGACCGGCCGACCTCCTCTGCCAGGCGATGCGGTTCGGGGGCGGTGAGGATCAGTTGCCGGACGAGCACCTGGGTGAAGTCGCGCAGGTGGCTGGTGTCGACGCGGGGCGCGTCCCCGGTGGCGCTGTAGAGGGTGCGGGGGCGGCCCTGGCCGTGCGGTTCGTCACGGTCCCGGCGGGCGAAGCCGGACTCGACGAGGGCCTCCAGATGGAACCGGGCGGTGTTGTTGTGGATGCCGAGGGTTTCAGCCGTGTCCTGGACGCTGATTCCGCCCTCGCCCTGGAGCAGGCCGAGCACGGCGGCGCGCGTCGGGCCGAGGCCGTGGCCGGCGCGTTCGCTGTTCATGGTCGGTATTGTGCCCTCTCGACGTTACTTGTCACCAAGAACTTGTAGAAAAATCTCGGTAGAGTTGGCGCCGTGCTCACTGCCGCCGTCCGGACGCCGCTGGTGGACGCCTTCGGGCGCACCGCGCGTGACCTTCGCGTCTCGTTGACGGACCGCTGCAACCTGCGCTGCACCTATTGCATGCCCGCGGAGGGCCTGCCGTGGCTGCCCGGTGACGAAGTGCTCACCGACGCCGAGGTCAATCGTCTCATCCGCATCTCCGTCGAACTCCTCGGGGTGACCAAGGTGCGTTTCACGGGTGGCGAGCCGCTGCTCCGCAAGGGCCTGGAGGGCATCGTCGAGGCGGCGTCACAACTGGTCACGGTCGACGGCGGGCGCCCCGAACTCATGCTGACGACGAACGGCCTCGGCCTGGAGCACCGGGCGGAGGCGCTGCGGGCGGCGGGGCTGGACCGGGTGAACATCTCGCTCGACTCGCTGGACCGGGAGCGCTACGCCCGACTCGCCCGTCGCGACCGGCTCCCGGACGTGCTGGCCGCCATCGACGCCTCGGCGGCCGCCGGGCTGACACCGGTGAAGGTGAACTCGGTGATCATGCGTGGCATGAACGAGGACGACATCGTGCCGTTGGCGCAGTTCTGCCTGTCTCGCGGCCACCAGTTGCGGTTCATCGAGCAGATGCCGCTCGGGCCGCACGACGAGTGGGACCGGTCGCAGATGGTCACGCAGGCCGAGATCCTCGCGGCGCTCGCCTCGCGTTTCCGTATCGAACCGGCCTCCGAGCCCCGGGGTGCGGCTCCTGCGGCGCTGTGGCGCGTGGCCGCTGACGGGACGCAGCCGGGGGGACTCGTCGGCGTGATCGCGTCTGTGACCAACCCGTTCTGCGCCGCCTGCGACCGCACCCGGCTCACCGCCGACGGCCAGATGCGCAACTGCCTGTTCGCCCGCACCGAGACCGACCTCAGGGGCCCGCTGCGCGCCGGGGCCACCGACCAGGAGATCGCCGACATCTGGCGCGGCGGCCAGTACGCGAAGAAGGCCGGCCACGGGATCGGTGAGCCCGGGTTCCGGCAGCCGGAACGAACCATGAGCGCCATCGGAGGCTGACTTGGAGATCCGTTTCTTCGCCGGCGCGGCGGAGGCCGCAGGGCGGCAGTCGCAGTTGCTGGAGGCGCAGCCGGACTCCACCGTCGCCGACATCGTCGGGCGCATCGTCGGTGACGACGCCCGCCTCGGCCGGGTCCTGGACGTCAGTGCGCTGCTGCTCGACGGCGTGCGCGTCGTCGATCGCGACAACCCGGTCGGGGCGGCCACCCAGCTCGACGTCCTGCCGCCGTTCGCCGGCGGATGACCGGCGGATGACCGGCGTTCAGCCGGCGAGTCCCGGGGCGGTGGTGGCGGGCGACTTGGCCAGTTCGACGGCGTTCGCCAGCGCCTCATTCACGTCCTCGCCGCGCGCGAGCGCCGCGCCGACTGCCAGCCCGATGCAGTAGCCGGTGACCGGGACGCCGGGCCGGGCGACCTCCTTGGCGATCACCTCGGCGACGGCCAGCAACTCATCGACGTCGCACGGTGCCTCGGAGACGCCGAGCCGCTCGCGAAGAGCCGCATGCCAGCGGTCCAGCCTGGCCATCTCGGCCGGGTCGTTGCGCTTCTTCCTCCTGGGCAGGACGATGCCTGCGGCCTCGGCCTGTTCGGGCGTGTCGACGTCCTCGGTGAGGCGATGGTCGACGGGCACGCGGGCGACGTCGAGCAGGTCGCCGAGGCGCCGCACCGGCACGTCGCGGACCTTGCCGAGTTCGCCCAGTGCGCGCCGCAACGCCCCGAGGTTGTAGCGGCCGAGAAGGTACTGCGGCCAGCCCTGCGGGTCCTGCAGGACGACGCCGTCGCGGCCGGGGCGCGCGGCGGCGAGCACGCCGACGGCTTCGGCGACGGCGGGGGAGTCGATCGGCAGGACGATCACGTCCTCGCTGTCGCTGCGGTTGGTCAGCTGCGCGACGCCTGCGGCGATGCCTGCGACGGGGCCGCCGAAGGCCGGCTTCTCGAGCGTGAAAAGCACCTCCGGCCACACGCTCTCGGGCCGCACCTCGACCCGTTCGGCCACGACGACCACCAGGCGGGCGTCGGTGACCGCGTCGATCGCGCGCTCAAGCAGCGTGCGTCCCTCCAGGGTGAGTTCGCCCTTGTTGGTGCCCATGCGCTCGGAGCGCCCGCCGCCAATGATCAGTGCAACCGTCATGCCGGAAGTCTACCGGCGACATACTGTCCGGGCGGGCGGCAAATCCGATGGATTTTGCGAACGGATTCGTGCCGATAATAAACCCCAAAAAGTTGTGAATAAGACACCCTGTTTCGCAACATCGCGGGCTCCGTTCTGGAACGATGTAGCCCATGACGACGGATTCTGCGCGCCTTGACGGCCCTGTTAGCGACGCACTCCTGGAGATCGGCAAGTTCTTCACCCGCTGGGAGGAGACCGACGACCACCGCGCGGTCTTCCGTGAAGGCGGACGCGAGGGCGACGTCTTCTACCGCGACCGCTGGAGCCACGACAAGGTGGTCCGCTCCACGCACGGCGTCAACTGCACCGGCTCCTGCTCCTGGAAGGTCTACGTCAAGGACGGGATCATCACGTGGGAGGCGCAGCAGACCGACTACCCGAGCACTGGCGACGACCGCCCCGACTACGAGCCCCGCGGCTGCCCGCGCGGCGCGTCGTTCTCCTGGTACACCTACTCGCCCACCCGGGTTCGCTACCCGTACGGCCGCGCCGTCCTCGTCGAGATGTACCGGGAGGCGAAGGCCCGTCTGAAGGACCCGGTGCTCGCGTTCAAGGAGATCTCGACCGACCCGGTCAAGCGCCGCAAGTACCAGAGCGCCCGCGGCAAGGGCGGGCTGGTGCGGATGACGTGGAACGAGGCGCTGGAGATCGCGGCGGCCAGCTACGTCAACACCATCAAGGAGTACGGCCCCGACCGGATCGTCTCCTTCTCCCCGATCCCGGCGATGAGCCAGGTCAGCCACGCCATCGGCACGCGTTTCACGCACCTGCTGGGCGGCGCGATGACCAGCTTCTACGACTGGTACGCCGACCTGCCGGTCGCCTCCCCGCAGGTGTTCGGCGACCAGACCGACGTGCCGGAGTCGGGTGACTGGTGGGATGCCACCTACCTGATGATGTGGGGCTCCAACGTCCCGATCACCCGCACCCCGGACGCCCACTGGATGGCCGAGGTCCGCTACCGCGGCACCAAGGTGGTCACCGTCGCCCCCGACTACGCCGACAACGTCAAGTTCGCCGACGAGTGGCTGCCCGCGCAGGCCGGCACCGACGGCGCGCTGGCCATGGCGATGGGCCACGTCATCCTCAAGGAGAACTTCGTCGACAAGAAGACCGAGTTCTTCGACGACTACGTCAAGCACTTCACCGACATGACCATGCTGGTCACCCTCGTCGAGCACCCCGACGGCCATGGCCTGACGGCCTCCAAGTTCCTGACGGCCGCCGACCTCGGCCAGGACGTCCCCGACGCAGCCTTCAAGACGGTGCTCTGGGACCACGCCACCGGCAAGCCGGCCGTCCCCAACGGCTCCATGGGCTTCCGGTACAACGAGGACGGCCAGGGCAAGTGGAACCTGGACCTCGGCGAACTCGATCCGGCACTGACCCTGATCGACGAGAAGGGCGCCACCAACGTCGAGATCGCCCTGCCGTGCTTCGAGGACCCGCGCGGGCAGGGCTCGATCCTGCGCCGCGGCGTCCCGGCCCAGCGCGTGGGGGGCAGGCTCGTCACCACCGTCTTCGACCTGATGCTCGCCCAGTACGGCGTCGGCCGCGACGGCCTCCCGGGCGTCTGGCCGAAGGGCTACGACGACCCGACCGTCCCCTACACGCCCGCCTGGCAGGAGGAGATCACGGCAGTGCCGGCCGAGGCCTGCACCCGGATCGCGCGCGAGTTCGCCCAGAACTCGGACGAGTCCAAGGGCCGCACGATGATCATCATCGGCGCAGGCATCTGCCACTGGTACCACGCCGATGCCACCTACCGGGCCATCATGAGCCTGCTGATGATGACAGGCTGCATCGGCCGCAACGGTGGCGGCTGGGCCCACTACGTCGGCCAGGAGAAGTGCCGCCCCATGACGGGCTGGTTCAACATGGCCAACGCGCTCGACTGGTCGCGGCCGCCGCGCACCATGATCGGCACCGCCTACTGGTACATGCACACCGACCAGTGGCGCACCGACGGCGCCTCCGCGGGCGCCGCCGTCGGCCCGCTCTCCACGGGCAAGCTCGACGACCTGCACCCGGCCGACGCGCTGGCCAAGTCGGCGCGGATGGGCTGGATGCCGTTCTACCCGCAGTTCAACCGCAACCCGCTCGACGTCGCGGATGAGGCGCAGGCCGCCGTCGACGCCGGCGAGGCGCCCGACGTGGCGACCTGGGTGGCGCGCGAGCTGAAGGCGGGCAGGCTGGCGTCCGCGATCGAGGACATCGACGCCCCGGAGAACTGGCCGAGGACCATGATCCTGTGGCGCTCCAACCTGTTCGGCTCGTCAGCCAAGGGTGCGGAGTACTTCAACAAGCACCTCCTCGGCACGCACAACAACGTCATGCCGAACAAGTACGCCGCCGACAAGCGGCCCCGCGACATCAAGTTCCGGGAGGAGGAGGTGGAGGGCAAGGTCGACCTGCTGATCACGTCCGACTTCCGCATGACGTCCTCGACGCTGCTGTCCGACATCGTGCTGCCGACCGCCACCTGGTACGAGAAGTACGACATCTCAACCACCGACATGCACCCCTACGTGCACGCCTTCACCCCGGCCATCCCGCCGCCGTGGGAGACGAAGACCGACTTCCGGACCTTCTCGGACCTGGCGCGCGCCATCTCCCAGATGGCCAAGGGGCGGCTGGACACGCGGCGCGACATCGTCGCCGCACCCCTGCAGCACGACACGCCCGGCCAGATCAAACAGCCCGGCGGCATCGAGCGCGACTGGAAGCTCGACGACCACGACGCCGTCCCCGGCGTCAACATGCCGCAACTGATCGTGGTGGAGCGCGACTACACGGCCATCGCGGACAAGCTCGCCACCGTCGGCCCGCTGGCGGACAGGCTCGGCTTCACGGTCAAGAACATCACCTACGACGTGAAGCACCAGGTCGGGCAGCTCGCCGAGTTGCACGGCGTCTTCCCCGACGGGGCCGCCGCGGGCCGCCCCGCCATCGACACCGACGAGAAGATGGCCGAGGCGATCCTCATGTTCTCCGGCACCACCAACGGCGAGCTGGCGACGCAGGGCTTCCGGAACCTGGAGGGCAAGACCGGCCGCAAGCTGGCCGACCTGTCGGAGGGCCAGGAGGAGCGGCGCATCACGTTCGTGCAGACGCAGCAGGCCCCGCAGCCGGTCATCACGTCGCCGGAGTGGTCCGGCTCGGAGACCGGCGGGCGTCGCTACGCGGCGTTCACCACCAACGTCGAGCGCCTCAAGCCGTGGCACACGCTGAGCGGCCGCATGCACTTCTTCCTCGACCACGACTGGCTCATCGACGCCGGCGAGCAGCTGCCGATCTTCCGGCCGCCGCTCGACATGTCCCGGTCCTACGGCGAGCCCGAGCTCGGCCCGAACGGCGAGAAGTCGATCGTGCTCCGCTACCTGACGGTCCACAACAAGTGGTCCATCCACTCCGAGTACCAGGACAACCTGTTCATGCTCAGCCTCGGCCGGGGCGGCCCCCAGGCGTGGCTGAGTGTGGCCGACGCGAAGTCCATCGGCGTCGCCGACAACGACTGGATCGAGCTCACCAACGCCAACGGCGTGTTCGTGGCCCGCGCCGTCGTCTCCCCGAAGCTGCCCGACGGCGTCGCCTACGTGCAGCATGCGCAGGAGCGCACCATCGACGTCCCGAAGTCGGAGGCCACCGGGAAGCGGGGCGGCATCCACAACTCGGTCACCCGAATCCTCATGAAACCGACGCACCTGATCGGCGGCTACGCCCACCTGTCGTACGCGTTCAACTATCTCGGTCCCACGGGTGTCCAGCGCGACATCGTCTCGACGGTGCGCCGTCGCTCCCAGGAGGTGCAGTACTGATGCGTGTCATGGCCCAGGTGTCGATGGTGATGAACCTCGACAAGTGCATCGGATGCCACACGTGTTCGGTCACATGCAAGCAGGCGTGGACCAACCGCGCCGGCGTGGAGTACGTGTGGTTCAACAACGTCGAGACCCGCCCCGGCCTCGGCTACCCGCGCACCTACGAGGACCAGGAGAAGTGGCTGGGCGGCTGGGTGCGCACCAAGTCGGGTCGCCTGAAGCTTCGGGCCGGCGGCAGGTTCAAGAACCTGCTGACCATCTTCGCCGCCCCGAAGCAGCCCGGCATGAGCGACTACTACGAGCCGTGGACCTACGAATACGAGAACCTGATCCAGGCCCCGCTCGGCGACGACTTCCCCGTCGCAAGGCCCAAGTCGCTGATCACGGGCGAGCACATGGCGGTGAAGAAGTCGGCCAACTGGGACGATGCGCTGGGCGGCATCCACGAGACCATCGCCGACGACCCGATCGTGGCGAAGCTTCGCGCCGAGTCGAACATGCAGATCAGGGCGGAGTACGAGAAGACGTTCATGTTCTTCGTGCCCCGCATCTGCGAGCACTGCCTGAACCCGTCCTGCATGGCATCGTGCCCGTCGGGCGCCATCTACAAGCGCTCCGAGGACGGCATCGTCCTGGTCGACCAGGACAAGTGCCGCGGCTGGCGCAAGTGCATCACCGGCTGCCCGTACAAGAAGGTCTACTTCAACCACCGCACCGGCAAGG
>JBDHZH010000081.1:0-13104 GCA_039811745.1 Arachnia sp.
GAGATGACCGTCCACCTCAACAAGCCGATCGCGATGGAGGAGCAGCTCAAGTTCGCCATCCGTGAGGGCGGCCGCACCGTCGGCGCCGGCAACGTCACCAAGATCATCAAGTGATCTGACACACGGCCAACACGAAGGCCCCGCACCGTTCGGTGCGGGGCCTTCGTGTGTCTGCCGATCGGGCGGTCAGCCGCGCCTCTGGATGGCGGCCCACTCGTCGCGAAGCCCGACGGTGCGGTGGAACAGCATCGGTGTCGTCGGATCCACCGCGAAGTATCCGAGGCGCTCGAACTGGACGACGTCGCCGGGGGAGGCGCCGGCCAGGGCCGGTTCCAGCTTGCAGCCGGACAGGAGCTCGCGCGAGGCGGGGTTGAGGTCGTCCAGCGCTTCGCCGGTGCGTTCTCCGGGTGCCTCGGCGGTGAACAGCCTCTCGTACAGGGCGACGTTCGCGTCGACGGCGTGGGGCGCGCTGACCCAGTGCATCGTGGACTTCACCTTCCGGCCGTCGGCCGGCGTGCCGCCGCGGGAGGCCGGGTCGTAGGTGGCGCGCACCTCCGCGACGTTGCCGGCGGCGTCCTTCACCACATTGGTGGCGGTCACGAGGTACGCGCCACGCAGGCGCACCTCGCGGCCGGGCGTCAGGCGGAAGTACTTCGGCGGCGGCACCTCACGGAAGTCGTCCTGCTCGATCCACAACTGGCCGGTGAACGGCACCTGCCTGGTGCCGTCGGACGGGTTCTGCGGGTTGTTCTCGACCTCGAAGTACTCGACGACCGGGTTGCCCTCGGAGTCCGTGGGCCAGCCGTCGAGGACCAGCCTGAGTGGACGGAGCACGGCCATGCGCCGCTGGGCGGTCTCGTTCAGGTCGCGGCGGACGTAGGACTCCAGCGCCTCGATCTTCTGCCTGCTGTTGGTGCGGGTGGTGCCGATCTCCCGGCAGAAGGAACGGAGCGCCGAGGCGGGGTAGCCCCGGCGCCGCATGCCGCGCAGGGTCGGCATCCGCGGGTCGTCCCAGCCGTCGACGACGCCGTCGAACACAAGCTTCGCGAGACGGCGCTTGGAGGTGACCGTGTGCGTGAACTCCAGCCGCGCGAACTCGATCTGCTTCGGTGGGGCGGTCGGCAGGTCGATCTGGGCGAGGAACCAGTCGTACAGGGCCCGGTGGGTGTCGAACTCCAGGGTGCAGATGGAGTGCGTCACCCCCTCGAAGGCGTCGCTCTGCCCGTGCGCCCAGTCGTAGGTGGGGTAGATGGCCCAGTCGTCGCCGGTGCGGTGGTGGGGCATGTTCCGGATGCGGTACATGATCGGGTCGCGCATCTGCATGTTCTCGTGCTGCATGTCGATCCTGGCCCGCAGCACCCGGGAGCCATCGCTGTAGTGCCCGTCACGCATGTTGCGGAACAGCCGCAGGTTCTCCTCCACTGGCCGGTCCCGGTACGGCGACTCGATCCCCGGCTTCCCGAACCCTCCGCGACCCGCGGAGATGGCCTCGGCGTCCTGCTCGTCCACGTAGGCGAGGCCCTTGGTGATCAGCAGTTCCGCCCACTCGTACAGCTGGCCGAAGTAGTCGGAGGCGTGCCTGACCTCGGCAGGGGTGTAGCCGAGCCACTCGATGTCGGAGATGATGGAGTCGACGAAGCCGGTCTCCTCGGTCTCCGGGTTGGTGTCGTCGAGCCGCAGCAGGCACCGGCCCCCGAAGTCCTCCGCCATGCCGAAGTCGACGACGATCGCCTTCGCGTGACCGATGTGCAGGTAGCCGTTGGGCTCGGGCGGGAACCGGGTCTGGACGCGCCCGCCGTAGACACCCTGCTCGTTGTCACGGCGGATGATGTCGGCGATGAAATTGGGGGGCGTCGCGGTGGCCTCGGTCATGGGGGACAAGCTACCATTCCGCACCTGCGACCAGCCGGTAGGCTGTCACCACCATGACCGAACCCCTCGCACCCGCCCGAACCCGCGTCGCCCCCTCGCCCACGGGGGACCCACACGTCGGCACCGCCTTCATGGCACTGTTCGATCTCGCCTGGGCCAGGAAGACCGGAGGGCGGTTCGTGCTCCGCATCGAGGACACCGACCAGAAGCGGCTGGTCGAGGGGAGCGAGCAGCAGATCTACGACTCCCTGGACTGGCTGGGCCTCTCACCGGACGAGGGACCCCTGCAGGGGGGTGACTTCGGGCCCTACCGCCAGTCCGAGCGGCTCGACACCTACCGTCCCTACGTGGACCAGCTCCTGGAGTCGGGGCACGCCTACCACTGCTGGTGCTCCTCGGAACGGCTCGCCGAGCTGCGCCGCGAGCAGGAGGCGGCCAAGCTGTCGGTGACCGGCTACGACCGGGTGTGCCTCGGGCTGACTCGGGAGGAACGGGCCCTGCTACCCGGCTTCTCGGAGACCCCCGTCGTCCGGATGCTGATCCCCGACGACGCCCCGACCGAGTTCGAGGACATGATCCGTGGCACGGTGAAGGCGCCGCGCCCGGACGACCAGGTCATCCTCAAGGCCGACGGCTTCCCCACGTACCACATGGCCGTGGTCGTGGACGACCACCTGATGGGCATCGACACCGTCGTGCGAGGCGAGGAGTGGATCTCCTCGACACCCAAGCACGTCCTGCTCTACGACTGGCTGGGTTGGGAGCGCCCCGCCTTCGCGCACATGCCGCTGCTCCGCAACGCCGACAGGTCGAAGATCTCGAAGCGCAGGAATCCGGCCGCGCGCCTCATGTGGTTCAGGGAGCAGGGATACCTGCCGGAGGCCGTGCGCAACTTCCTCCAGCTCCTCGGCTACGCGGGCGACGAGGAGAACGAGGTGAAGACGTTCGAGCAGTTCGTCGACGAGTTCTCCTGGTCCAAGGTGAACACCGTCGGCCCGATCTTCGACCTGAAGAAGCTCGACTGGCTGAACGGTCACTACATCCGGACCCTGGGCGCGGACGAGCTGGCCCGTCGCATCGTCGCGTTCGAGCGGGAACAGCACGGCTGGACGCCCACGGCGCGCGAGGCCGAGGTGCTGCGCCAGGCCGTGCCCGTCATCTCCGAGCGCCTGGTGCTGCTCGCCGATGCACTCCCGCAGCTTGACTACCTGTTCGCATCGGACGGCCGACTCGTCATCGACGATGACGCCATGGCGTCGCTGCCCGAAGACGCGCCCGATGTGCTGGATGCCGCGGTGGCGGTGCTTGAGTCCGTGCCGTTCGACGCGGAGGCGATCCAGGCCGGGCTGCGGGAGCGCATCGTGGAGGGCATGGGCATCAAGCCCAAGTTCGCGTTCGCGCCGCTGCGGGTGGCCATCTCCGGCAGGAGGGTGTCCCCGCCCCTCTTCGAGTCCATGGAGATCCTGGGCCGGGAGTCCACGCTCAACCGGCTGAGGTCGCTGCGCTCCCGTATCGGCTGATCGGCGCCGGCCATCACCTACGATGATGTCTTCGCGGGTGTACGGATACAAGAGGAGACGCGTTGTCCAGCGAGATCAGCTCATTTTCCCCCGGATCCGGCCGACGGGTGCAGCCCCGCTCCCACGTCTGGTCGTCGAGCCCGGCGCTCGACCTGTCCGGCGTGTGGAGGTTCCGGTTCTCCCCGACGCCCGGTGGCGCCCCCGAGGGTGCCGAGGCGCTCGGCTACGACGACTCGGGCTGGGATGAGATCGCGGTCCCCTCGCACTGGGTGCTGCAGGGCCGCGACGACTGGGGCAGGCCGGCCTACACCAACGTGAACTACCCGTTCCCCGTCGAGCCCCCGCACGTGCCCGATGAGAACCCGACCGGCGACTACCGGGTCCGGTTCACCCTCGACGAGTCGTTCCTGGCCGACGGTGCCAAGGTGTACCTGCGGTTCCTCGGCGTCGAGTCGATCTGCATCGCCTCGCTCAACGGCGAGCAGGTCGGGGTCGTGCGCGGCAGCCGCCTCACGCAGGAACTCGACGTCACCGCCCACGCCGTCGTCGGGGACAACCTGCTGCACCTGCGGGTGCACCAGTGGTCCGCGGCCTCCTATCTGGAGGACCAGGACCAGTGGTGGCTCCCGGGCGTGTTCCGGGAGGTCGAGGTCCTCTCGCGCCCCGCGGCGGGCATCGAGGACGTATGGCTGCGCGCCGACTACGATCCGGTGTCCGGCGAGGGCGGCGTGGTGCCGGAGATCCGTGCCGACGCCTCGGCGTTCCCGGTGACGCTCCGCCTGCCCGCGCTCGGCGTGGAGGAGACCTTCGCCACGCCCGCCGACGTCCGCGCCGTCACGGTCGGCGAGGTGGAGCCGTGGAGCGCCGACCTGCCGAACCTGTACGACGCCGAGGTGGCGTGCGCCGCGGAGACCCGGCGCCTCAGGGTCGGGTTCCGAAGGGTCGAGATCGTGGGTCACGAGTGGCGCGTCAACGGCGTCAAGCTCCGTCTGCGCGGCGTGAACCGCCATGAATACCATCCCGACAAGGGCCGCGTCTTCGACCCCGAGGATGCATGGGCGGGCCTGCTGCTGATGAAGCAACACAACATCAATGCCATCCGCACCTCCCACTACCCGTCGCATCCAGCGCTGCTGTCGATGGCCGACGAGCTCGGTTTCTGGATCATCGACGAGTGCGATCTTGAGACCCACGGCTTCGAGCACGGCGGCTGGGTGGGCAATCCCGTCGACGACCTGCGTTGGCGGGACGCGCTCGTCGACCGCGTACAACGCTTCTTCGAGCGCGACAAGAACCATCCCTCGGTGATCTGCTGGTCGCTCGGCAATGAGTCGGGGACAGGCCAGAACACGGCGGCGATGGCCGCCTGGCTGCACCACAGGGACCCGGAGCGGCCCGTCCATTACGAGCCCGACTTCGAGGGCCGCTACAGCGACGTCGTCTCCCGCATGTACCTCTCCCCCGAGGGCATGGAGGACCTGAGCAACGGCACGGGCAACAACCTGGGCGGTTCGCCGGGCCGCGCGGCAGTGCTGGCGGGACGTCCGATGGTCCTGTGCGAGTACGAGCATGCCATGGGCAACGGCGCAGGCGCCCTCGAGGTGTACGAGGAACTGTTCGACACCCTGCCGCAGTGGCATGGCGGCTTCGTGTGGGAGTGGCGCGACCACGGGCTGCGCAGCCGGACCGCGGACGGGACCGAGTTCTTCGCCTACGGCGGTGACTTCGGCGAGGAGATTCACGACGGCAGCTTCGTCTGCGACGGGATGGTGCTCTCCGATGGCACTCCGACGCCGATGCTCGCGGAGTTCGCCGCGGTGACCTCGCCCATCAAGCTGGAGGTCGACGACATCGGCCTGGTCGTGGAGAACCGCCGTCACGACGGTGACACGTCCGACCTGCGATTCCTCGTCGTCGACGAGATCGACGGGCGCGTGGCGGCCGAACACGAGGTGTTCGTCGACCCGGTGTGGGCAGGCGACGTCGACGAGTTCGAGTTGCCCGATCCGCCGCGGGTGGAGGAGGGGGAGCTCTGGCGGACGGTGTCGGCCATGCTCGCGCGTGACACCAACTGGGCGGATGCCGGCCACGTCGTCGCGCGGCAGCAGGTGCAGCTCCTGAACGCCGGTGTGCCCAAGGTGGGCCTCCCCGGTTCCGCCCCGGAGCGCACGGCGGGCGAGATCGTGCTGGGGGAGGCCCGGTTCGACGCGGCCAACGGCGATCTGCTCTCATTCGGGGGGGTGCCGGTCTCCGGACCCCGGCTCTCGCTCTGGCGGGCACCCACCGAGAACGACGTCCTGTCCGCCTCCAACTCCTACGTCGACGTCGAGCCGATCGCCAGCCGTGGCATCGGTGCTCCCGGTCCTTCGTCCGCGGACCTGTGGAGGGTCGCCGGGCTGGACAGGTTGCACCGCAGGGTGCTTTCCGTGGAGGCCCGGACGGACTCGCTTCGCGTGCTCCACAGGTACGCCCCCGCCGCCTCGTGCGAGTCGGTCGTGGTCGAGTTGGTGTGGCGGCACACCGCCGCAGGCCTGACACTCGCGGCCGATGCTCAGCCCAGCCGCGGCTGGACCGGTACCTGGCCCCGCATCGGGCTTCACCTCGTGCTTCCCGCAGGGGTCGACGAGGTGACCTGGTTCGGCACCGGCCCGAACGAGAACTACCCCGACTCGCAGGCAGCAGCCGTCGTCGGACGCTTCTCGTCGGACCTTGCGGGGCTGGTCGTCGACTACGCGGTCCCGCAGGAGAGCGGTCACAGGGCCGGGCTGCGAGAGCTGGTGTTCCCCGGTCTCGGACTCACGATCCTGGCCGACGAGGTCGCAGGCCGGAGGCCGGGCTTCGGTCTTCGCGCGCATGACGCCCACGAGGTGGCCTCGGCCGGGCATCCATTCGAGTTGCCGCCCTCACAGGGCACTCACCTCTACCTCGATGCCGCCCAACACGGCCTGGGCTCGCGGTCCTGCGGGCCCGATGTCCGCCCCGAGTTCCAGCTGAGGCCGCAGGCCGCGTCGTGGTCGCTGACATTCGTCAGTTCGTGAGTTCGTTTGTCGACCCCGGCTGTGGGGTCGGCAAGTCGATGCTGTAGCGTTTTAGGTGGCGCCGGCGGAGCAGCTGGTATGGGGGCGAAAGCCGCAGGTGCCGATGCCTCCTCCCAGACGTCGCCCCCGGCACGATCCGACCGCTGATACTAGGAGCAACCTTGACGGCCCAGGCCTCAACCCTCGAAGACGTTCGACCCGTCGACCCGTGGGCGGGATTCCGCCCGGGCGCATGGCAGCACACCATCGATGTGCGCGACTTCATCATGGCGAACTTCACGCCGTACGAGGGTGATGCCGCCTTCCTGGCCGGCCCGACCGCCAAGACGCTCGACGTGTGGGAGACGCTGCAGCGCGATTTCCTGAGCGTCGAGCGCGCGCGCCGGGTCTTCGACGTGGAGACGCACATCCCCGCAGACGTGGACGCATTCGCACCGGGCTACATCTGTGACGGCGACGACGTCATCGTCGGCCTGCAGACCGACGTCCCGCTGAAGCGTCCCATGATGCCCGCCGGTGGCTGGCGCATGGTCGAGACGGCCATCAAGGAGGCCGGGCTCGAGCCGGACCAGAGGATCAAGGAGATCTTCACCCGCTACCGCAAGACGCACAACGAGGCCGTATTCGACATCTACACCCCGCGAATCCGCGCCGCCCGCAGCTCCCACCTGATCACGGGACTGCCCGATGCCTACGGGCGCGGCCGCATCATCGGCGACTACCGCCGCGTGGCACTGTACGGCGTGGACCGACTCATCGAGGCGAAGCGGGCGGACAAGGACTCGGTGGCCGACCAGCCCTTCTCCGAGGATTGGGCCCGCTTCCGGGAGGAGCACTCGGAGCAGATCAAGGCGCTGGAGAAGCTGAAGAGGCTCGGCCAGTCCTACGGTTTCGACCTTGCGCGCCCCGCCGCCAATTACGTCGAGGCGGTGCAGTGGACCTACATGGCCTACCTCGCCTCGGTGAAGAGCCAGGACGGCGCGGCCATGAGCATCGGTCGCCTGTCCGGCTTCTTCGACGTCTACGCCGAGCGCGACCTCGCAGCCGGGATCATCACGGAGGAGGGCGCACAGGAGGTCATGGATGCGCTCGTCACGAAGCTTCGCATCGTCCGCTTCCTCCGCACCATCGACTACGACCAGATCTTCTCCGGTGACCCGTACTGGGCAACCTGGTCCGACGGCGGCTTCACCAACGACGGCCGTACGCTGGTCACGAAGACCTCGTTCAGGCTGCTGCAGACGCTCCGCAACCTCGGGCCTGCGCCGGAGCCGAACATCACCATCTACTGGGACCCGGCACTGCCCGCGGGCTACAAGGAGTTCTGCTCGCTGATCTCGATCGAGACCTCCGCCATCCAGTACGAGTCGGACGACGCGATCCGCTGCAAGTGGGGCGACGACACGGGCATCGCGTGCTGCGTCTCGCCGATGGCCATCGGCAAGCAGATGCAGTTCTTCGGTGCGCGGCTCAACACGGCCAAGGCCCTCCTGTATGCCATCAACGGCGGTCGTGACGAGATGACCGGCAAGCAGGTCGTGACCGGCCACGCGCCGATCACCACGACGGGGCGGCTGACGTTTGACGAAGTGTGGGCCGCCTACGACGAGATGCTGACCTGGGCGGTGGAGACCTACGTCGAGGCGCTGAACATCATCCACTACAGCCACGACAAGTACGCCTACGAGGCCATGGAGATGGCGCTCCACGACGACGAGATCATCCGCACGATGGGTTGCGGCATCGCCGGCCTGTCCATCGTCGCCGACTCCCTGTCCGCCATCAAGTACGCCCACGTGACTCCGGTGCGCGACGAGACCGGGCTGGTCGTCGACTACGTCACCGAGGGTGAGTTCCCCCAGTACGGCAACGACGACGACCGCGCCGACGACCTCGCCGAACTCGTCGTGAAGACCGTCATGGACAAGATCCGCGGCATCAAGCTCTACCGTGACGCCGTCCCGACCCAGTCGGTGTTGACCATCACGTCGAACGTGGTGTACGGCAAGGCAACCGGTGCCTTCCCCTGTGGCCACGAGGCGGGGACGCCGTTCGCGCCCGGCGCCAATCCGCGCAACGGCGCCGACACGCACGGCATGATTGCCTCCATGCTGAGCGTCGGCAAGCTCGACTACGAGGACGCCCTCGACGGCATCTCCCTGACGAACACGATCACCCCGCCGGCGCTCGGCCGGACGGACGAGGAGCGGATCAGCAACCTCGTCGGCATCCTCGACGCAGGCATGGGGGAGGGGCTGTACCACGCCAACATCAACGTCCTGAACAAGGAGACCCTGATCGACGCGATGGAGAACCCGGAGAACTACCCGCAGCTCACCATCCGGGTGTCGGGTTATGCGGTGAACTTCGTGAAGCTCACCCGGGAACAGCAGCTGGACGTCTTGTCCCGCACCTTCCACGAGGCGATGTGACGTGACGTCCGTGTGTGCGGATGCCCCTGCCGTGGGGGCGTCCGCGCCCACAACGGCCGCGCTCGGGGGCATCCAGGTGCTCACCGACCTCGACCGGACATCGCTGCTGATGGGGCAGCGATCCGGCGAGATCGGGTCGGTGCACTCCTGGGAACTCGTCACGGCGGTTGACGGCCCCGGTACCAGGATGACCACGTTCCTGGCCGGCTGCCCACTTCGCTGCCTGTACTGCCACAACCCGGACACGATGATGGCGAACCGTGGCGCGCCCGTGCACGTGGACGACCTGCTGGCACGGATCCGTCGCTACAAGGGCGTCTTCCATGCCACGGGCGGCGGCATCACCCTGTCCGGCGGCGAGGTGCTGCAGCAGCCCGCCTTCGCGGCACGCGTGCTTCGGGGCGCGAAGGAGATGGGCATCCACACGGCCCTCGACACCTCCGGCTTCCTCGGCCGCAATGCCACGGACGCGATGCTTTCCGACGTCGACCTCGTCCTGCTTGATGTGAAGGCCGGCGACGAGGACACCTACCGCCGCGTGACGGGCCGGGCCCTCGCTCCCACGCTGGAGTTCGGTCGCAGGCTGGACGAGGCGGGGATAGAGACCTGGATCAGGTTCGTCCTGGTGCCGGATCTCACCGACGACCCGTCCGGGATCGAGGCGATCGCCGACTACGCCGCATCGCTGGCGTGCGTCACGCGCGTCGAGGTGCTGCCGTTCCACCAGATGGGGCGGGACAAGTGGTCGGCACTGGGGCTGCCGTACCAGCTGGAGCACACGCTGCCGCCGTCGGCCGAGTTGGTGGCGGCAACCCGCGCCATCTTCGCCGACCGCGGGCTCACCACGCACTGAGCGCCACGCCCCGCCCCGATTTTGTGACCGGGGTGGGGCGTGCAAGAATATGTGGGTTGCTCTTCAGGGGGCGGGTTGCGTCATGCGCAATCTGCCACTGTATGGGTCGATCAGCTGTCCAAGCACCGGGTCCAACCCTCGCTTCAAGTCCGAGGGAGCGCCCACTGCGCGGTGAAGCTGGCGACACGCCCGACCACGGGTACCGGAGCGACAAGGGGAAACATCCCCGAGACGTTCGAAGTAGACAACACCAGGACGAGTAGAAGGAACCAACTGTGGCGGGACAAAAGATCCGCATCAGGCTGCGGGCCTATGACCATGAGGTCATCGACTCCAGCGCGCGGAAAATCGTCGACACCGTGACTCGCACGGGTTCTGCGTGATCCGTTCTCCGCACAAGTACAAGGACAGCCGCGAGCATTTCGAGATGCGCACGCACAAGCGGCTGATCGACATCCTCGACCCCACGCCGAAGACGGTGGACTCGCTCATGCGACTCGACCTCCCGGCGGGCGTCGACATCGAGATCAAGCTTCCGTGAGGTCCGACATGAGCATCAGCACTGAACGCAAGGTGAAGGGCATCCTGGGCACCAAGCTCGGCATGACCCAGCTGTGGGACGAGAACAACAAGGTTGTTCCCGTCACCGTGATCCAGGCGGGTCCCTGTGTCGTCACGCAGGTCCGCACCCCCGAGACCGACGGCTACAACGCCGTCCAGCTCGGCTTCGGCGCCGTCAAGGCCAAGAAGGTGACGAAGCCCGCCGCCGGCCACTTCGAGAAGGCCGACGTCACCCCCCGCAAGCACCTCCTCGAGATCCGCACCTCCGATGCCTCCGAGTACACCCTCGGGCAGGAGCTCACGGCCGAGACCTTCGCCGGTGGCGAGGTCGTCGACGTGACCGGCACCAGCAAGGGCAAGGGCACGGCCGGTGTCATGAAGCGGCACGGCTTCGGAGGCCTCCGCGCCTCGCATGGCGTCCACCGCAAGCACCGCTCGCCCGGATCCATCGGTGGCTGCGCCACCCCCGGCCGTGTGTTCAAGGGCCTCCGCATGGCGGGCCGCATGGGCAACGAGAAGGTGACCGTGCAGAACCTCAAGATCCACGCCGTCGACGCCGAGCGCGGGCTCCTGCTGGTCCGCGGGGCTGTCCCCGGCAACGCGGGCTCCGTGGTGGTCGTCCGCACCGCAGCCAAGAAGGGTGATGCAGCATGAGCGACGCTCGCACCATCGAAGTCATCGACGCCGCCGGCAAGAAGGCCGGGAAGGTCGAACTCCCCGGGCACCTGTTCGATGCACAGACGAACATCCCCCTGATCCACCAGGTCGTCGTCGCACAACTGGCAGCGGCCCGCCAGGGCACCCACGCCACCAAGACCCGCGGTGACGTCCGGGGCGGCGGCATCAAGCCGTGGCGCCAGAAGGGTACCGGTCGTGCCCGTCAGGGCTCGCGGCGCGCCCCCCAGTGGGCGGGCGGCGGCATCGTGCACGGGCCGCAGCCGCGCGACTACTCCCAGCGCACCCCCAAGAAGATGGTGGCCGCCGCGCTGCGTGGCGCCCTGTCGGATCGGGCCCGCGACGGCCAGGTGCATGTCGTCTCCGAGATCGTGGCGGGGGATGTCCCCAGCACCAAGGGGGCGCTGAAGACGCTCGCCGCCCTGGGTGACGTCGCCAGGACGCTGGTGGTCCTCGACCGCTTCGAGGATGTCGCATGGCTCTCGCTGCGCAATCTCGTCGACGTCCACGTGCTGGCCGTCGACCAGTTGAACGCGTACGACGTGTTGGCCGCCGACCGGATCGTGTTCACCACGGCCGCTCTTGCAGCCTTCGTGAACCCGGCGACCGGCGCGGTGGAGGCTGTCGCCACCGAGACCGAGGCCAAGGAGGACGAGAAGTGACCGAAGTGAAAATCCGTGACCACCGCGACGTCATCCTGCGGCCTGTGGTGAGCGAGAAGAGCTACAACCTGCTCGACGAGGGCAAGTACACGTTCATCGTCGCCCCCGACGCCAACAAGACCCAGATCAAGATCGCGATCGAGGCGATCTTCAAGGTCAAGGTCACCTCCGTCAACACGCTCAACCGCGAAGGCAAGCGTCGCCGCACGCGTTTCGGGATCGGCAAGAAGGTCGACACCAAGCGCGCCATCGTGACCGTCGCCGAGGGCGAATCCATCGACATCTTCGGGAGCCTGGGCGCCTGAGCCCGGGAGCGAAGAAGACAAGACAAGGACTGAATTCCTCATGGCTATCCGCAAGTACAAGCCGACCACCCCGGGTCGCCGCGGCTCGAGCGTGTCCGATTTCGCCGAGCTGACCCGCTCCACACCGGAGAAGTCGCTGCTGGCCCCGAAGACGAAGACGGGCGGCCGCAACAACGCCGGCCGCATCACCACGCGCCACATCGGCGGCGGGCACAAGCAGGCCTACCGCATCATCGATTTCAAGCGCTACGACAAGGACGGCGTCCCGGCGAAGGTCGCTCACATCGAGTACGACCCGAACCGCACCGCCCGCATCGCGCTGCTGCACTACGCCGACGGTGAGAAGCGCTACATCATCGCGCCGAACGGCCTCACCCAGGGCACGGTCGTGTCCGCGGGACTGGGATCCGACATCAAGCCCGGCAACAACCTCGAACTGCGCCAGATCCCGGTGGGAACCACGGTGCACGCCGTGGAACTCCGCCCCGGCGGCGGCGCCAAGCTCGGGCGTTCGGCCGGCGCGTCGATCCAGCTCGTTGCTCGCGAGGGCAAGTACGCGACCCTTCGCATGCCCTCGGGCGAGATGCGCATGGTCGACGTTCGCTGCCGTGCGACCGTGGGCACCGTCGGCAACGCCGAGCAGTCGAACATCAACTGGGGCAAGGCCGGACGCAACCGCTGGAAGGGCATCCGCCCGACCGTCCGCGGTGTCGTCATGAACCCGGTCGACCACCCGCACGGTGGTGGCGAGGGGCGCACGTCCGGTGGCCGTCACCCCGTTTCCCCGTGGGGCAAGCCCGAGGGCCGCACCCGTGACAAGAACAAGGCGAGCAGCCGTCTGATCGTCCGCCGCCGCAAGACCGGCAAGAAGCGCTGATAGGGAGCCTGAGGAAACATGCCACGCAGCCTTAAGAAGGGCCCCTTCGTTGACGACCACCTGCAGAAGAAGGTGGATCTCCAGAACGAAAAGGGCACCAAGAACGTGATCAGGACCTGGTCGCGCCGTTCGATGATCGTCCCCGACATGCTCGGCCACACGATCGCCGTGCACGATGGTCGCAAGCACGTGCCCGTCTTCATCACCGAGGCGATGATCGGCCACAAGCTGGGCGAGTTCGCACCGACACGGACCTTCCGCGGTCACGTGAAGGATGACAAGAAGGCGCGCCGCCGCTGAGGCCGGCAG
>JBDHZH010000082.1:0-13076 GCA_039811745.1 Arachnia sp.
GTGCTGGCGCGTTCCGCGCTGGCGGCGCTGGTGTCGTCGGTGTTGAGCTTGAACGGGACCAGGCGGTGCCGCAGCGCGATGCCGACCATCTGCGAGTACCTGCCGGCGCGGTCGGCCGTGTTGCGGATGCCGGGGAGCCACTGGTCCGGGCGGGGCACCGAACCCTGGGGCGCCACCAGTTCGGCGACGACGAGGAAGGCGACGGCGCTCAGCAGGATGACGCCCAGCTGCACCGGGATGAGTGCCGGCGTGTACTGGTCCCGCCCATTGGCGAAGGGCATGGCGAACCCGATGCCCGCCCCCAGCCCCACGACGCCGGCGATGATGCTGCGGATGCTTCCGATGCGCATGCCCAGCACGCGACGGGAGAACGTTCCGATCAGGGCCATCGTGATGATGGTCGCAAGCGCCATCAGGACGACGCCGAGGATCGACTGCACAAGGGTCATGTTTCTCTCCTGAGCGGGCGCCCAACGCCGGCCGCCTCCTTCACGCACCTTAGCCAGCCCCGGCCGTCCCGGCATCGTCCGAACGGTTGACCACCTGTGAATGTTCGGCTACTCCTGCCACCGCGGGCGTGCAGTCCTAGACTCCCGAACAGGTGCAGGTCCCTTCGCCACGTCGTGGTGGGAAGCAGGAGTGAATCATGAATGGACAAGGCTCGATCCTCACGCTGATGGCACCGCTCACCGGCGTGGTGGTGCCGATTGAGACGGTCCCGGATCCGGTGTTCGCCCAGAAGATGGTGGGTGAGGGGATCTCGATCGACCCGATCAGCGCCACGCTCGTCGCGCCCTGCGACGGCGAGGTGGCCCAGGTGCACACCTCCGGGCACGCCGTCGCGGTGCGGAGCGACGGCGGCGCGGAGGTCCTGATGCACATCGGGCTGGACACCGTCTCGATGCAGGGCGAGGGTTTCCAGACGCTGGTGAAACTGGGGCAGCGCGTCGCGGTCGGCGACCCGCTCGTCAGGTTCGACATGGATCTGATAGCGCGGTCGGCCAAGAGCCTCCTGACGCAGGTAGTCATCACCAACTCGGACCGGCTCGCCTCCTTCGAGCCGGCCTCCGGGCTGGTGGAGGCCGGCAAGGACGCCCTGGCAACCCTCACCCTTGCCGAGGCCGGCGAGGAGGAAGGCGGAGGCGGCGACGAGAGCGCAGTCTCGGCCGGCATCGTCGTCCTGAACCCGACCGGCCTCCACGCGCGTCCGACTGCCAACCTCGTGGCCATCGCGAAGAGGTACGACAGCCAGATCCTGCTCAAGCGTGGCGACGACCAGGCCAACGGGAAGTCCGTCATCGCGATCATGGGCATGGCCGTGGCGTACGGCGACAAGGTGCAGGTGATAGCGCACGGCGCCGATGCAGCCTCGGCGGTTGCCGAACTCGAGCAGGCCATCGCCGACGGCCTCGGCGAGGACGTCAGCGCCGGCCCCCCGCCCAAGCGCGCGGAGACCGGCGCCGAGGCGGCCCCCGTTCCCGAGCCCCCCGCGCCGGTGGAGCCCGCCGCGCCCCGCAGCGGCGACCCGAACCTGCTGCTCGGAGTCGCGGCATCGCCCGGACTCGGCGTCGGGCAGGTGCTCCAGATCCGTCGGGAGGACATCCACGTCACCGAGGACGCACCCGACAAGCACCTGGAGCGTCGCAGGCTCAACAAGGCCATCGACCGCTCGCTGGTGGAGTTGCAGGCCCTGCAGAGCAGGCTCGAGGAGGACGGCGCCCCGGACAAGGCGGCCATCTTCGTCGCCCACCAGGAACTGCTGTCGGACCCCGAACTGCTCGACCTCGCGACGTCGGCGATCGACAAGGGCAAGTCCGCCGCCTACGCCTGGCGCCGCGCCTACAACTCGTTCGCGGACCAGCTGGCGGGACTGTCCAATGAGATCCTCGCGGGCCGTGCCAACGACGTCCGCGACGTCGGCCAGCGCGTGCTGGAGGAGCTGACCGGGCAGAAGGCGGAGCGTGCCGAGATTCCGGAGGGCACCATCCTGATCGCGGAGGACCTGACGCCCTCCGACACGGCGACCATGGACCGCACGAAGGTGGCGGGCTTCGCCACGACGGGCGGCGGCTCAACGAGCCACGTCGCCATCCTGGCCCGCTCCCTCGACATCCCGGCCATCGCGGGCATCGAGGCCCGGGCCCTCGACCTTGCCGACGGTACCCGCGTCATCCTCGACGGCACCCGCGGCACCCTGCGCACGGGCGTCACCGAGGAAGAGGTCACCCGCATCCGGGAACGCCAGGTCCGGATCGCCGAGCGGCGCGCCAGGGAACAGGCCCATGCACACGAACCGGCCGCCACCACCGACGGGCGCCGTGTGGACGTGGTCGCGAACATCGGGGGGCTGAAGGACGCCCAGGATGCCGCCGTCAAGGGCGCGGAGGGAGTCGGGCTGCTGCGCTCGGAGTTCCTGTTCATGGGCCGCGACTCGGCCCCCACAGAGGACGAGCAGGCCCAGATCTACATCGACATCGCCCGCGAGATGCCGGGCAAGCCGCTCGTGATCCGCACGCTCGACGTCGGCGGCGACAAGCCGCTCTCCTACCTGCCGATCGCCCCGGAGGAGAACCCGTTCCTCGGCCTCCGCGGTGTGCGGGTCGGCCTGGACAGGCCCGACATCCTGCGCACCCAGGCGC
Source organism: Arachnia sp. (assembly GCA_039811745.1). Taxonomy (GTDB): domain Bacteria; phylum Actinomycetota; class Actinomycetes; order Propionibacteriales; family Propionibacteriaceae; genus Arachnia. Next base: position 2,640 of record JBDHZH010000082.1, read on the forward strand.
GCGCGATCCTGCGCGCCGTCGACGCCGGCGCCCAGATCCACGTCATGTTCCCGATGATCGCCACCCTGCAGGACTACCGGCGGGCAAGGGAGATCTTCGAGGCGGAACGCGCGAAGCTGGGCGTCGCCCAGGTGCCGCTCGGCGTGATGGTGGAGGTGCCGAGCGTCGCCGTCATGGCCGAGCAGTTCGCCCGCGAGGTGGACTTCTTTTCCGTCGGCACCAACGACCTGACCCAGTACACACTCGCCATGGACCGCGGGCATCCCATGCTGGCGCCGCAGATCGACGCGCTGAACCCGGCGGTGCTCGCCCTGATCGGACGGGCAGCCGAGGCAGCGCACAAGTTCGACAGGTGGATCGGCATCTGCGGCGGCGTCGCCTCCGACCCGCAGGCCGTGCCGATCCTGATCGGGCTCGGGGTCGATGAGCTGTCGTGTTCCGTGCCTGCCGTGCCGTCAGTGAAGGCCCAGGTGCGGGCCTACTCGCTGGATGCCTGCCGGGACCTGGCGGGCAGCGCGCTGCGCAAGGGCACCGCCGCCGAGGTGCGGGACCTGGTCCCGCTGGATGAGGACTGAGAAGGAGCCGGAAATGTCAACAGCTGAAGAGATCGTCAAGGCACTGGGCGGACCGGAGAACATCCGTGGCCTCTCGCACTGCGCCACCAGGCTCCGCTTCGAACTGGTCGACGCCGGGGTCGTCGACACGGCCAAGGTGGAGGGCATCAAGGCCGTCATGGGCGGCGTCCCGCAGGGCGGCAACCGCTACCAGGTCATCATCGGCGGCGCGGTCCAGACCGTGTTCCAGGAGATCAACGCGCTGCCGGAGATGAGCAACCGCGGCGAACTCACCGACGAGGAGATCAAGGCGGCCGCGCGCGCAGGCGGCGTCCGTGGGAAGTTCGCGTGGGTGGACTCGTTCTTCGAGTTCCTCTCCGACTCGTTCCGGCCCATCCTGGGGGCGCTGCTCGGGGCGTCGCTGTTCATCACGTTCATGTCGCTGATGAGCACGCTCGGAATCATCGGCAACTGGGCCGACCCGCGCACCCAACTGCCGCCGTCGTGGCAGTTCATGAACCTGCTGTGGCAGTCGGTGTTCGTGTTCCTGCCGCTCATGGTGGCCTACAACGCGTCGAAGAAGATCGGCGCCGACCCGTGGGTGGGGTTCGCGATCATGGGGCTCGTCATGCTGCCCGGCTTCACCGCGCTCGGCGGCATCTCCGAGGCCTACCACGCGACGATCGCAGGCAGCGAGGTCACGCTCGTCGACATCTTCGGCGTTCCGCTGACGATCTTCAACTACAGCTCGCAGGTCTTCCCGCCGCTCCTGATGGCCGGGGTGCTCGGGCCCCTGTACAAGCTGCTGAAGAAACTCATCCCGGACAACCTGCAGCTCATCTTCGTGCCGTTCCTGGCGATGCTGATCATGCTGCCCCTCACCGCGTTCCTGATCGGCCCCATCGGTGTCTACATGGGCGCCTGGGTGGCCGCCGGTCTGCAGGCCGTCAACGGTTTTTCGCCATTCATCTTCGCGATCGTCGTGCCGCTGGCCTATCCCTTCATGGTGCCGCTCGGCCTGCACTGGCCCATCAACGCCATCATGCTGCTGAACATCCAGAACCTCGGCTACGACTACATCCAGGGCCCGATGGGCGCCTGGAACTTCGCCTGCTTCGGGGCGACGGCGGGCGTCTTGTACCTGTCGGTGAAGGACCGGGACATCCAGATGCGGCAGACGGCCACCGGCGCGCTCGCCGCGGGCCTGCTCGGCGGCATCTCGGAGCCGTCCCTCTACGGCATCCACCTGAGGTTCAAGAAGATCTACCCGCGAATGCTGATCGGCTGTCTGGTCGGCGGTGTCATCATCGGCTTCGGTGGCGGCCTGAAGACCAGCGCCTTCGTCTTCACCTCGCTGCTGACGATCCCTGCGTTCAACAACATCCCGCTGTATGCGATCGCCATCGCGGCGGCGTTCTTCACGGCCATGTTCCTGGTCATCTTCTTCGACTACCGCACGCCGGAGCAGAAGCTCGCGGCCAGGCACGGTGGCGTCGACCAGGTGCACGAGCCCGAGCCGCGCGTCATCGTCGTCGGCGACGTCGAACTCAACCAGGCCCGCCAGTGGATGGAGGCGCTCGGCGGCGAGGAGAACATCGAACTCGTCGAGGCCGTCGCGGAGACCCGCCTGCGCATCGTCGTCAAGGACTCCACCGCCGTGGACGCGGGGGCGTTGCACAGGGCCGGGGTGATGGGTTCGGTGCAGGTCGCCGACGGTGTGTGGCACCTGATCGTCGGGCTGGAGTCCGAGCAGTACGCCGAGGCGATGAACCGGCGCATCTCCTCCCTCGTGCTGTCAGGGTAGGTGGGTGGGCGTCCCGGTTCGCCGGGACGCCTCACCGCAGCGGTCAGCCCCGCTGCTTCAGCAGCCGCCACAGCCAGGTCTCGGGGACCCGCTCGCCGGTGGCGACGTACTTGACCGCCCAGTCGTGGAAGAGGTTCTGCTCCAGTTCCGCGAGGCCTCGGGCGTGGGTGAGAAAGGCCAGCTGGTCGCCGGGCCGAAGCCGCTCGTCGGGGGCGGGCAACGGCGTGGCGACGTCGTCGCGGACCAGGACGGTGGCGAACATGGAGATGGGTTGGAGGCTCTCGTCGGTGCCGGACAGCAACTGGCCGATGGTCAGGGTGCCGCCTCGCTCCAGCCATCTCAACACTGCCGGGGCCTCGGCCTTGTTGATGGCCACCTTGCCCGCGGTGGGGGTTTGGTTCCCCACCCTGGCCCGCAGCCCCTTCAGGACGACGGCGGCGGCGTCGTCGTCCAGGGTCCGCAGGTGCTCGATGAAGCCCCAGAACAGCGGTGCCTCCAGTCTGGCCAGCGCCTCATAGGCGACGATGTCGGTGGCGACGAACACCGCATCCGGGGCGAACGACTCCACCAGCGCCGTCATCCTGGACGAGCGTTGCCGAAGCGAGATGAAGACGTCCGGCCGCTGCAGCCGGGCGTGGGCCGCCAGCGCCAGGTTGACCGTGTCGGACGAGGTGCCCGCGACCAGCCCGACCGCCTCCGACACGTCCGGGTCACCGTCGCGGACGTCGACCAGACGCACGTTCAGGCCGGCATCCTGCAGGTCGGCCGTCACCTCGGGCCCGAACACGTCGTCCGTGACGACCACCCAGGCACCCTCGCCCGACGCGGGGTGCGCCTTCGGCATCGGGCTGCCGGGCTTGGAGAGCAGCCACTTCGTGAGACGGGACGTGACGGGGCGCTGCAGGTCGAGGACGAGGTAGTGGCCGTAGCGGTCGAAGGGGTTGATGACCGCCGTCGGGCCGAAGTCGTGCATGCGAGCGATGTTGGCGCGTTCCGAGCAGCGGGTGATGACCGGCAACCCCGGCCGCAGCAGGCGGGCGGACATGATGACCGCCAGATTCATCTCGTCCTTGTCCGTCATCGCGAGCACGCCCTGGCACCGCGGATGCGCGAGGCCCGCGTAGCCGAGCAGCGACGGGTCGCGGGGGTCGCCGGCATAGTTGGGGACGTCGAGGTCGTGCTGGTCGGAGACGAGCACGTCGATGCGGCCCGGGTCCTCGTCCAGGACCACGGTCCTGCGGCCGAGACCGTCCAGTGCGGCGGCGAGGGATCGGCCCGCCTCCCCGTAGCCGACGATGATCCAGAACGGCTCCCTGATGGCCTTGACCTTGCGACGGAACCGCTGCAGGCCCATCGCGCGGCGGAACCGCGGGTCCTGCAGCAGGGCGAACAGCGTCCCCAGCGTGTACGCCCACGTGATGACCGACGCGTAGATGCACACCGTCACCCACATGCGCTGCTCCACCGTGAAGGTGTAGGGGTATTCGGAGAAGCCGATGGTGGCTGCCGTGTAGGTCATGAAGTAGAACGCGTCGAAGAAGCTGAGGCGGAACCGGGCCCCGGCGTCGTCGACGCCCGGGATCATCACCAGGCCGATCACCGAGACCGCGAAGACGATCAGGAGGACGATCAGCGGGCCGCGCATCTGGCGGAGCACCAGGAAGATGGCGTCGGTGCTGGGCAGGTCCGTCGGGATTGGGACCCTTCTTCGCCTGAGGGCCTCGCGGTTGCGCCAGGGGCGCATGTTGAGGCTCAGGAGGGGGTTGACCATGGTCTCGGCGCGGGGTCAGCGGCGCTGGTGGGAGGTGGTCTCCACCACCAGCAGCACGATCGAGACGAAGTTGGCCAACAGGGCGCCGCCGGACAGTGACACGATGGAGGACGTCGCGCTGACGGTCAGGCCGTCAGCGGAGATCTGGGTGGCCCAGACATGCACCCCGGCGGCCAGGACCAGCTGGATCACGGCGACCAGCGAGGTGGCGAGGTGGATCGCGCCGATCTGCGTGCGGTCCCCGAACTTGAGCACGGCGGCGATCATGTTGACCAACACCGCTCCGTAGAGTTCGTACGGGTTGTGCATCTCGGGGTTGCCGATGTCGCCCAGGAAGAAGCCGAAGTTCAGCGTCGCCGCGAGCAGCACGAAGAACCCGAACACCACCTTTTCCATGTTCACGCTGCCGAGCCTATCCGCGGCGACCGGGTGGCGTGGCCGTACTCGGGTAACCTCGGCAGGGCGAGCGTGCGACCGCGTGGAACGACCAGGAGGTGAGGCCTCGTGACTGCGCCTCCCCCGATCCCGGAGCACATGCCAGGTGGCCGCGGCCCCGGCAGGGTCAACCCCGCGGACAGGATGCAGCTGGATACCTACCCGGTGGACCTCGCCAGGGTTCGGGCCCTGTTCCGGCCCCACCGCCTGACGATCGTCGTCGTCGTGCTGCTCATCAGTGCCGCCTCGGTGGTGGGCATGGCTCAGCCGTTCCTGGTGCGCGGCGTCCTCGACGACGCGCTGCCACACGGTGACGTGCACCTGCTGGGCCTGCTGACCGGCGCCATGGTGGCGGTGGCGGCCCTGACCGCGGTGATCGGCGTCATCCAAACGTGGCTGGCCACCCGGATGGGCCAGGAGGTCATGCACCAGCTGCGCACCTCGCTCTTCTCCCACCTGCAGCGCCAGTCGCTGTCGTTCTTCACGCGCACCCGGGGCGGGGAGGTGCAGTCCAGGCTCGTCAACGACATCGCCGCGATGCAGTCGGTGGTCACTTCGACGGCCACCTCCGTCGCATCCAGTCTGACCACCGCCATCGCGACGGTGGTGGCGATGATCGCGCTGTCGCCCGGGCTGACGGTCATCTCTCTCCTGGTGCTGCCGCCGTCCATCTGGCTCAGCCGGCGCGTGGCACTGCTGCGCCGCGACCTCACGGCCGCCCGCCAGCAACAGCTGGCCGACCTCCACACCCGGGTGGAGGAGGGACTTTCCGTCTCGGGGGTGCGGCTGTCGAAGACTCTCGGGCTGGTCGGCCGCAATGATTCGCAGTTCACCGCCTCTTCCGAGCGGTTGGCGGCGCTGGAGGTGCGGGCGCAGCTGGCCGGCCAGTGGCGGATGGCGACGATGGGCATCGTGTTCGCCGCGATTCCGGCCGCCATCTACCTGGCCGCAGGCTTCCCGGCCACGTCGGGCGGCATGACGATCGGCACCCTGGTGGCATTCACGGCGCTGCAGGGGACGATCTTCCGCCCTGTGATGGGCCTGCTGAACATGGGCGTCCAGTGGGTGACTGCCATGGCCCTGTTCAGCCGCATCTTCGAGTACCTCGACCTGGTTCCCGAGGTGCAGGCGCCGGCAGTGCCTGCCCGGATCGACCTCGCCTCGGTTCGCGGGGAGGTGCGCTACGAGGACGTCACCTTCGCCCATCGCGACGGCGCGCCGGTGCTGATCGGTGTGGACCTGACGGTCCCCGCAGGCACCACCGCCGCCGTCGTCGGGCCGACCGGGTCGGGGAAGTCGACCCTCGGCTCCCTGCTCCCGCGGCTGTACGACCCGGATTCGGGTCGTGTGACCATCGACGGCATCGACGTCCGCGACCTCGCGTTCGCCGACCTCGCGGCGATCGTCGGGGTCGTCAGCCAGGAGACCTACCTTGTGCATGCGTCCGTACGGGAGAACCTGCTGCTGGCGCGGGAGGGGGCGAGCGACGCCGAGCTGTGGGAGGCTCTGGGGGCTGCCCGGATCGGCGACCTGATCCGCGGTCTGCCGGATGGGCTCGGCACCGTCGTCGGGGCCCGGGGCCACCGCTTCTCCGGAGGGGAGCAGCAGCGGCTGGCCATCGCCCGCACGATCCTGCGGAACCCGAGGGTCCTCGTGCTCGACGAGGCCACCAGCGCACTCGACAACACCACCGAGGCGGAGGTCCAGCTCGCCCTCGACCGGCTCGCGGAGGGCCGCACCACCCTGACCATCGCCCACCGCCTGTCCACCATCGAGGACGCGGAACAGGTGGTGGTGCTGGATGCAGGCCGCATCGTCGAGCGCGGGACGGCCGCGGAACTCCGGTCCTCCGGCGGCGCCTTCGCGAGGCTAGCCGCCCGGCAGACGGCACCCGAGGACCAGCCCCGATAGCTGTGGACTCAGGGTTGGTCTAACGCCCTTCGATCCACAGCCATCGGGGTCAGGTGTCGGCGGTGCCCCGGTAGGTTGGTGCGATGGGCAGCGACGAGGTTCACGAGCACTGGGAGACGCGCTACCGCGAGAGCGACCGGCTGTGGTCCGGCAACCCCAACCGGGTGCTGGTCGACGTCTTCCCTTCGCTGGCGCCCGGACGCGCCGTGGATCTGGGTTGCGGTGAGGGCGCAGACGCCGTCTGGCTCGCCGCGCACGGCTGGCACGTCACCGCGGTGGACGCATCGGCGACGGCCATCGACCGTGGCCGCAGCGCCGCCGACGCCGCCGGCCTGGGTGCGGATGCCGGTGGGCCGGGGATCGACTGGGTGGTGGCCGATCTCGGCTCCTGGGAGCCGCCCACGGGCGTCGACCTGGTGACGGCCTTCTTCCTGCACTCGTCGCTGGAGGGTTTCGACCGGACGGCCGTGCTCCGCAGGGCCGCGGCGGCCGTCGCGCCCGGCGGGCACCTGCTCGTCGTCGGCCACGCGGCCCCGCCGCCGTGGCTGGGGGAGCACGCGCACCACCACGGACCCCGCGACTATCCGGCACCTGCGGAGGCGCTGTCGGAACTGGCGCTGCCAAGGGCGGACTGGGAGGTCGAGGTGGCCGAGGTCAGGTCGCGCACCGCGACGGGCCCCGACGGCCTCCGCTCCACCCTGGACGACTCCGTCCTGCTGCTCCGCCGTCGGTGACGAGCCGTGTGCGGGACGACCAGGGGTAGTCTTCGGCCCATGTCCGATCGTGTGGTGCCCGACGACAACATCCCCGGGGCGTTCGCAGTCAGATTCGGCGGCACGTCGCAGTCGTGGGTGGACCCGGCCAGGCCGGAGTTCCTCGCCTACGAGTACGTGCAGCACGTCGCGATGGTGCTGGACCACACCGTCCTGACGACGCCGGCCTCCGAGCGGTTGCGGATCGTGCATGTCGGGGGCGCGGCCATGTCGTTGCCGCGCTGGGTGGCCTGGCGCCGTCCCGAAACGGCCCAGATCGTGTTGGAGCCCGACGCCGACCTGACCGCGGAGGTCCGGCGCAAGCTGCCGCTGCCGCCCCGGTCGGGCATCAAGGTGCGCGACGTAGACGGCCGCACCGGGGTCGCGGCGATGCCCGAGGACTATGCGGATGTCGTCATCGTGGATGCCTTCGACGGCTCGCGGGTGCCGGGGGAGCTGGTGACCGCGGAGGCGTTCGACGACGTAAGACGCGTTGGTCGTGGCATGGACGTGGTCATCTGCAACGTCACGGACAGGGCGCCGTTCGGCTGGGCGAAGCGGGCGGCGGCGGGCGTGCAGGAGCGCTGGCGGCATGTGCTCGTCGGGGCGGAGGCGCCCGTCCACAAGGGCAAACGCTTCGGCAACGTGCTGATCGTCGGCGCCTCGGCCCGCCCGGACGTGCACGGCATCCGCAGGGAATCGGCCCGGCTGCCGTTCGGCTACCGCTGGCTCGACGGCGCGGATGTGCGCAGCTGGATCGGCGGCGCCGAGCCGTTCACGGATGCCTGTGCGCAGGACTCGCCGGAGCCCTCGGGCAGCAAACTCTGGTTCTTCTGACGCTCTCCTGCGCGTCGTCGCAGGCCTGCTCCAACTGATGCCTTGACAACGTGTGCCCTGCGCGTGCTATCGTGGGAGCGTTCACACAGAGCGGCACATGACACGGCGAGGTGATCGGTATGAATGACACATCCAAGCGGGAGAACTCCGGCAATGCGGGTGTGATCGCTCCCAACAGGCGTGCCACCATCCAGGATGTCGCGGAGACCGCGGGTGTCTCCCGGGGCACCGTCAGCCGAGTGCTGAACGGCTCCCCGAAGGTGAGCCCCGAGGCGAGGAAGGCGGTGGAGAAGGCGATCGCGGTCTGCAACTACAGGAGCAACCCGCACGCCAGGTCGCTCGCCTCCGGCCGCAACGACGCCGTCGCCGTCCTGCTGACCGAGTCGCAGGCTGAACTGTTCGCCGACCCCACCTTCAGCCTGCTGCTCCAGGGCGTCTCCGACGGGCTGGCAGGCAGCGACACCGCACTCGTCCTGCTGCTGGCGGGCAACGAGGAGGAGCGCCGCCGCGCGTCCCGCTTCCTCGACTCCCGTCACGTCGACGGCGTGGTCCACCTCAGCCCGCACACCGAGGACCCGATCCTGCAGACGCTGCTCGGCTCGGACGTGCCCGTCGTGCTCTGCGGCCAGCCGCCGAGCGGAGCAGCCAGCAAGCCGCTCTGGTCGGTGTCGGTCACGGACCGGGTCGGCGCCGTCGATGCCACCAACCACCTGCTCGCCCGCGGCGCTCGTCGGATCGGCATGATCGCCGGGCCGGCCGATGCCCCGGGCAGCCTGGGACGCATCGAGGGCTACCGCCAGGCGCTGGGCGCCTCCTTCGATCCCGGTCTCGTGGTCCACGGCGACTACAGCCAGGAGTCCGGCAGGGCCGCCCTCGCCGACCTGCTCGACAGGGCACCCGACGTCGATGCGGTCTTCTGCGCCTCCGACCGCATGGCGGCCGGTGCCTACGACACGGCCCGCGATCGCGGGCTCCGCATCCCCGACGACCTGCGCGTCGTCGGCTTCGACGGCCACGCCATCGGCCTCGAACTCGACCCCCAACTCACCACCGTCGCGCAGCCCATCCGCAGGGTTGGCCGCGCGGCGGTCCAGATGCTCACGGAGATCGCACGCGGCCACGACCCCGGTCACCGCGTGTTCTCGACCGAACTCATCGTCCGCGCCAGTTCCTGAACCGGCAACCTCCCCCCGACCCCTTCCAGAAGAGGAGACATGACCCACCCCGCCAGACTGCTTCCACATCTTGGCCGCCGATCGTTCCTGCTCGGCTCACTCGGCCTCACGGCCGCGGCCGGCCTCACCGCCTGCGGCACCCCGAAGATCACCGACCACGTCGCGGTCGGTTCCTACCGCTCCAGCGACGCAGAGAAGAAGGCATTCGCCGAGATGGCGGCGGGGTTCACCGGCGCCGACGTCAAGATCAACACCGTCGACCACGAGACCTTCAAGGAGGGCATCAACAACTACCTCCAGGGCCGCCCCGACGACGTGTTCACGTGGTTCGCCGGCTATCGCGCCCGCTACTTCGCAGAGAAGGGCCTGGTCGCGGACATCTCGGATGTGTGGGACAAGGTGGAGGGCATGCCCGCGTCGATGCGCAACGCGTCCAGCACCACCGACGGTCGGGCGATCTTCATGCCGAGCACGTACTACCCGTGGGGCGTGTTCTACCGGCCCAGCCTCTTCGAGGAGCGTGGCTATGCCGAGCCGAAGACCTTCGACGAGTTCATGGGGCTGAACGAGCGCATGCTCTCCGACGGGCTGGTCCCGATGGCCTTCTCGGCCAAGGACGGCTGGGAGCCGATGGGCACCTTCGACATGCTCAACCTGCGCATCAACGGCTACGACTACCACCTGTCCCTGCTCGCAGGCCAGGAGGCCTGGGACGGGGCTCAGGTGAAGAAGGTCTTCGAGGTGTGGAAGCAGATGCTGCCCTACACACAGGAGGCGTCGCTCGGCCGCACTTGGCAGGAGGCCGCGCAGAGCCTGCTGCAGAAGAAGTCCGGCACGTTCCTGCTCGGCATGTTCCTGCAGCAGCAGTTCGCCACCTCCCCGGAGGCCGCCGACGACCTCGACTTCTTCGTGTTCCCCGAGGTCGACCCCGCGATCGGCGCAGGCGTCGTCGAGGCCCCCATCGACGGCTTCATGATGGCCGCGGATCCCCGCAACCCGCAGGGCGCTCGCGACCTGATGCTCTACCTCAGCACCCCCGAGGCCGTCGACATCACCGTCAAGGCCGACCCGAGCGTGATCGCCGCCAACTCGCTGGCCGACCAGTCCGGCTACAGCAAGCTGCAGAAGAAGGCGGTGAAGGTGATCGAGGAGGCGGACAACATCTCCCAGTTCCTCGACCGCGACTCCCGCCCCGACT
>JBDHZH010000083.1:0-12872 GCA_039811745.1 Arachnia sp.
GCCGGTTGAGGCCCCTTTTCCGCTGGTTGAGTAGCGCCCGCGACGAAGGAGCCGGCGCGTGTCGAAACCACCCACACCCGCGTGGCCAACCCGACCACCAGAACCGTGGACAAGTCCACAGACACCCGCCGGAGGTTTCGACACGCCGTCGACTCGTTCCTCGCCGACGGCTACTCAACCGCCGGTGGCCGGGTTCCCGCGCCGGTTGAGGCCCCTTTTCCGCTGGTTGAGTAGCGCCCGCGACGAAGGAGCCGGCGCGTGTCGAAACCACCCACACCCGCGTGGCCAACCCGACCACCAGAACCGTGGACAAGTCCACAGACACCCGCCGGAGGTTTCGACACGCCGTCGACTCGTTCCTCGCCGACGGCTACTCAACCGCCGGTGGCCGGGTTCCCGCGCCGGTTGAGGCCCCTTTTCCGCTGGTTGAGTAGCGCCCGCGACGAAGGAGCCGGCGCGTGTCGAAACCACCCACACCCGCGTGGCCAACCCGACCACCAGAACCGTGGACAAGTCCACAGGCACCCGCCAGAGGTTTCGACACGCCGTCGACTCGTTCCTCGCCGACGGCTACTCAACCGCCGGTGGCCGAGTTCCCGCGCCGGTTGAGGCCCCCTTTCCGCTGGTTGAGTAGCGCCCCCGACGACTTGTACTGAGTAGCAGCGCGAGGAACGAGCGCCGCGTGTCGAAGTGAGGAGCCGGCGCGTGTCGAAACCACCCACGGGTCCGCGGGGACTCTCACCAGGTCTCGACCGCCGCTTGCTGCTTGTCCTGAGCTTGTCGAAGGGCGCTCGCTGGCTCGACCAGCGGCGGTGAGGCCGGGGCGACGGTCGAAACCAACACCCGCAGCCGACGACCGCGGACCGCCGCAACTACGCTCTCACCCATGGGGACGCTGCGGACGGTGACGCTGAACACGGGCTTCGACGACTACTACACGGTCTCGGGCCTGACCTGGGGCGGGCTGGGGCGGATGCACGGGTTCCGGTCGGTGTGTTCGGGCAAGGGGATCAGTTGTGCGCGGACGGCGTTGGCGCTGGGGGTGCCGACGACGGCGTATGCGCTGATCGGCGGCGACGACGCCGACAACTACTCAACCAGGCTCGAAGATGAGGGCCTGGACCACTTCCTGGTGCCGGTGCCGGGCGCAACCCGCCACAACCTGACCCTCCTTGACGCGACGGGCGAGAAGGTGGGGGCGCACTTCGTCGCGAAGGGGTTCACGCTGGACGGCCCGGCCGAGGTGGCCCCGCTGATCGACCGGGTTCTCGCCGACGTCGTCCCGGGCGACGTCGTCACGCTCAACGGCTCCACGCCCACAGGCCTGCCGGACGACACGTGGGCGAACCTGGCCGCTGGTTGCCTGGAGCGGGGCGCCAGGGTCGTCGTCGACGCCCAGCAGGCGGCGTTCCGGGAGGCGCTGGGGGTCCAGGGCGTCACGGCGTTCAAGCCGAACGACGACGAGATCCTGGCGTTGGCCGGCATCAAGGACCTGCCGGCGGGCCGTCGGGTCCCTGCCGCCCTCGAGGTCCTGGCCGCCGCCGGGACGGCGATTCCCCTTGTCAGCCTGGGTTCGCGCGGTGTGGCGGCCCTCCGGGACGGCGTACCCGTGCGCATGTGGTGCCCGGTGGACGCGCCGGTGCAGTCGGTGATGGCCGGCGACGCCTTCGTGGCCGGGCTGGCGCAGGGCCTGCTGGCCGGGGCGGATCCGGTGGCCTGCATCACCCGCGCGCTCGCGGTGGCCGCGGCCCACGTCGCGGGCCTGGAGGGCCCGGCCCTGCGCGAGCGGGCGGAGCGCAACGTCGCTGCCGTCCGCTCCGAGCCGCTGGCCTGAACGGCTGCGACCAACGAGGCGTGGTGACAGGACTCCACGAATCGGCCCGATCCTGCACGATTGAGCAGGAATGGCGGTTCTGGTGGAGTCCTGTCACCAGGTGCTGCCAACATGGGCGTCAACGCAGGCCACGACGAACCAGGAGTGCCATGAATGTGTCCCGGGTAGGCATGATCGGTGCCGGGGGGATCGCGAGAGCCCATCTGCCGGCCTGGCTGTCGATGGGGGTGGACGTCGCGGTCTTCTCGGTGGCCGGTGCGGAGGCCCTGGTTGCCGAGTGCGAGGGCGGGGTCGTCGTAGACAGCCTGGACGAGTTGCTCGCCGGCTGCGACGTCGTCGACATCGTCACGCCGACGCCCACCCACCGGGAGTTGTCGGAGGCCGCACTGCTGGCCTGCAAGGACGTCGTCTGCGAGAAGCCGTTGGGCCGCACCGCCGCCGACGCGCGGGCGATCGTCGACCTGGCCGCCGGGCTCGGCCGCCAGGTCTACCCCGGCCACGTGGTGCGGTTCTTCCCCGAATACGCGGCGATGCGACGGGCGGTCGTCGACGGTGTGATCGGCACCCCGGCGGTGGCCCGCTTCACCCGCACCGGCACGTTCCCCGCATGGGCGGACTGGTTCGCCGACGACGCCCAGTCCGGTGGCGTGGTGCTGGACCTGATGATCCACGACCTGGACATCGCCCGCTGGGTGCTGGGCGAGGTCACCGACGTCTACGCCACCTCCTCCCGCGACCGCTCCGCCTCCGGTGCGGACGTCTCCGTCGCGGAGGCCGTCCTCACGCACGCCGGCGGGGCGATCAGCCACGTCCGCGCCGTCTGGGGCCCGCCCGGCACCACGTTCTGGACGTCGTTCAACGTGGCAGGCGATGCCGGGGTGCTGCGATACGACACCCGCGAGGAGAAGTCGTTCCGTCTCGACGGCGCCTCCACCACGGCCGGGGCGATGCTGCCGGACCTGGGTTTCGTCGAGTCCCCCTACCTGACGGAGCTTCGCGAGTTCGCCCGGGCCTTCGAGGGCGGTCCGACCCCGCGCGTCACGGGCAGCGACGGCGTCACGGCCGTCCGGCTGGCCGAGGCCGTGCTGGAGTCGATCAGAAGCGGCCACGCCGTCGCGTTCGAGGGGGTGGCGGCGCGATGAGGGACGAGCCGACGACCGGCCGACTCCACCAACCGACGGTCGAGCGTCGGCGCGCGAGGAACGAGCCGCCGACTGGTCGAGACCGCCCGGACATCCGCAGGGCCGGCCCCGCCGTCGCATTCGAGGGGGTGGCGGCGCGATGAGGATCGGATTGTTGTCGTTCGCCCACGTCCACGCCGCAACCTACGCGTCGCTGCTGCGCGACCGGCCCGGCATCGAGCTCCTGTGCGCGGACCCCGACGGTGCCACCGCACCCGTCGGCGAGGTGCGCGGCCGGGCCCTGGCCGACGAACTCGGCGTCCCCTACGCCGACTCCTACGACGACCTGTTCGCGTGGGGACCCGACGCCGTCATCGTCTGCTCGGAGAACACCCGCCACCGCGACCTCGTCGTCCGGGCGGCCGCCGAGGGTGCCCACGTACTGTGCGAGAAGCCGCTGGCCACCACCATCGCAGACGGCGAGGCGATGATCGCGGCCTGCCGCGACGCCGGCGTCTTCCTGATGACCGCCTACCCGGTCCGGTTCTCGCCGCAGTTCAGGGCACTGCAGGCCATCGCCACGAACGGCGGCCTCGGCCGACTCCTGCTGGCCACCGGCACCAACAACGGCCAGATCCCCGTCGGCGCCCGGGCCTGGTTCACCGACCCCGAGCTCTCGGGCGGCGGCGCCATGGCCGACCACATCGTCCACGTCGCCGACCTCCTCGACGCCCTCCTCGATGGCCAGCAGGCAACCACCGTCCGGGCGGTCGCCAACCGCGTCCTGCACGCCGACAAGCCGCAGGTCAGGGCCGAGACCGGCGGGCTCGTCAGCATCACCTACCCCGGCGGTCTGAATGCCACCATCGACTGCTCCTGGAGCCAACCCGACCACGCAGAGACCTGGGGCGGCCTCACCCTCGACGTGATCGGCACCGAGGCCGCCATCTCCATCGACCCGTTCGCACAGCACGTCTCGGGGTTCACCGAGACCAAGCGAGGCGGCGTCTGGCTCGGCTACGGCACCGACCTCGACCGCGAGATGCTGGACGCCTTCCTCGACGGCGTCCGCACCGGAGTCGCGCCGCAACCGGACGGCGAGGTCGGCCTGAGGACGTTGCGCATCGTCGTCGCAGCCCAGCAGAGCGCAGCCACGGGCGGGGTCGTGGCGGTCTGAGACCGGGAGCGACGGCAACAGCGGTGTCCGGGTTGCCGGGCGCGCACAACACGTACGCGCCCCGCAGCCTGGACACCAGTGCTTCTCCCCCGGCTACCCCGATGCCGCACGGGGCAGGGTTGTCGGCGAAGGACGTTCACCACCGGGTGACCAGAGCCTCGCGTTCCAGTTCGCGCAGGAAGCCGGCCACGTCGTCGGCGACGGCCTCGGCCTGGACCCCTGCGAGCTCGGCCACCCTCGCGACAACCGCACCAACGTCGGCCGGGCCGTCGCCCAAGGCCCTCCAGATGATCTCCGCCGAACCTCCAAGCACGACGGGCTGCGACCAGGGTTCCGCCAGCGGCAGGGCCGCGATCCGCCCGGCCACATCGGTCCAGGCCACATCGGTCCTGATCGCCCACCTGCCGGGCCGCAGCTCGAGCACCCCGGCCTCCACGAGTTCGTCTGCTGCGGCACCGACCAGGGCAGCCGCGTCCCCGTCCTCGGGCTTGCCGCAGTCGGCGATGGCTGCGGCCACCAGGGCATCCGGCGAGGCCCCGGACGCCGCCCGCCACAGTGACGGGGCGATCCCGGCCAGCACACGCACAACACCCTGGCCCTGCCCATCGAGCTGCAGCACCGCGACGCGGTCCGGATCGCCCAGAGCGATCGAGTCCAGCGTCGCCGCCCGGAAGTACGACGGCTCGACACCCCCAGTCACACAGGGGTCCACAGTCGGCACCTGCACGTCGGCGACGGAGTCGACGTCGCCCGCAAGTCGCGGGATGAGGGCGGTCACGGAGTCTGCGTCGCGGTACGTGAGGCGCTGGACTCCTCCGGCCCGGGCGACGAGCCGCGCGATCGTCTGCAGCGGCGAAGGCATGCACGTCAGGTAGCTGGACTGCTCCACCAGCTCGACCAGCGCGTCGCCGAGGTCGACAGGCTCCACGATCGGCTCGTCGCCGGCGTCCTCGCGGCGATCCAGCAACACGATCGCGGCGGCCCGCAGCGGCGCATCGGGCAGCGCCCCAAGGCCAAGCTCCGACGGCGCCCGCTGCGCCTTGGGTGATGAGGCGTCCTGGATGATCGACAACGGCTTCCGGTACGGCCACACGCGCCCCGCATCGTCGATGCCGATCGTCTCGTCCGACACATACCCGAAGACGGTCCCCGAGTGCCTGGCCAGCGTCGTCTTCCCGCGGCCGGAGGGCCCGACGAGGACCACCACCCGGCCATCGGGCAGCGCCACCCCTGCGGCGTGCAGCAGCCACAGGTCGCCCTTGCGGGCCTCGATTGCCGCGAGCGTCACGCTCTGGGAGAGGCTCGAGAGCAGCCATGCCGTATCGGCACCGGGACCCGGCTCGACGACAACCGCAGGCTCCAGGCCCTCCGATGACGCGTCCCGCCACGACTCGCGGACCAGAACGGCCGCCTCGTCGCTGAGCGAGTCCACGTCGATGCCCACCCGGGTACCGAGGGCCTCAACGACGAGAAGCGGGGCCATGTGGCGTCAGTTCACCACCCAGAACCGGTCGGTGGTGTGCACGACCGTTGTCTGCGGCCACTTGGTGGTGGATCCGTCTCCGACCGGCTTCCCGTTGTGGGTGTACTGCGTGACGCTCGACGTGACGGTCACCCGGACTTCGTAGTAGGCCGATACCACCCAGTCATGGAAGCCGAACGACACGTCACGCGTGCCCGCGGTCATGGGCGGGCTGAGCACGATGGTCTGCTTCGCGATGAACTCCGGGTTCCCGAGAAGGCGATGGCGGAAGAACTCGACGACACAGGTGACGTTTGCGGAGATGGCCGGGGCCGCCAGGGCGATCTTGACGGTCCCGTCGATGCCGTTTCCAAGTCCTCGGTCGGACGTGGTAACCGACTTGATCGAGACCAGGTTGGTGGGCGGCGGAGGGGGCGTGGGGTGCGACCCGTTTGCTGCGGGAGTCGCTGCGGCGGCCTGGATGACGGGCACAGTCCAGGCCGTCGCGGCCGCACCGGCGGTCAGTACCGCTCGTCTGGTCGTGGTCGAGTTGGTCGCATCACGCATTTCGGCGCTCCCTCTGGCGTCGTTGGATCTGGTGCGGCACCGAGACGTGTCTTGGGCCCCACCCAAGGATGGCAGCCAGCGTTCTTGCGCGGCCCCCCGGGGTACGGGTAAGCACACTAGCAGACACCCGTCCATCGCGCCGAAAGGGCCCGTCGCTGCGCCGGATCGTCAACGCCGGGCAGACCCGGTCGGCGTACCGAGCCCCCGGGCGACGCTTCGGCCACCCCAGACGGACCGCACAAGGCCGGCGGGGAGACGGACAAGGCCCCTGACGAGCCTCTTCATGCGGGCCCGGTTGAGGGCCCGCGGGCCGGGAGCGATCCTCAAGGAGCCGCGCATGACCTCCTCGTCCAGCCACAGGGCGTCACGGATGCGTCGCAGGGCCTGCCTCGGCCCGCCGGCCCAGATGTAGCCGAGCCAGACACGGGTGCCGGTGCTTGTTCCGTCCAGCTTCCGCCTCCAGGCAGCCAGTGCGTCCTGGGCCACGGCCGGATGGTCGTCACCGGCATCGAGCCAGATCGCACGCCAGAACGGCTCCAGCGTCCGGACGCATCCGGCGGCGCGAGCCAACGCCGCCAACTCCAGGCGCGCGGCCTCATCCCAGGAGCCGACGATCTCGATCAGATGCCGCAGTTCCGAGACGTGCCGGGGGTCGTCGGCGGTGCTGCGCAGTGAGTGCAGCGCCATGACCAGAACGCTGCCGGGAACGTCCGTGACGGGGACCCGCTGGGCCGCGACCGGCATCTCGACCCGCCGCTCCCACAGGGCATCGAACACCTCGGAGGTCGGCGCCAGGAAGCCGGGGAACCAGAGGTGCACGTCGATGTCGCACGGCCATCGGGGATGGATGTAGGTGGTGGAGTGGTGCGCCTCGGGGCGCCCCTCGACCCTGGACATGCGCTCGTGCCAACCCCACTGCTCCAGCTGCCGGCACACCGTCTCGAAGCCGTCGGGATCCACCAGGACGTCGACGTCGGCGGGCGTCCGCGGCGCCCTCAGGCCATGCAACTCGAAGGACAGGCCCTTGACGAACAGGACGCGGGACCCGGTGCGAAGGGCCGCCTCAAGGACCAGCCCATGGCCGAGCGCCACGGCCTCGGGGAGCATCATGTGCGAGGTGCCCTCACGGACATCCACGTCCGTGTCAGGGCCCATGTATCCCTCTCGCCATCCAGCATCCGGCATGCGTCACCCTGCCGGTTCATCGAATACTCGCCCGACATAGTAGCATCTCATACCGACCTGCTGCTTGACGGGAGTGCTTGGTGGAGTTGACGGACTATGTGCGCATACTGCGCGCCAACTGGATGGCGGTCGTTGCTGCGCTCTTCGCGGGCGTGATCCTGGCGGCGGGGTGGAGCCTTCTGCAGCCCAGGGTCTACACCGCGGATACCAGCGGCTACGTCGCCGCCGCCGGCTCCTCCGACATCGGGTCGTCGATGGTTGGCAACCAGCTGGCGCAGTCGAAGGTCCGCTCCTACGTCGACATCGGCTCGTGGCGTTCGGTGGCCGTCTTCGCCATCGACTCGCTCGGTCTCGCGGAGACCCCGGAGCATCTGGTGCAGCGTGTGACCGTCACCAACCCCACCGACACCGTCGTCCTGCGCGTCTCCGCGAAGGCCTCGACGCCTGAAGGGGCCCGCGACCTGGCCGAGGCATGGATCCGCGGCATGGTCAACGAGATCGGGAAGATCGAGGGCGCCACCGGCCAGACGCCGGCGGTGCAACTGATCGCCGGCGATTCCGCCCGCCTCCCCACCGCCCCCAGCTCTCCGAACACGAAGATGAACCTGGCGCTCGGCGCGCTGCTGGGCCTGCTGGTCGGTTTCGGCATCGCCGTGACGAGGGAGTGGCTGGATCGCCGTATCCGTTCCGCCGAGGGCGTCGAGAGTGCGGCCGGCCTGTCCGTGGTCGGCACGCTCCCCTTCGAGCCTGACCAGAACGGCCAGGATGCGCCCCTCCTCCTGCGCACGGACGCCCGCACCGGTCACCGCGCCGCAACCGCGGAGGCGTTCCGGAGCCTGCGAACCAACCTCCAGTACATGAAGGTCGACGACCCGCCCAGGGCCATCGTCGTGACCAGTTCCCTGCCGGGGGATGGGAAGTCGACGGTGGCGGCCAGCCTGGCCGTCACGCTGGCCCAGTCCGGGCAGCGGACGATCCTCGTGGACGCCGACCTTCGCCGACCCCGCCAGGCCAACGCCTTTGGCCTCGACGGCGCGACCGGTTTGTCGGATGTTCTGGCCACCCGATCCTCGGCGGAGGAACTGCTGCAGCCCATCGCCGCGGTTCCCGGCCTGATGGTGCTGGCTTCGGGCCCGATCCCCCCGAACCCCAGCGAACTGCTCGGCTCGGAGCGCATGCGCCAGCTCATCGACTCGCTCAAGCGCGACGCCTTCGTCGTCATCGACTCCCCTCCCCTGCTGCCCGTCACCGACGCCGCCGTCCTCACCCACAGCAGCGATGGCGCACTGGTCGTGGTGGACACGGGCAAGACCACCTACGAGGCGTTGGGCAAGGCTCTGGAACTGCTGGGCAAGGCCAACGGCACGGCGCTCGGGGTCGTCATGAACCGGGTCCCCCGCAAGGGTGCCGGGGCCCTCCACTACGGCTACCAGTTCACCGACGACTACTACGGGGAGAGCGTTCAGCCCCGGGCTCGCGGCAAACGGGAACCCTCGAGGGCCGAAGCCAACTGATCGGTCGGGACGTCCCGCCGGCCGGGCAGCGCCCGCGACGAACCAGGCCCCTTTTCCGGTGCTCAGGCCTCACGGGACCCAGAGCCGTTCGACGGGAAGGACGTGGATCCGGTCCTCGGCCTCGTAACCGCGTCCTCCGAGGTGGAACACAATGCCGGCCACGAAGGAACCACCCAGCCGACTTCTCAACTTCCTGAGGCCGGAGAGCTTCCTGCCCTCGACGTGATCGCCCGCCTGAACCTCGATGCCCACGACGCCACCGTCGTAGCGCTCGAGCACC
Organism: Arachnia sp.; assembly: GCA_039811745.1. GTDB lineage: Bacteria > Actinomycetota > Actinomycetes > Propionibacteriales > Propionibacteriaceae > Arachnia. The sequence continues at coordinate 9,141 of JBDHZH010000083.1, forward strand.
AGGTCAACCTCGTCGTCGTCCCTGGTCCTCCAATGTCCCATCGTCACCGGCTCATCGAGCCAGCTGACCTGACGCATCACCTCCTGCACCACGAACGACTCCAGCAGGTGACCGAACCCCGTCCAGGAGGACGGGTCGCCCCGCTCCAACTTGGACGGGCTGAGCCGCAAGAGATAACCCCCGACGCCGGAATCGACGACGTGCACCTTCGGCGCGGCAATGCTGCGCGACGACACGGTCGTTCCCCAGGCCGGGAGGAGATGAATCAGGAAGAGTGCCTCGAGCAGCCCGAGGTAGGAGGCTGCCGTGTTGCGCACCATCCCCAACCCCTCGCCGACCCTCGCGGTGTTGAGCACCTGCCCGGTCTGCCCCACGGCACGAGCGAGCAGCGCAGGCAACGACGCCAGCCGATCGATCCGGCGCAACTCACCGGCGTCCCGTTGCAGCGACTGGGTCACGTAGGAGGTGAACCACCGCCTCCTCGCGGCCTCGTCCTCCTCCATCAACGCGAGCGGCATCCCACCCCGAAGAATGCGCTCGACATAGTCGGCGCGCGTCGCGGTCGCAGGCTCGAGGCTGTGCACTACCTCGCCCTCAAGCGCTCCCGCCAGAAGGGTCCCGGCGCCACCGTCGATCTCCACCTGGGCCAAGGGCCAAACCGGCACCCGCTGGATGCGCCCGGTCAGGGCCTGGGTTCCGCTCGGCAGCGAATCGTAGCTGGCCGACCCAGCCAGGATGAACATGCCGGGTCGTGCCCCACGGTTCAGCCGCGCCTTGATCGCGTTGAGGAGTTCGGGAAGCTTCTGGTACTCGTCGATCAGCACCGGAAGTTGTTCGCCGGTGACCAGCGACCGACTTGTCCGCACCAGTTCCAGCACCTCGTGATCATCGAGATCGAACCGGCGAGCGCCCTCCAGGACGGAACCAATCTCAGCCAGGAGTGTGGACTTCCCCACGCTGCGGAGCCCCTCGAGCAGAAGCACAGGAGACTCCCGCATGCGCTTCATCACCACGGGCGCCAGCCGCCGCTCATAACGGACCTCACCACGCTCCATCGCACCACCGTACTCGACTTGACGATCAGCCGCCGCCTGCCTTGAGAACCAGCCGTGGAACATTTTGACATTCAGCCGCCCCAGCGTCCAGGGTGGTTCATCCACAGGCACAAATACCGAACGACGTCCGCCTCGCCTTGACGGTGAACGGCAAGTACCGGCATGCCGACGTCACCGGGCGGACCCCTTGTCCGAGTTCGGTAGTAGCGGCCTTCAGGTTGACAAATCGACACGACACGCCGTTGATCGTGCCCGCCAGAGCCGGAACGGCCGTTCCAGCGTCGTCTTGTCACGCAGCTGTCCGATTCCGGAGCAGCTGGCTGGAGAACGAGATCGGCGACCGGATGATCGACCGCATCACCTGTCAACACCGGACCATTCGCACACCGCCTCCCCGACGGCATCGCAGTAGTTCCACTCGCGCTGCTCGGCCCCTGAAACATCCTGTGTGCAGGGTCGCGCAGCGTTCCCTTCTGCTTTGACCGAACCGTGTTCGCGACTGGCGCCCCACCACCCCGCGGTGATCAATGACGCCAGAGCGACGTGATGGGCAGCACGTGCAACCAACCGTCGATCCGGCCAACACCGTCGCCGGCGTGGAGACAGACGCCGGTGACATCCCGTTCGGGGAAACGGTCCCGGAACTTCACGAGGTTGGCCCAGGACTTGGCGGTCACCGTCGATGAGCTCTTGACCGCGATGATGACCAGGCGGCCGTCGGCTGTCTCAACCAGCACGTCCACCTCCAAACCGTCGAGGTCCCGGAAATGGAACAGCCGGTACTCGGTGGCGCTCCAGCCCTGCTGCCTGCCCAGCTCCAATGCGACGAACTGCTCCACCAGGGAGCCGTAGTACTCGCGCCCACCCACGCTCCCCGCCTGCGCAACACCGAACCCGGCCAGCGCCGCGGCCAAGCCCGTGTCGTTGAGGCTCACCTTGGGCCTGCGAACCACTCTTCCACGCAGGCTGCGACCCCATGACGGCAACGACTCCACCAACCGCATCGTCCGCGCCAGCCGAAGATAGGAGTCGACGCTCGCCTCCGAAACGTCGAGCGCCCTGGCCACCCTGGCCTTCACAAGTTCCTGCTGACCCTGAGCCGCCACGAGAGTCAGCAGGCCGCGAAGATGATCCGCATAGCCGCCCTGGTGCAGATCACGGGCATCATGCTCGGCCAACCTGCCGACGTAGCCATGGAACCAACGGCGTGCGCGCTCCGGTGATCTGCGCAGCGGCTCCGGGTAGCCACCGGCGACCACGACGCCGGGGTCGAGGGCATCGAAGGAGTGTTGGGCGAGGTCCCCGCCCAGAAGCCAGGACACGAAGTCCTCGGGGGTTGCCCTACGTTCACGCTCACCCTGGCTGAGCGGCTTCAGTTCCACCGTCTCCGCGCGACCTGCCAGGGAGTCGCCGACGCCTCTCACTTGCAGCAGATCGGCCGACCCGGTCAGGAGGAATCGCCCCGGACGCCGATCACGATCGACCGACGCCTTCAACGGCAGGATCAGCTGCGGCGCTCGCTGGGCTTCATCGATGACCAGGAGGCCCCCGCCTGCCTGCCCAACGAAGAACGCGGGGTCGGACTCGGCAACCGCCAGCGCCGTCGGGTCATCGAGCGTGACGATCCGAGCGCCCTCGCGCTCTGCAGCGACGGCGGCAGCGAGCGTGCTCTTCCCCACCTGCCGCGCCCCCTGGAGCACGACGATCGGAGTATCGGCGAGGCTCCCAGCCACGGCCTCCCGCGCGAACCGCGGGAACATCACACCAGAGTCCATGACCCCAAGATTGGCACAAACTCACAGATTTGAGTGAGGCAACTCGAAGATTTGAGCTCTCGACCCTGAAGATTTGAGCCGAGCCGGCCTGATCGGTGGTCGGGTGGGCTCACCGTGCGTTGATGCACTTCCAGTTCGAGACGATCCATCCGTTCCTGGACGGCAACGGCAGGATCGGCCGACTACTGGTGAACCTGATGCTCTTGGAGGAGGGACGGCTCGACGTACCGCTGCCCCAGCACTGCATCTCGTTCACGCAGCGGGGGACGCCTCTTCCACCTCGACCGCGATCTCGCCCCGTTGGACGATCGGGATGTGGACGGGCTCGCCGAACACCTTCGCGGTGATGGTCGCGATGGCCTCACGGAGGTACGGATAGATGGTCATGACCGCAACCTCGTTGGCGAAGTTCTGCAGGGCTCGCTTCGACGGCATCGCGCCGTCCAGTAGCTCATACTCGCCAACCAACGAGGCGGAGGCCTCCCCCGGCGGCACAACGACATCCGCATTCAGGCGAACCCCGAAGCCGCCGTCCCCGATCCGCTGCTGGGACCCTGGCCCGGTCTCGACCGACGCTCGCTGCTTGTCCTGAGCCTGCCGAAGGGCACTCACCGGCTCGACCAGCGGCGCTTGACCCCGACGGCCGGCCCTGCGGGATGGAAAGTACGATCCCCGCTCGATGTAAAGTAGTAACGGCGCGATATGTAAAGTAGTCGCCATGGACCACTACCAGCCAAGAGTCGTGGACGCACTCCTGTCGAAGCTGATGCACGGCCTACCGGCAGTGTCGGTCGAGGGCGCGAAGGGGGTTGGCAAGACGGCAACGGCCCAACGGCTGGCTCGCTCCATGGTTGAGCTCGATCGTGCAGGGCTCCGCAGCAACATCGAGGCATCCCCCGACC
>JBDHZH010000084.1:0-12543 GCA_039811745.1 Arachnia sp.
GGGCTGTACTGGATGTTGAGCGTGACCGGGCCGGTGACGCCGGCATCGGCGAGCGTCTTCTTGGCCTTGTCGAGGGACGGGCCACCGTTGCCGTCGCCGTAGACCGGCTTCAGCTGGGCGTTGGAACCGACGAAGCCCTCCGCGATGTGCGCGAACAGCGGGGAGTACGTGCCCTTGTACACCTGGGTGCTGACGGCGTCGCGGTTGATCAGGTCGGCCATGGCCTGCCGGACCGCGGTGGCCTTGGCGGCGTCCGCGTCGGCCTGGGTGGCGCCGAACGGCATGGTGTTGAAGTTGAAGACCATGTAGCGGATCTCGCCGCCGGGGCCCTCCTCCACCTTCACGTTGGCGTCGGAGCGAAGTGACTCGATGTCGGTGGCCGACAGGCTCCGGTAGGCGACGTCGATGTTGCCCTTGGTGACGTCCAGCTTCATGTTGCTGGCGTCCGCGTAATACTTCATGTTGACCGCATCCGACTTGGGCGCGCCGAGCATGCCCTTGTAGTCGGAGTACGCCTTGTAGGCGACCAGCTCGTTGAAGTTGTAGGTCTCGATGCCGAACTGGCCGCTCCACGGCTTGCCCTTGACGATGTCCGCGTCTGCGAGCACCTTGTCGGCCGGGAAGACCTCCTCGTCGACGATCGGGCCGACGGGGCTGCTGAGGACCAGGGGCCAGATCTGGTCGTTGGGGCTCTTCAGCTTGAACACGACGGTCAGTGGGTCAGGCGCTTCGGTCGAGGCGAGGTTGCCGAGCAGACTGGATGGTCCGTTCGGGTCCGCGATCTTGACCTGCCGGTCAAAGCTGAACTTGACATCCGAGCTGGTGAGGTCGTGGCCGTTGGCGAACTTGAGCCCGGACTTCAGCTTGACGGTGTAGGTGGTGGGGTCCGTGAACGAGGCGGACTCGGCCAGATCCGGCTTCGGCGTCATGTCCTTGGCGCCCGGGGCCGTGTTGAGCAGGAACCCGTAGACCTGGTTCATGACGAAGAACGAGCCGTTGTCGTAGCTTCCCGCGGGGTCGATGGATGTGACCTTGTCCGTGGTGCCGATGGTGATGGCGTTGCCTGCGGGTGCGCCGGAACCACCCGTGGTCTCGCCGGCCGGCGGAGTGTTGGTCTGGGCGCAGCCGGCGAGCAGTGCCGCCGACAGGCCGAGCGCGAGCAACGAAAGCGCGCTGGTTGACTTCCTACCCATGTTGTCTGGACCTTCCTGTCGAACGTGGGAGGGGAAGCGCCCCAGACCCACGGTGACGAACGTGGCGACCTGAGCGTAACGGTCCAGGGCGGGTTCTGGTCGGACTGTTACAGAATCGTGACCATAGCGGGCGAACGTCCTGCCGTCAGCCGATCAGCAGGAGCCCGGCAGGCGACTTGGCAGTGGCCGTCAGTCTCGCCATCGGCGCCGACCCCTCCATGGCATGGCAGGCGACTGCGCCGCCCCGCTGATATCCAACCCAGATGTCCGGGCCGTCGAGGACGAAGTCCCTCGGCCACGCGCCGACGTGGAACTCGCGCACCGGAATCGGCAGGGGACCCGCCACGTCGAACTCGGTGATCGTGTCCACGCCCCGGTTGGAGATCAGCAGACGCCGGCTTGCCAGCCTGATCGCTGCGGGGTACTGGCCGGGATGCGCCGAGACGGGCAGCACCCCGATCGTCGCGTAGGCCCCTGCGGTGCGGCGGCCGACCCACAGCTGTGCCGAGAGCTCGCCGGCCACGAAGATCCGGTCGCCGTCCAGCACCAGATGCCTTGGCCCGAAGCCCGGAGGCAGGACGATCCCGCCGAGTAGTTCGAGCACGCCGTCGGGCCTGATTAGCAGGCGGTGGACTCGGTCGGAGCCAAGGTCGGGTACCAGTACCTCGTCCCCGTCCGGGACCACTTGGTGGGCGTGGGCGGACTCCTGTCTTTCCGCGTCCGGCCCGCTTCCGGTGAAATCGAAGATGTCGACGGCATCCGTGACCCGCCCATCCGGGAGCACCCGGTGGAGTGTTGCCGAGCCGGAGCTGTAGCAGGCCGTCAGCAGGAACCGGCCGTCTCCCGTGACGGCCAGGTGACAGGCACCGTCGCGGCCGACCTGCGCCGTTGAGATGCGGGTCAGCGCCATCGGGAACGTCCCGCTGTCCAGCCGGAACGAGTGCACCATGCCGGGGCTGGATTCGGAGACGGCGAACACGAGGTCCCCATGCTGGGCCAGGTATGTGGGGGACACCACGTCGAGCGTTTGTCCGGAGACGATCAGGTCGCCATCCAGGCCGAGGGTCTGCAGCCCGCCGGAACCGGAGTCGTCGGTGTCGTTTCCGACGAGAAGGGTCCGCCGCCTCACTGGAGGGGTGACTGGTTGAGGGCCGCGGAGATTCTCTCTGCCGTCTCCCTGTCGAACGCCACCAGGCGCGCTTCGGCCACGTTCGTGCTGGATCCCCTGATGGCGTCGATTGCGGCGCGGATGGCGTCGTCCTTCGGCCAGCCGTAGACGCCGGCGCTGATCAGCGGGAAGGCGACCGTGACGGCGCCCAGTTCGTCTGCCACGTCCAATGACCTGCGGTAGCACGACGTCAGGAGGGTCCGGTCCCGTTGGCCTGCCCGGTAGTTGGGTCCGACGGTGTGGATCACCCAGCGCGCAGGCATGTCGCCCGCCGTCGTCCAGCCGGCGGCGCCGGTGGCCAGGCCATGCGGGAACCGTGCGATGCAATCGGCCAACACCGCCGGACCACCCGCCCTGTGGATGGCACCGTCGACACCGCCTCCGCCGCGCATCGCATTGTTGGCGGCGTTGACGACCGCGTCGACCTGCTGCGATGTGATGTCGCCCTGCACGACGGTGACCCTGACCATGGCACCAGCCAACCACATGGCGTCGGCGGCCGTGCCCCGGTCGGCGGACTCAGGACACCTGCTGCATCGCGGTGTCGCTGTCCTTCAGATGCCGACGGAAGTCGTTGACGTAGGCGTAGTAGGCGCCGATCAGCAGTCCGCCGCCCACGAAGTTCCCGATCAGGGCGACGGCGACGTTGCCGGCGGCAAGTGCGACGTCGAGGCCGTCGCGCATCCAGACGATGATGAACAGTGCCGTGTTCGCGACGGAGTGCTCCAGCCCGAGGAACACGAAAACGAACACGGCCATGATCATGGCGGACATCTTGGCGAAGTCGCCCTTGAGGTACCCGTTGTAGATGACCAGCATCGCAAGGTTGATCATGAAGTTGCACAGGACGGCCCGAATGAACAGGTCGACCAGGCCCGTTGGCCCGGCGGCGACGTAGCCGAGCTTGATGTCGACGGCCGCCACCATCGACTCCAGGACGTGGCCCTCGGCCAGCGTGCTGAACTTCACGAAGAGACCCACCAGCAGCGCGCCCACGGCGTTGCCGAGGTAACACAGCGTCATGATGCCGAGGCCGCGCTTCCAGCCGACGCGCTTGTAGTAGCCACCGATGGAAACCACCATCATGTTCGAGGTCAGCAGTTCGGACTTGGTGAAGTAGATGAAGACCAGCGCCCACCCGAAGAGGAGTCCGCCGACGGCCTTGCCCAGCGTCTTGAGCGTGCCGCCGGGAGCCATCGACGTGAACATCGCGACGGTGGAGAAGTAGGCGACGTAGAAGACGCAGATGACGATGCCTGCCATGGCGGCGCGCTGGAGGTAGGGGATGGTCGCGAATCGCGACATGTCGTCCTTCGCGCGGAGTGCTTCCAGTGCGGTGTTGATGAAGGGGACACCCGGGAAGATGTGCTCTGTGCCATCGGCCATGGCACATACTAGCAAATGTCAGGACAAATAGGTCAAGTCGGGCTGCTTGTCACGTTGCGACGGCGGCTACCGATCGTGCTGGGCGTTCGTGAGCTTGCCGACGACGCGCATGCCCGCCGCCGCCAGATCGGCCTCGATCGCCTCGGTGTTCAACGTGTTGAGCCCGACCACGACGACGCTCGTCTCCAGGTTGCCGCGATGCACCGCCATGTGCTGGATGTTGGCGTGGTGGTCGGCGGTGATGCCGGTCAGCTTGGCGAGGACGCCGGGCGCATCCTTCGCCTCGATCGTGAGCCGGGTGCCGTGCTCCCTGAACCCGAGAAGCTCGATGAAGGAGTCGAGGATGTCGCTCTCGGTGATGACGCCGACGAGCGTGCCGTTCTCGACCACCGGCAGCATCTCGATCTTCTTGTCCCTCATCAGGACGGCGGCCTCCTCGAGCAGTGCATCGGGGGAGATCACGAGCGCGGGCCGGCTCATGACCTTGGCGACGGTCAGCCGGGACACCAGATAGGTGGCCTCGGCGGCGCTCAGCGTGGTCGCCTTGGACGGGAGCGCGGCGCGGATGTCGTTCTTGGAGATGACTCCGACAACACGTCCGTCCTCCACGACCGGCAGGTGGCGCACGTTGCGTGTCGCCATCTCGGCTTCCGCCGTAGGGATGCTCACCCCCGGGGCGATGGTGAACGGGTTGGCGGTCATCCGCTGACGCACGAACATGTCAACCTCCCAGGTAGGCGCGCTTCACCTCGTCGGTGGCTGCCAGCGCCTTGGCATCTCCCGACAACACTATCTGCCCGGTCTCCAGCACGTAGGCCCGGTGGGCGATCTGGAGGGCCACGTTGGCGTTCTGCTCGACCAGCAGCACGGTCGTGCCCGCCTGGTTGATCTTCACGATGATGTCGAAGATCTCGGCGACCAGTAGCGGAGCCAGGCCCATCGAAGGCTCGTCGAGGAGCATCATCTTCGGATTGGCCATGAGCGCGCGACCCATCGCAAGCATCTGCTGTTCGCCACCCGAGAGCGTCCCCGCGAGCTGCCTGCGGCGCTCGGCGAGCACGGGGAAGCTGTGGTAGACGCGCTCGAAGTCGCTGTCGACCACATCCTTCCGCTGGAAGGCGCCGAGCTCGAGGTTCTCCAGCACGGTCATGTCGGGAAAGACGCGACGCCCCTCGGGCACCTGCGACAGCCCGAGGGCCACCCGCTTCTGGGGCGAGGTCGACGTGATGTCGGTGCCCTCCAGCAGGATGCTGCCGGACGTCGGCTTCTTCAGGCCAGAGATGGAGCGAAGGGTGGTGGTCTTGCCTGCGCCGTTCGCCCCGATGAGCGTCACGATCTCGCCATGGTCCACCTTGAACGAGATGCCCTTGATGGCGTGGATGACGCCGAAGTGGACGTTCAGATCCTTGACCTCAAGCACTTGGGGCCTCCTCGCCGAGATAGGCCTCGATGACCTTCTTGTTGCTCCTGATCTCCTGGGGCGTGCCCGAGGCGATCACGATGCCGTGGTCGAGCACATAGATGCGCTCGCAGATGCGCATGACGAGGCCCATGTCGTGCTCGATCAGGAGCACCGTCAGCCCGAAGTCCCTGCGGATCTGCGCGATCAGGGACGTCAGCCCGGCCGTCTCGGCAGGGTTCATGCCGGCCGCAGGCTCGTCGAGGAGCAGCAGGCGGGGCTTCACGGCGAGCGCGCGGGCGATCTCGAGGTGACGCTGGTCACCATAGGGGAGGTTGCGGGCCAACTCGTCGGCCTTGGAGGCGAGCCCCATCACATCCAACAACGCCATGCTCTCCTCGCGGATGCGACGCTCACTCGGGCCGAACCGGCCGACGTGCAGGAATGCCGAGACCAAGGAGTACGGCACGTTCTGCTGCATCGCGATGCGCACGTTGTCCAGGACGGTCAGGTCCTTGAACAGCCGGATGTTCTGGAACGTGCGGCCGACGCCGGCACGGCAGATCGCGTTGGGGGCCTTGCCTCCGATCGATGTGGTGACACCGTCCAGGGTGAGTTCGATGGTTCCCGAGGACGGCGGGTAGACGCCGGTCAGGAGGTTGAACAACGTGGTCTTGCCCGCGCCGTTCGGGCCGATCAATCCGACGAGTTCACCTTCGGTGACGTGGAGGTCGGCCTCGAACACGGCCGTCAGGCCCCCGAAGTTGCGTGTCAGCTTGGAGACATCGAGGAGTGTCATCGCCCCGCCTCCTCGTCCACGCTCTCGCCGTCGACTCGCTCGACGGAAGCCGGGTTCGGTTTCGGCTGTCGTTGGAAGACCCTTCCGAAGACCTTGAGGCTCAACTCCCTGGACCCCATCAGCCCGCCGGGGCGGAAGATCATCAGCAGGATCAGGATGAGGGCGTACAGGATCATGCGCAGGCCGGACACCTGGGCCAGCAGTGTGGAGATCACGGCCAGCAGGATCGCGGCGATGATCGAACCGGACATGCTCCCGAGCCCGCCCAGGACGACGATCACGAGGATGTCGATGGACTTCAGGAACCCGAACTGATCCGGCTTGATGACGTAGAAGTAGGAGGCGTACAGGGCCCCGCCAACACCAGCGAAGAAGGCCCCGATCGTGAAGGCCTGCACCTTCGCACGCGTCGTGTTGATCCCGATGGCCTCGGCCGCGATCTCGTCCTCGCGCACCGCGATCGCGCGACGCCCGTGGGAGCTGCGGATGTAGTTCCACAGGAACACGAGCGTCAGGGCAGTGAAGCCGAACATCCAGTTCCAGTCGACGATCCTCGGGATGTTGGAGAGGCCTGCCGCGCCGTTGGTGACCTTCATGTTGAGGATTATTACGCGGACGATCTCCGCCAGGCCCAGGGTTGCGATCGCCAGGTAGTCGCCCCGCAGGCGCAGGGTCGGCAGTCCGACCAAGGCCCCGACGACGGCCGCCAACACGGCCCCGGCAGCAACCCCCAACAGGAAGCCGCCCACGCCGTCGATGTTCATGGTGATGATTGCGCAGGTGTATGCGCCGATCGCCATGAAGCCCGCGTGGCCGAGGGAAAGCTGTCCTGTGAACCCGACCACCAGGTTGAGGCTGGTGGCCAGGATGATGTTGATGCAGATCGTCATCAACGTCGCGAACAGGTAGTTGTCGATGATGCCGGCGTTGACGAGGGCCAGCACCAGGACGTAGGCGACGACGAACGGCACCGCCCTGATTCCGAGACTCCTGAGCGTGGCCATGGTCACACCTTCTCGCGGACGTTCTTGCCGAGCAGCCCGGTCGGTTTGACTATCAGGATCGCGATCAGGATCGCGAACACCACCCCGTCACGGAACAGGGAGTATCCGAGGCTAGCGACAAGGGTCTCCGTGCCGCCGATGACGTAGGCACCGATCAGGGCGCCCGGGATGATGCCGATGCCGCCGAAGACCGCGGCGACGAACGCCTTCAGGCCCGGCTGGATGCCCATGAGGGGATTGATCGTGTTGTAGTACAACCCCACCAGCACCCCGGCGGCACCCGCGAGTGCCGAACCGATCGCGAAGGTGAACGAGATCGTTCGGTCCACGCTGATACCCATGAGCTGCGCCGCCTCCGGGTCCTGTGACACAGCCCTCATCGCCTTGCCCATCTTGGTCCGCTTCACCACGAACTGAAGCAGGATCATCAACAGCACCGAGACGCCGATGATCACGAGCTGCTGGTTCTTGACGACGACGCCGCCAAGGGCGAACGAACCGCTCATGAAGCTCGGCGCCGGCGGGTAGGCCCTCGGGTCCGCGCCAACGAACCACATCATCGTGTACTGCAGGAGCAGGGACATGCCGATGGCCGTGATCAGCACGGCAAGCCGACTGGAGTTCCGCAACGGCCGGTACGCGACGCGTTCGATCAGCACACCGAGGATCGTGCACGCGACCATGGCTAGCAGAAGCGCCTCGAAGAAGCCGAGCTTCAGGATCGACATGGTCGCGTACCCGACGTACGCCCCGATCATGTACACCTCGCCGTGGGCGAAGTTGATGAGCTTGATGATGCCGTACACCATCGTGTAGCCCAGTGCGATCAGCGCATAGATGCTCCCGAGCGACAGGCTGTTGATCAGTTGCTGGAGGAACTCGGTCACGGGTTCACCTTCCCGGGCCAGGACCTGGCTCAGCCGATCTTCTCGCTGGTCGCCTGCTGGCCGTCCTTCAGCCCGATGACCACGATGGACTTGACCGGGTTGTGGTTCTCGTCCATGTCGAACGTGCCGGTGACGCCGACGAAACCCTTCGTGGCGGCCATCGCCTGCTGGATGCTCTCACCCTTCAGTTCCGAGGCTCGGTTGACTGAGTCGGCAACCCACTTGCCGAGGTCGTAGCCGAGTGCGTGGAAGGCGTTGGGCTCGCTGCCGTTCTTCTTCTTGAACGCCGCAATGAACTCGACGACCTTGGGGTCCTTGTCGATCGAACTGTAGTGGTTGGTGAAGTACACGTCGTTCAGGGCGGACGCCCCGGCAAGCTCAAGCAGGGTGGGGGAGTCGAAGCCGTCGGCGCCGAGGATGGGCGTCTTGATCCCGAGGTCCCGGGCCTGTTTGATGATGAGGCCGGCCTCGCTGTAGTAGCCGGGAAGGTAGATGACCTCGAACTGCTTGCTGCGCAGGGTGGTGAGGATCGCGTTGAAGTCGGTGTCGCCCGCGACGAACGCCTCCTCGGTGACGATCTGGCCACCCAGGTTGTTGAACTCCTTGGTGAATGCCGCGGTCAGGCCCGTGGAGTAGTCGGAGCTGTTGTCCTTGATGATGGCCGCAGTCTTCGCCTTCAGGTTCTGGGAGGCGAACTTCGCCATGATCGTGCCCTGGAAGGAGTCGTTGAAGCAGATGCGGAACGCGAACGGCTGGACGTTGCCCTTGTCGTCGACGGTGACGTCGTCGGCGGTGGCCGAGCCCGAGGCCACCGGAACCTTGTTCTCGTTCGCGACCGGGATCGTGGCCTTGAAGTTGCCGGAGGTCGCAGGTCCCATGCAGGCCAGGACCTTGTCCTGGGACATCAGGCGCGTGGCGAGTGTGGTGGCTTCGGCGGCATCGGACTTGTTGTCGACGACGACGAGCTCGACCTGCTTCCCCTTGACGCCACCCGCGGCGTTGACCTCCTCGATGGCCATCTTGATGCCATCCACCGACGCCTGGCCGTACGTTGCCACGGCGCCCGAGAGTTCGTAGTTCACACCGAGCTTGATCGTGGCGGAGTCGCCGCCGCCGGTGGTGCCGCCCGGCGAGGCCGAGCAGGCTGCCAGGCCCACGGCCCCTGCACCGACGGCGGTTCCGACGATCAGGGTACGACGCTTGAGTTCCATGAGTGATCACTCCTTGTACTGAAGGCTCGCGAAGGCATGCGACGCGAGTCGCTTTCGTGCTGGAGCAACCTAAGCACCTCGGGGCCGGGCGCGTACAGTCAGTGCGCCAAATTGCGATGTGTCACAATCCGTCAGCAGTCGGGTGTATGTCACCTGGGCACGAAGAGGGGCCATCCGAACGTGAACTGCAGGTGGAAGCCGTGGGCCACGATGATGCCGATGCCGAGCCCGATGGCGGCGACGACGATGGCGAAGCACAGCACTGCCAGTGCCCTGGCCAGGAAGTTGGGGCTGTGCTCTGCGACGGTGTCCTCACCAGGCGCGCCCCAGGCCAGCGCCCGGATGCCGAGTGCGAAGACCGCAGGGATGCCTGCGCCGAGGACCAGACCGGCGAGCAGCACATGCCATGCGCCCTGGACCAGGAGCCCGAACAGGTTCATGATGCCCTCCCGGCAACCGCGTCGACCTCGATACCCGTTACCTTCTCGACCCAGTCGTCGTTGACGTTGCGATGATCGATGTGCGAGCGCTTCGAATGGCGGACCATCCACAGCGCGAGCGCAATGAGGATCGTGCATATGGTGATCGGCCCGAACACGGGGCCGAGCAGATGCCCGATGGCCCACATCAGTGCGCCGACCCCACCGGCTGCCGGCAGCGTGATGCCCCACGCGATCGCCATGCGACCGGCTATGGACCAGTTCACCTGTGCGCCCCGTTTCCCGATGCCGGACCCCATGATGGACCCGGTGGCCACATGGGTCGTCGACAGGGCGAACCCCATCTGGCTGGATGCGAGGATCACGGCGGCCGACGAGTACTCGGCAGCCAGGCCCTGAGCAGGCGAGACCTCCACGAGACCCTTGCCGAGCGTCCGGATGATGCGCCAGCCGCCCGTGTAGGTGCCGAAGGCGATGGCCAGTGCGCAGGCGACCTTGACCCAGAACGGGACGCCGGTCAGGTCGGTCCAGTGTCCGGAGGCGATGAGGGCGAGCGTGATGACGCCCATCGTCTTCTGGGCGTCGTTGGTTCCATGGGCGAGCGACAGGAGCGATGCCGATGCGATCTGGCCGCGACGGAACGCCTTGTCGCGGAAGTGCTCCGCGGCACCCCTCGTGATGAGATGGACGAGCCATGTGCCGACGGAGGCGACGATGATGGCGATCAAGGGGCTTACGAGTGCAGGGAGGATGACCTTGCCGACGACGCCGTCCAGCTTCGTCCCGTCGCCGACCCAGTTGACACCCTGGGTGCCGAGCCCGGCGAGGGCGGCGCCCACAAGGCCACCGAACAGTGCGTGCGACGAACTCGAGGGAAGGCTGAACAGCCAGGTCAGGAGGTTCCAGGTGATCGCGCCGACGAGTCCGGCCAGCACGATCAACATCAGGGCCTGCCCGCCGTCGTGCAGCAGGTCGGCCTTCGGTGCCCCGTTGGCGTCCTGGATGTTGATCACACCGTTCGTGACGGTCAGTGCAACCTCCACGGATAGGAACGCGCCGACAAGGTTCAGGATTGCCGACAAGGTGACCGCGCGTTTCGGCGCGAGCGCACCTGTGGCGATGGACGTCGCCATGGCGTTGCCCGTGTCGTGGAACCCGTTGGTGAAATCGAAGGCCAGGGCCGTCACGACAACCATGGCCAGAATCAGGAGTTCGGGGGACACATCATTAGTGTGCACGTTGGCGCTCGGAAGTGGGAATCGGGGTCGACGTTTCGGCCCCCCTCACGCGTGACGGAGCCCGGATCGGTAGGGTTGCTCGCGTGAGGATCAGGCTTGGAACCAAGGAATCAAGGCTTGCCCTGCTGCGAGCAGAGGCGCTCATCGAGTTGCTGCGCGAGCGCGGCCACGAGGTGGAGACGATCCTGCTGCCGAACGTGGGTGACCACGAGAGCATCGGGCAACTCCGGCTGGGCTTGCTGCGCGACGACTTCGATGTGGTGATCCACCGCATGAACAGGGTCCCGCTGGGTCGGGTGCGGGGCGTGGCGCTGGGAGCCGTCCCGCTTCGCGGGGATCCGAGGGACGTGTTCGTCGGCCATGGGGGGCTGACTGTGGCCTCGCTCCCGAACCACGCCAGGGTCGCCACGGCCACCCCTCTGCGCAGGGCGCAGATGAATCGCCTGCGGCCCGGCCTCGACCTCGTCGATCTGAAGCCCGACCTGGCGTCGGCCCTCGACCAGGTCGCCAGCGGAGAACTGGACGGACTGCTCGCCAGCGCCGTCGACATGGCGTTCCTGCAGCGACAGGACGAGATCACCGACCACCTCGACACGCTGCCTGCCCCCGGCCAGGGGGCGCTCGGGTACGAGTGCCGCGAGGACGACGCCGAGATGCTTCGGATACTTGAGGAGTTCCACCATCCCGACACCCGGATCTGCGTCATGGCGGAGCGGGCGGTTGCCGAGCACCTGGACCTGTCGCGGGCCGCTGCCCTGGGGGCGCTGGCTTCCCGTCAGGGAGTGTTGGAGCTCAGGGCCGAGGTCGTTCCCCAGGACGGATCCACGCCGGTGTTCATGCGCATCGGCATGCCGACCTCGGAGTTCCACGCGACTCGCTGTGGGCATCGACTCGCAAGGGCCCTGCGGGAACGTGGCGTGGAACGCATCGGCCGGGCGCCTCGCAGGGTGGACGACGACGAGGAACCGAAGCGCCGCCCGACGACCCTTGCGGAGATGCGGGTCCTCGTGGCCAGGGAGGAGGGCACCATGTCCGCGGGCCTGCGTGCCGCAGGCGTCCAGGTCGACGCCGTCCCGGTGCAGCGCCGCGAACTTCTGACCGTCAGCAGCACCATCGATGATGCCGACTGGGTGGCATTCACCTCCACGCGTGCCGTCGCGAGCATCAAGGAACTTGGGTGGACCCTGCCGCGGACCGCACGCATCGCCGCCGTGGGCCCTGGAACCGCCGACGCCCTGCGGGCACTCGGCTACACGGTGGACCTGGTGCCGGACGGCGAGAGCGGCGTGAACGCCCTGCTCGACATCTGGCCGGAGGGTACGGGAACGGTCATGATCCCCGGTTCGGCACTGTTGGCGCCTAGTTTCCTTTCGAGGCTGCAGCGCAAGGGCTACACCGTCCATCTCATCCCCGTGTACACGATGCAGAACCTGTCGTCGGTGCCGGAGACCCTGCGCGAGGCGTGGCGGGCCGACGAGTACGACGCCGTCGTCATCACCTCCGGGTCCAACGCGATGGCAGTCGGCACATTGCTCGGCTGGCGGCCTGCCATCCCCGTGGTCGCGGTGGGCGAGTCCGCCATCCGTGTCCTGCAGCGCGCCCACGTCAATGTGGCCAGGGCCAGCGACTCCTACACGCCCTCGCACATCGCCGCGATGCTCGAGGAACTGCTCACCGAGGACGATGCTGATCGCTGATCGTGGTGCCTCACTGTCAAGTCCCCGCGAAACCAGGGCCGTGCCTCACAGAGATTTTCCCCGCGAAACGTCAACCGGCTTTGAGGCGGATCCCGGCAGGGTTGGGTAGCTTGGGGCGGGC
>JBDHZH010000085.1:0-12528 GCA_039811745.1 Arachnia sp.
GGGTTCTCGCAGATCACCATCACACGACCGTGCCGGCGGATGACCTTGCACTTGTCGCAGATCTTCTTGACGCTCGGCTGAACCTTCATTCGAGCAACCTTTTCAATCGGCGATGAGGGCTTGGAGCCCCAATCTGTGGTGGATGGATCCGGTGCCGACACCGAGCCCGGGTCGCGGGCGCGACACGAGGACCGGAGTTGGACCGACTGCCAACTCTACGACACCGTCTCGTGTTCCCCAAATCCCGCCGGGACAAAGCGAAACGCCCGCGACAGGTCCGCGGGCGTTGCTGGATTCGGGTCGGGCGTCACTTGTGACGGTAGACGATGCGTCCCCGGGTCAAGTCGTAGGGTGACAGCTCCACAACCACCCGGTCGGCGGGAAGGATGCGGATGTAGTGCTGTCGCATCTTGCCGCTGATGGTGGTCAGGACCCGGTGCCCGTTCGCCAGTTCCACCCGGAACATCGCGTTCGGCAGCGCCTCGACCACGATGCCCTCCAGTTCGAGGGCCCCTTCCTTCTTCGCCATATGCTCTCAATCGTCGTGCGGTCCCGTGTGACGGGTTGGCCGGTGACAGGGACTCGGCCTCCGGCGTATTCTACGCCCCGAAGGTGCCCAGCCCAAATCTGCGATGGTCCGGCCACCCGGTCCCACAGTAGGTTGGGGTTCATGAACGTCTACGCCGTCGAGTACTCCTACGCCGCCGCTCCCGCCTCGCTCGACCAGCACCGTCCAGCTCACCGGGCCTTCCTGCGCTCGCTCGTGCCGGAGTTCCTCGTGGTGGCGGGTGCGTATCAGAGTGGCGACATGCCCGGAGCGCTGCTCGTGGTGCGCGCCCCCGACACCTCTCAGGTGGAGCGGACACTGGACGCGGACCCGTTCAACATCCAGGGCCTGATCACGAGCCGGACGATTCGGCTCTGGAACCCCGCCATCGGCTCCATCTGACCCCGGCGCGCCCACCGGCCGTCCCGGCTCACAGCAGGAAGAACAGGCCCACGACCACTGCGAGCACGAGCAGCAGGCTGAGGATTCCAACAATGGCCGCGAAACCGAGCGCCAGCCCGCCTCTGGACGGCTCGAGTTCGCCCGCAGGCGCAGCACCGGAGCCAACGATCGCCGGCACCTCAATCGCCCTGGCGGGCAGCCGTTCCACCACCGGCACCAGATCGCCGAGGGAGTTCGCCCCGTAGACGACATCCAGGGCCGCCAGGTACTCGTCCTGCTCCACGCGACCATCGGTGTAGGCGTCCGTCAGCCGCTTGACCAGCGACTCCCGCTCCACCTCGTCGACGGGCTGCTCCGCTCTCTGCAGGTACTTCGAGGATGGTGGGAGTTCAGCCATGCCCCAAGTCTAGGGGGCGGGGCCGAGGGTGCCGCGATCAGTCCCCGAGCGGTCCGAAGGGCTTGCCGAAGGCCAGCAGATCAGCCTCCCCGCCGTCGGGCGCCGTCAACACCCAGAGACCGCCTTCGGTGATGGCCACCGAATGCTCCCAGTGGGCACCCCGGGAGCCGTCCACGCTCACGACGGTCCAGTCGTCATCGAGCACGGTGGTCCGGTGACTGCCGAGCGTGAGCATGGGCTCGATGGCCAGCACCATCCCGACCCCCAGACGCGGTGTGCGCCGCATCCGGTGGAAGTTCGGAACGTCTGGCTCCATGTGCATCGCCCGGCCGATGCCGTGCCCCGTGTACTCGCGCAGCGTGCCGTAGGTGCGCGACCTGGTCAGGACGTGCTCCTCGATCGCCCTGGAGATCTCCCCGACCCGACCACCCGCACGCGTTGCGGCGATGCCCGCCCACAGTGCGCCGCGCGTGGCCTCCACAAGCTGGACGTCGTCGGCAGCCCCGGCGCCCACGATGACGGTGACCGCCGCATCGGCATGCCAACCGGACACGACTGCCCCGAAGTCGATCGACACGACATCGCCCTCACCGAGCACCCTGGCCCCCGGAACTCCGTGCACCAGCTCCTCGTTGACCGAGATACAGGCCACTGCAGGAAACGGTGTCTGGTAGCCGCCGCCATATCCCAGGAAGTTGGATTCGGCCCCCGCGCTCTTCAGCACGTCACGTCCGATGGCGTCGAGTTCACCCGTGGTGGCTCCGACCGTGGCGGCCTTCGCCATCTCCCGGAGACCGGCGGCCACCACCAGGCCGGCAGCCCGCATGCGCCGCATCTCGTCCGCGGACTTCACCTCGATCGCAGTCACTTCAGATGTTTCCGCAGTGCTTCCCGACCGCCTCCAGCATTCGGCAGCGGACGTCGTCGACCGAGCCCGTGCCCTCGACCTCCACCAGCACGCCCAGGTTCTCGTAATGGAACAGGAGGGGGGCAGTCTGGCCCGCATACACCTCCATGCGCCGCCGGATGGTGTCCTCGTTGTCGTCGGCACGTCCCTCGATCCGCGCACGGTCGAGCAGACGGGCGACCAGCACGTCGGGGTCCACGACCAGCGAGACGACGGCGTCGATGCGATTGCCGTCGACCGCCAGGTGCCTGTCGAGGAAGTGCACCTGGTGCATGGTCCTCGGGAAGCCGTCCAGGAGGAATCCGTCGGCGCAATCCGGCTCGGCGAGCCGGCTGGCGACGATGCCCTCGGTCACCTCATCCGGAACGTACTCCCCACCGTCGATCAGGGCCTTCACCTTGACACCCAGCTCGGTGCGGCGCCGGATATGGTCACGGAAGATGTCGCCTGTCGAGATGGCGGGCACGCCATACTGCTCCGCCAGTGCGGTGGCCTGTGTCCCCTTCCCCGCCCCCGGCGCCCCCATGATGAGCAGCCTCATCGCAGGAAGCCCTCGTAGTTGCGCTGCTGCAACTGACTCTCGATGCGCTTGACTGTGTCCAGCGCCACGCCGACGATGATGAGGATCGACGTGCCACCGAAGGGGAACTTCTGGTTGGCCCCGGCGGACATGAACACCGCAGTTGGGATCAGTGCGATCACCGCCAGGTACAGGGAACCGGGCGCGGTCAGGCGGGACAAGACGTAGGACAGGTACCGTTCGGTGGGTTGTCCCGCCCGGATGCCGGGGATGAATCCCCCGTACTTCTTCATGTTGTCCGAGACCTCGACCGGGTCGAACGTGATGGAGACGTAGAAGTACGTGAACGCGATGATCAGCACGAACATCGCGACCAGGTGCCAGATGCTGTTGTTGTTGAAGTTCGCGCCGATCCACTGCCCGACGGTGCTCTCCGGCCGGAAGATCGAGTACATGATCGGCAGATAGAGGATCGAGGAGGCGAAGATGACCGGGATGACGCCTGCCTGGTTCACCTTGAGCGGGATGTAGGTGGTCGAGCCTCCGACCAGTCGCCGACCGACCATGCGCTTCGCGTACTGGACGGGAATCCTGCGCTGTCCCTGCTCGACGAACACGATGCCGAGCATCACGAGCAGCCCGACGGCAAGGACCAGGAAGAACATGAACCACCCGGCAGTGCCCGGGGTGGCCTGCTTGATGGCCCAGAGGCCGGAGGGGAAGCTCGCCGCAATCTGCACGAAGATCAGGACGGACATGCCGTTCCCGAGACCGCGGTCCGTGATGAGCTCTCCGAGCCACATGATCACGACGGTGCCGGCGGACATGGTCATGATCATGGTCACGAGCGGGAAGATGTCGTTGGAGTAGAGGATGTTGCCCGGGCACCCGGGGAACAGCTGTCCGGTGCGCGCCAGTGTGACGAACGCCGTCGAGTTCAGCAGCGCCAGGACGACCGTCAGATATCGGGTGTACTGCGTGATCTTCTGCTGACCGGAACCGCCCTCCTTCTTGAGTGCCTCCAGCTTCGGGATCACGACCGCGAGCAACTGCAGGATGATCGACGCCGTGATGTACGGCATCACGCCCAGGGCGAAGATCGTCAATTGAAGCAGTGCCCCACCGGAGAACAGGTTGACCAGGGAGTACAGGCCGGCCGCATCACCCTTCTGGGCGATCGCCATGCACTGCCTGATCGACTGCATGTTGACATTCGGTGCCGGGATCGTCGACCCGAGGCGGAACAGCGCGAGGATACCGAGCGTGAAGAGGATCTTCTTCCGTAGTTCGGGTGTCCTGAAGGCGTTTGCGAAGGCGGAGAGCATCCGGCCCCTCTTTCATGAGTGATAATCCAGGTTGAGGCTGCCGACTGGGGCAACCAGCGAAGCCTACCAAGAGCGGGGACCGCGGCCCAACACGCGGTCGCCGTAGAAGCGCCAAGTGGCCGACACCCCGCGGGTGTCGGCCACGTCAGCGGCACCGGGTGCCGGCCAACCGATGGGCTCAGAGCTCGACGGCGGAGCCACCGGCCTTGGCCAGCTTGTCCTTCGCGGATGCGGAGAACGCGTGCGCGGTCACGTTCAGGGCAACGGCGATGTCGCCGGTGCCGAGCACCTTGACGAGCGCACCCTCACGGACGGCACCAGCCTCGACGAGGTCCTCGATCGTGACCGTCCCGCCCTTGGGGAACAGCTCCCCGAGGCGCGCGACGTTCACGACCTGGTACTCGACCCGGAAGGGGTTCTTGAAGCCCTTGAGCTTCGGGATGCGCATGTGCATCGGCATCTGGCCGCCCTCGAAGTTCGCGGGCACGTTCTTACGGGCACCCGAACCCTTCGTGCCGCGACCAGCGGTCTTGCCCTTGGATCCCTCGCCACGACCGACACGAGTCTTTTCGGTCTTGGCACCGGGCGCGGGGCGCAGGTGATGGAGCTTGAGCGACATCAGTTGACCTCTTCCACTTCGACGAGATGTGCGACGGTCCGCAGCATCCCGGCAACCTCCGGACGGTCCTCACGGACCACCTGGTCGCCGATGCGCTTCAGGCCGAGCGTACGAAGCGTGTCCTTCTGATTCTGCTTGCCGCCGGCTGCGGACCTGGTCTGCGTGATCTTCAGTTCCGTCATCAGGCCACCTCCTCCTTGCGAGCGCGGAGCATGGCCGCAGGGGCAACCTGTTCCACGGAGAGGCCCCGGCGACGCGCCACGGCCTCGGGCGTCTCCAAATGCTTGAGCGCCTCGACGGTGGCGTGCACCACGTTGATGGCGTTCGCGGAGCCGAGCGACTTGGACAAGACGTCCTGGATCCCGGCGCATTCGAGCACGGCGCGAGCCGACCCGCCGGCGATGACGCCGGTACCGGGCGAAGCGGGACGCAGCAGCACCACGCCGCCGGCCTTCTCGCCCTGCACCGGGTGGGGGATCGTGCGCTGGATCATCGGAACGGTGAAGAAGTGCTTCTTCGCCTCCTCGACGCCCTTGGCGATGGCCGCCGGCACCTCCTTGGCCTTGCCGTAGCCGACGCCCACCATGCCCTTGCCGTCACCGACGACAACGAGTGCGGTGAAGCTGAACCGCCGTCCACCCTGAACCACCTTGGCGACACGGTTGATCGCAACCACGCGCTCCAGGTACTGGCTCTTGTCCTCCTTCGGCGCCTGGCCACGACGATCGTCACGGCCACGACGCTCACCGCCTGCGCGGCCTGTGCCACGCTGCTGGGTTTCAGTCATCGTGTTCTGTTCCCTTTCGTCGTTGATCAGAATCCGAGGCCGGCTTCGCGGGCCGCATCGGCGAGCGCAGCGATCCGACCGTGGTACTTGTTGCCGGCGCGGTCGAAGACGACGTTCTCGACGCCCGCGTCCTTCGCGCGCTTGCCGATGAGCTCACCGACCCTGCGGGCCTTGGCGGTCTTGTCGCCCTCCAGTGCCCTGAGGTCCGCCTCCATGGTGGAAGCCGACGCCAGGGTGACACCCTGGACGTCGTCGATCACCTGGACGAACACGTGGCGCGCCGAACGCGTCACGACCATGCGGGGCCGTTCGGCCGAACCGTTGATGCGCTTGCGTCCACGCAGCTGGCGGCGAGCCCGAGAAGCCGTCTTCGCGGCGAGTCCCTTGTGCTGCCCGAGCGAGATTGCCATTACTTACCAGCCTTTCCGGCCTTGCGGCGGACGTGCTCGCCCGCGTAGCGGACTCCCTTGCCCTTGTACGGCTCGGGCTTGCGGAGCTTGCGGATGTTCGCAGCCGTCTCCCCGACCAACTGCTTGTCGATGCCCGCAACACTGAAGCGCGTCGGGGTCTCGACTGTGAACGTGATGCCCTCGGGGGCGTGGATGACCACGGGGTGCGAGTAGCCGAGCGCGAACTCCAGCTGCTCCGGACCCTTGGAGACCACGCGGTAACCGACGCCGACGATCTCGAGCTTGCGCACGTAGCCCTCGGTGACGCCGATGACCATGTTGTTCACCAGCGTGCGCGTGAGCCCGTGGAGTGAGCGGCTCTCGCGCTCGTCGTTGGGGCGGGTGACCTGGAGCTGGCCCTCATCGTTCTTCGCGATCTCGAGGGGCTCGGCGATGGTCATGGACAGGGTGCCCTTGGGCCCCTTGACGTCGACGTTGCGACCGTCGAGCTTCACCTCGACACCGACGGGAACGGCGATCGGGAGTCTGCCGATTCGTGACATTGTCTCTTCTCCTTGTCAGTTCCGGCCGGTCACCAGACGTAGGCGAGGACTTCGCCACCGACGGATCGGGCGTTCGCCTGCTTGTCGGTGAGGAGCCCCTGCGAGGTCGAGATGATGGCGATGCCCAGGCCGCCCAGCACCTTCGGGAGCGAGTTCGCCTTGGCGTAAACGCGCAGACCCGGCTTGCTGATGCGCTTCAGGCCGGCGATCGAACGCTCACGCGTGTCGCCGTACTTCAGTGTCACCTTGAGAACCTTCCCGGCCTTGCCGTCGACTTCGCTCACCTCGAAGTTGGTGATGTAGCCCTCGGCCTTCAGGATCTCCGCGATCCCGACCTTGATCTTCGACGACGGCATGGTCGTCGACTCGAGGTACGCCTGGTTGGCGTTGCGCACACGCGTCAGCATGTCCGCGATCGGATCAGTCATTGTCATGGCTGTTGTACTTCTTTCTCACACCGGTTTCCGACATGGTCGGACCTGGTGTGTTGGAATCTTCGTCGAGATTGGGGCGGGCCTCACCAGGAGGACTTGGTGACACCGGGGAGCTGGCCCGCATGGGCCATCTCCCGCAGGCACACGCGGCACAGGCCGAACTTGCGGTACACCGACTTGGGGCGCCCGCAGCGCTTGCAGCGCGTGTAGGCCCGGACACCGAACTTGGGCGTGCGAGCCTGCTTGACCTTGAGTGCTGTCTTTGCCATGGTTCAGCTCACTTCTTCTTCTTGGCGTAGAACGCGGCGCTGTGCTTGATCTTGACCTTCTTCGGGTCATCGACGGCCTTGAAGGGGAAGCCGAGGTGCTTCAGGAGCGCACGGCCCTCCTCATCGTTCGTCGCCGAGGTGACGAACGTGATGTCCATGCCCCGGACCCGGTCGATCTTGTCCTGGTCGATCTCCAGGAACATGACCTGTTCGTTGAGGCCGAACGTGTAGTTCCCCTTGCCGTCGAACTGGCGCCCGTTGAGGCCGCGGAAGTCGCGGATACGGGGCAGTGCCAGCGTCAGCAGGCGGTCGGCGAACTCCCACATGCGATCCCCGCGGAGCGTGACATGGCAGCCGATCGGCATGCCCTCGCGCAGCTTGAACTGGGCGATGGACTTGCGAGCCTTCGTCACTGCGGGCTTCTGGCCGGTGATGGCGGTGAGGTCCTTGACGGCCCCGTCCATGATCTTCGAGTCGCGCGCGGCCTCGCCGACACCCATGTTCACGACAATCTTGACCAGACCGGGGATCTGCATGACGTTGTCGTACTTGAACTCCTCGTGAAGAGCCTTGGCGATCTCCTCACGGTACTTCTTCTTCAGGCGGGGCATGGTGCTGGGGGTCTGAACAGCAGTCTCGGTGCTCATCAGATCTCCTTCCCGGTCTTGCGCGCGATGCGCTTGCTGCGGAACGCCGTGTACTCGGTGCCGTCGGGACGCCTCTTGGTGACCTCCTCGCGGACGTAGCCGACACGCGTGGGCACCTCCTTGCCGTCGACCTTGGTGACCAACTGGACGTTAGACACATGGATCGGGGCCTCGAAGGTGATGATTCCACCCTCGATGCGACGGCCACCAGCGCCCTGCGACTCGCGGCGGTGGCGCTTCACGATGTTGACGCCCTCGACGGTCACGCGCTCCTGGTCGGGATAGACGGCGATGACCTCGCCGACGACGCCCTTGTCCTTGCCCGCGATGACCTTGACGCGGTCACCCTTCCTGATGTTGAGGCCTCCCATGTCAGATCACCTCCGGGGCGAGGGAGATTATGCGCATGAACTTGCGCTCGCGCAGTTCGCGGGCTACGGGACCGAAGATGCGCGTGCCGCGGGGCTCGCCATCGGCCTTGAGGATGACGGCTGCGTTCTCGTCGAACTTGATGTAGGAGCCGTCTGCACGACGGTGCTCCTTGGTGGTACGCACTACGACGGCCTTCACAACATCGCCCTTCTTGACGTTTCCGCCGGGGATGGCGTCCTTGACCGTGGCGACGATCGTGTCGCCCAGGTAGGCGTAACGACGCTTGGTGCCGCCGAGCACACGGATGCAAAGGATCTCCTTGGCACCAGTGTTGTCGGCGACCTTGAGTCGCGACTCCTGCTGGATCATCTGATATCTCCTTGGTCCGACCGGTTCCCTGTCGGGCCTTCTCGGAACTTAGTGATGAACCCCCTGGATTTTGCCAGGAGGCGCCCCACATCCGAGGATGCGGGGTTTCGTTCCCCGGGAAAGGTCCCCGCAGGCACGATGGCATGCGGGCACAGACCCAAGGCAACTTGACAAGGCTACATCACGCTGCCGCAAGGCGGGAAATCGGGGTTCCCAGTGGAGTTTCCCACAGCCCGGAGCCCGACGCGGTTCCGAAGCGGGCCACGCAACCAGAGTGACCGGCATGTCGAACGATACGCGGCGAAGGCCGCACCACCGGATACCTGCACTCCTGGGTCTCCTCACCCTGGCCACGCTCCTGGTGCCCGTCCCACCGCACGCCTCGGCCCGTCCCCAGGACGGCGCACTGGACGGCTCGGGTTACCGTGTCGACCTTCCGGCAACCGGTCGGGGCTGGTACGGCGCCTACCACGTGGGCGAAGTCACGGCCTTCTGCACCGACCTCAACTCCGGCCCCCCGCGCCAGGCGTCCGGCTGGACCGAGCACACCGAACCCGGCTTCCGCAAGCAGTCCGGCTGGGGCGCGGACGCCGCCGTCCACGGCTCCTCCGACGTCTGGGTCTCGGACGTCGAACTTGCACAGATGGCGTGGGCGCTGCAGACGGTGGGTCGGAACCCCGCGCCGGCCGTGGCTGCCGCAACCGAGCACCTCGTCCGTCGGCTGACGATCCTCGGGCCGGAGCAGGAGGCGCGCGAGTCGTCACGCTGGGCCGCCGTCGTGGCCGCCCATCCGGAGGTGTCCGCCGAGTACGAGCGGCTGGCCGCGGCGGCGGAGAGCCTTGCCGGGCCGTACCGGCTGAATGCGGAATGGACACGGAGGCCCACATCCGAGGAGCCCACCGGCTCCCTCGTGGTTGAGGTCCTGGCCGCCACCGGCCGGCCTGTGCCGGGCGTGGCGATCACCGCACGGGGCCTGGGGGAGGTGGCGCTGACCGGCCCGGATGCCGTCACGTCGTCGGAGGGCCGATTCGTACTCGGGGTCGAGATGCCTGATCCAGGTGAGGTCGGTGTCACCGGAACAGTGGAGGTCACCGCCTCCGGGCTTCCCTCGACACGGCCACGGCTGTTCGTCCCGGACGAGCCGACCGTCCAGCGACTGGTGGCCGCAGGCCGGACGGAGTCCCTCGACTGGAGCGCGGAACTGCACCTCGCTCCCCTGAGTTGGCAACCGAAGGTCGAGACCCGGACCAGGGACCCCCTGGCGCTTCCGGGCCAGGACGCCGTGGACGTCATCACCATCGCCGGGGGGCGGCCGGGAGCGACGTTCAGTGGCACCACCAGGCTCTACGGCCCGTTCGAGACGCCGGAGGAGCTAACGGGAAGCTCCCAGGAGGCAGCGCCCCTGGTCGGCACCGCCACGTTCGCCGGGGTCTACGGACCAGACGGTGGCGCACGGGTCGAGAGCACCGCCCTGACCTTCGGGGAACCCGGTCTGTACACCTGGGTGGAGGAACTCCAGGCGGCCCCCCAGGTCGTCACCCCCGCGCGACCGACATGGCCGCAGGAGTCCGAGACCGCCCTCGTCATCGAGCCCGGCCTCACCTCAGTCCTTGCCACCAAGGAAGGCGTCACAGGCACTGCCCCGCCTGATTCGGTCGTCAGCGACTCGATCCGCGTCACCGGGATTCCCACCTCCCGTACCGTCCCGGCTTCGGCCGAGCCGATTCGTCAGGTCCTGTCGGGGAGGCTGCTCGGTCCCATGCCCGCGAAGGGTGGGGGCGGCTCGGCCGAATGCATCGGGATCGACTGGACCGGCGCACCGGTGGTGACCCGCTACGACGGCCTCGACCTGACCGGTGATGCCCTGACGGGGCTCCTGGAATCCAGGCTGGCAGCCCCGGGCTGCTACACGGCGACCGCGCGACTCGACATCAGCCTGGGGTCGAGCCCTATCACCAGCGTCGACCACCCTGCAGGCCTCCCCGAGCAGACGGTCCTGGTCCGAGCCCCCGAAACCGTCCCGGCCGCACCGCCCGGGCCCCGGATCAATGCCGGAACGCCGGGCGCGCCGGTGCAGTGGATCCTGCTGCTGATCGCCATCGGCGGCGCGCTCACCACCGCGGGAGTGTGCGTGGCCGACCGGACCCGAACCTGATGGCAGGCAGGCCGGGGGCGAGACACCCGGGCGGCTTCGCCGGTTCCTGGCAGGCGCCGGCCGTCGCCGCGATCGCATGCCTACTGCTCGCGGGCACATGGAATCTGTGGTTCCCCTCCCCCGCCCCGCTACCCCTGGCATCGGCAGCGGACGCGGCCACGCGGCAGTCGCTTGCCGAGGGTCGGCCGTCCACGTCCACGTCAACGTCATCGACCCCACCGTCCGCACTTCCGCAGGCAGACCCCACGGGGATGCCGGGACGGCCCCTGCTGATCCTGTCAGCACTCGACGTCACTGCGGCGCTGGAACCGGCCGCGGTTGTGGACGATCAACTGGTGCTGCCGGAAGACCCTGCCAGGGTCGGCTACTGGACCGAGGGTGCGGGGCCGAAGGACGCGTCTGGCACCGTGCTGCTCTCGGGTCATGTGAAGTGGGAGGGCAGGCAAGGAGCCCTGTGGGCACTCGCCTCCTCCGCGCCGGGCGACCCGGTCGTCCTCCATTGGGCGGACGGCAGCACGTCCGAGTGGGTGGTGTCCGCCACAACGAGCCGACCGCGCACCGCCGACACCACCGACCTGTTCACCAGGCAGGGGCCGCACCGGCTCGTGCTGGTGACGTGCGGCGGCCCACTGGAGCAGGGGCACTATCGCGATCTGGTCACCGTCCTGGCCCTGCCTGCCTGAGCCATGGGAAGCCAGAGGGGCCCCCGGCATCGCCGGGGGCCCCTCTCGCGTTGTCAACTCACTTGGCGCGCTCGATGATCTCCACGAGACGCCACCGCTTCGTCGCGGACAGCGGACGCGTCTCCATGACGCGGACGGTGTCGCCGATGCCTGCGGAGTTCTCCTCGTCGTGTGCCTTGACACGCGAGGTCTTCGTCATGACCTTGCCGTACAGCGGGTGCTTCACGCGATCCTCGACTGCGACGACGATGGTCTTGTCCATCTTGTCGCTGACGACGATGCCCTGAAGCACCTTGCGGCGGCCACGGTCATCCGTGTTGTTGTTCAGCTCAGTCATGTTCACTTCTCCTCAACGTTCGGCTCGTCCACGATGCCGAGGTTGCGCTCCTGCAGGACGGTGTACACGCGTGCGATGTCCTTGCGGGCCTCGCGGAGACGGCCGTGCGACTCCAGCTGGCCGGTTGCGGCCTGGAACCGGAGCCCGAACAGCTCTTCCTTCAACTCCACGACCTTGGCGTTGAGCTGGTCACGAGACAGGCCACGCAGGTCGTGGGCGGTCAAAGACTTGGGCATCAGATGTCACCTGCTTCGCGCTTGATGAAGCGTGCCTTGAACGGCAGCTTGTGAATGGCCAGACGCATCGCCTCACGGGCGACGTCCTCCGAAACCCCGGAGAGCTCGAACAGGACACGGCCGGGCTTGATGTTGGCGATCCACCACTCCGGGGAACCCTTGCCGGAACCCATGCGGGTCTCGGCGGGCTTCTTGGTCAGCGGACGATCGGGGTAGACGTTGATCCACACCTTGCCGCCACGCTTGATGTGACGGGTCATGGCGATACGAGCGGACTCGATCTGACGGTTCGTCAGGTACGAGGACTCGAGCGCCTGGATTCCGTAGTCACCGAAGGCGAGCTTGGTGGCACCCTTGGCCTGACCGTTCCGACTCGGGTGGTGCTGCTTACGGAACTTCACTCGACGAGGAATCAGCATGCTCAGGCTCCTGCGTTCTCACTTGCGGGCGCAGCCTCGACCTGGGCTGCGTCGGCGCGACGGCGTCCGCCGCGCTCGGGACGATCGCCGCGGCCCTCACCGCGGGCGGGCCGGCGACCGGGACGCCCACCGCGAGCCCCGGGGGCGGCCG
>JBDHZH010000086.1:0-12507 GCA_039811745.1 Arachnia sp.
GGAGATGATGGAGTCGATTGCCTTGGTGGCGTCCTGGCCGGTGGCCTGGGAGGAGGCGAGTACGGAGGCGTTGCGGGCGACGTTGGGGCCGTTGTAGGGGGCAGGGCCGGGCACCGGTGTGGGTGGCGGTGTGGGGTTGCCGTTGTAGGCCTCGATTTCGGAGAGCCCGACGTTCTGGGTGGTGGATGAGACTGCGGTGATGGTGAGTTTCAGTGTGGTGGTGGCGCGGGCTGGGAAGGTGATGATGGTGGCGGTGCCGTCGTTGTTGAGGGTGCCGACGGGCACCGTGGTGCCGTCGGAGAAGGTGAGGGTGCCTGCGGTGATCTGGTCGTTGAGGTTGGGTCGGTCGTAGAGGTAGACGCGGTCGATGGTTTGGGGGGTGTTCCAGTAGAGCTGGAGCCAGGCGCCTGCGCGTTGGCCGTTGCTGCTCCATTCGGCGCCTCCGTTGGCGGGCCAGCCGGAGATGATGGAGTCGATTGCCTTGGTGGCGTCCTGGCCGGTGGCCTGGGAGGAGGCGAGTACGGAGGCGTTGCGGGCGACGTTGGGGCCGTTGTAGGGGGCAGGGCCGGGCACCGGTGTGAATGCGGCTGACAGCGGCGCCGTGTACTGCCTTGCCAGCCTTGCCGTGGTGGTATCGTCCGGGCACGGCGACGATGCGTCGCACATCTGCGGGTCGTAGGCGGCGTAGCTGAGGAGTGCGGCCGTCTTGCGGGTCAGATCGTCCCCGGTCACGTTGGCGGCCAGATTGACCGCGTCATAGCCCCGGTAGGCCGTGACCGCGCCGCCGTAGCCTGCGAGCGACATCTGGGCGAGCCGGCCCGACGACAGGTGGTCGCTGTGGTCAGTCGCCGAGGGGTCGGCGTTCTGGACCCGGACCTTCGCAGGGCTGACCGACTGCCTGATCGCCGACAGCGTCGCAACAAGCGAACTCTCCGTGTACGAGGTGGACTGGTCCACGGCCTGGATCGTGGAGATGTCGCCGGCCCACAGCTTGGCGAGCGACTGGTAGCCGGTGCTGGCGTTGCCTGCCCCGCTCAGCCCGCCGTCGGGCAGACGGAGGAAGACCATGGTGGCCCGGCCGTCCGGGCTTGTCGCGGTGGCCACCGGATGCCCGGCATAGGTCATCTGGGTGGACGTCCACGGCGGGGCTGTGGAGACCCCGAGCATCGTGCCGTAGGCCGCCTCGATCCCGACTTCGCGACCGCTCCAGTAGGCGGTCCCGCTGCCCGCATCACCCGCCGTGACGAAGACGGTGGTGGCGCACGCCCCGCCACGGATGTCGTTCTGGATGTCCGGGTTCATGAACAGCAGGTCGTCGTCGGGGTGTGCCACGATCGTCAGGATCTTCGTGGCGCAGGTTGCGGCATCGGCCCGTGACGGGATGAGTGCGGTCCCGGCCCCCAGGAGAAGGATCGCGGACGCCACCGACAGGCATTTCGACCCGATGGACCGGATGTTCATGATGCCCCAATCTGTGTAGGTGTGTGCGCTGTCCGTGGTTGTGTCACACGCACTGCTGAACTGCATGCGGCCCTGGGGAGGTCTCGCCACGGAAGGCCTCGTGCCCAGTCTCCTCCCAGCCGGCCGTCGTGATGTGGTGTCTCGGCGCATGGTCGTCCTGGGCGTCGCGGCGGCGTGGACGTGAGGGTGACGTTCCGATCGGGGGAGGTTTCCCTGTGGAGGCATGAGGCCCCGACCGCCATTGGGGGGAAGGCGGCCGGGGCTCCCGCGACGGCGCACACTAGTATGCTCCGCGCGAACTGAGGACGGCTTTCGCCGTTCGGAACAGGATGGTGAGATCCTGCATCATCGACCAGTTGTCGACGTAGTACGTGTCGAGCCTGATGGACTCGTCCCAGGACAGGTTGGAGCGACCGGAGACCTGCCACAGACCGGTCAGTCCCGGCCGGACGTCGAGTCGTCGCGTGTCGTCGGGGTCGTACCTTGCCACCTCGCTCGGCAGGGCGGGGCGGGGGCCGACGAGGCTCATGTCGCCCCTGAACGCGTTCCAGAGTTGCGGCAACTCATCGATCGAGAACCTGCGGATGACCTGCCCTGCGCGTGTGACCCGTGGGTCTCGTGCCATCTTGAAGAGCACCCCTGCGCCCTCGTTCTGGGATTGGAGTTCGGCCTTCCTCGACTCGGCGTCGATGACCATGGAGCGGATCTTGTGGCAGGTGAACTCCTTGCCGCGCCTGCCGACCCGGGTCTGCTTGAAGAAGACCGGCCCGCCGTCTTCGAGCTTGATGGCGAGCGCCGCCACCGCCATCACGGGGAGTGCGAACAGCAGCAGGATGCCCGAGCCGACGATGTCGAAGACGCGCTTGTTCCACCGGCCGGCCCTTTCGGCGTGGGTACGCCCGACGTGCAGCAGGGGAAGGCCGGCCACCGGACGGGCGGCCAGCCGGTCGGCGCTGACGTCGGTCAGCGCCGGAGCCACGATCATGTGCGCCCTGTGCTCCTCCATGTCCCAGGTGGTGCGCTTGAAATGCCGGCTGTCGGTGAAGGAACCCTCGGCGAAGATGACGGCGTGCAGGTGCTCTGCCTGGCCGATCAACTCGGCCACGTCGTCGACCACGCCGACAACCGGAAGCCCCAGGGGGGTCTCCCGCAGCGGCTCAGGGGTGAGGACGCCGACGATGTGGTATCCGAGCCACTTCTCGCGGCGCAGGACCCGTGCCACGTCGTCCACGTGGGCGGGTGAACCGGCCAGCAGGACGGGTAGCCGGATGGCTCCTCGCTCGCACATGCGGTTGATCACCCAACGTCGGGCCAGTCGCGCGAGGATCAGGACCGGTATCCCCGTGAGGAAGAAGGCCACGAAGAACCCACGTGACAGGTGGATGTCCAGGAGGAAGCAGATGACTGCGATGATGCCTGCGAGCAGCAAGGAGGCAAGCGTGACGCGCTGGAGTTCGGTGACGCCGGTGCGCAGGAGAGCGGTGCTGTACACGCCGCTCGCGGCCAGGGCACCCACCCACAGGAACGGAAGCGCGAAGCACAGTTGGACTGGCAGCACCTCTGCGTGCGCACTGGGAACCAACAGGATGGACTGGGCCGAGGAGCCGACGATGACCCCGATGCCGACGAGGAGGAGGTCGGCGATGACGAGTGCCCCCTGCCTCGAGGTGGCGCTGGCTCCTGCAGCCCATTGCGACAGCGCGTGCCGGAGTTGCCCGGCCGGCCTTGCGGTGGCTCCCCAAACGGTCATGACAAATCCCCCCCAGATCGAAAGTCACAGGCGGGTCCCCCGATCCACCATGCGGGTCCCCCGACCCGCCTCGCGGGTCCCCCGACCCGCGAATCGACACCTCAGGCGCCGGGCCTGGACTCCTGGTGGGGCCCGCCCGAACCAGCATCTCCCGAGTCAACTTTCGGGTCATGCGGTGTCTACTTTTGATGACAGTCTTCCACCAAAGCCATCCTGATGCAATGGTTTCATGCGTTTCGTTTGCGGTGTCTCCAAGACCGTTGTACTATGACCGATTTCGTTCTGTGACTGAAACAGTCGTCTCGTCCGTGGGCCCGCATCGGCGCTCGACCGAACCGTCCTGCCTGGTGGCGGTGAAGTCCCCGCGCATCACAGGACGGCAAAGCCCATGGGCGGTGCGGTTCGTCAGTACGATGGGTCCGTCCGTCGGCGGTTGCCGCGCCATCGCACCCAGCGTCGGGAGTGTGTCAGTGTCTGGTTTCGAGAAGTTCAAGAGGATCCTGTCGGACGCGCGCACCGGCGCTGGGCGTCAGAGTCTCCATGCCCGGCTGGCCGCACGGCTGTCGTCCCGCGTTGCGCCGTCCTTCTCCCAGCACCATGTGCTCGCAGAGGACATCCTCGGTGCGTCGCGGACGGCGCCGCAGCCGACGCCGCGCCCGTCGGGTCGGCCATTGCGGATCGGTTGGATCGTGACCCCGCCCATCCCGGGATCCGGAGGGCACACGACCGCCTTCCGCATGGTGGAGGAGTTGCAGCTGGCCGGGCACCGGTGTGAGTTGCTCCTGTATGACGTGTTCGGCGGGAGTGTCGAGGAGCGAACGGGCGCGATCCGTGCCGGGTGGCCGCACCTCGACGTCGAGGTGCGATCGCTGGACTCGGGGCTGGATGGGCTCGATGCCTGCGTTGCGACGGGCTGGCAGACCGCGTACGCGCTGTCGGCCAGGTCTCGTGGGCTGGATCTTCACCGGTTCTACTTCATCCAGGACTACGAGCCCTTCTTCTATGCACGCGGCTACGAGTACGAACTCGCGGAGGCCACCTACAGGCTTGGGTTCCACATGATCGCACTGGGGGAGATGATCGAGGAGCACCTCGGGGCCCTGGGGGTGCCCTGCAGCCGGGTGCCCTTCGGGTGCGACACCGACGATTACACCCTCCTGGCGCCTCGCCCCCGCTCCGGTGTCGTCCTCTACGCCAGGGCCAGCACGCCGCGCCGGGGGCCGCTCCTCGCCATGACGGGTCTGGAGGAGTTCCATCGTCGCCGCCCCGACGTCCCGATCAAGGTCTTCGGCCCCCAGGAACGTGCCAGCTTCACCTTCCCGGTCGACTGGCAGGGCCGGTTGACCCCGGGTCAGCTCAACGAGCTCTACAACTCCTCGGTCGCGGGCCTTGGCTTGTCGTTCACGAACATCTCCCTCGTGGTGGACGAGATGCTTGCGGCTGGGTGCGTCCCGGTGGTGAACGACTCGCACGACGGGCGTCTGGTGGTCCGGAGCCCACATGTGAGGTGGGTGGAGCCGACCCCAGCGGCCCTTGCCGATGCCCTGACTGCGGTCGTGGACGAGCCGCCGACCGACTTCGCGGCCATGGCGGCCTCGACGAACCCGAGTTGGAGGGTGACGCGCGAGCGGTTCGCCGCCGTCGTCACGGACTCGGTCACGGGGCGGGGGAGTGCGTGAACATCGTCGAGTACCTGCTGGGGCACGGTTCCCGGGATGCGGTGGCCGTCATCGATGCCGCGGGGGAGCACACCTACGCCGAACTCCGCGGGCTGATCGCAGCCCAGCGCCGGCTGATCGCCGCACTGGACCTGCCGAAGTCCTCGCCGATCGCGGTCCACGGGCCCAACGACGTCGGCTGGGCGGCGTCGTACCTCGCCGCCATGGCTGCGGGCATGGTGGCGGTCCCCGTGCCGGAAACCCTGTCGCCCAGGGAGGTGGTCGCCCGGCTCGAGTGGATCGGCGCTGGCGCCTCGTTCCTCGGACGGCGAGAGCTGGCGAAGCTTGGCGGCGAGCTGGACAACCCTCTCCCGATGGCCCCGGAGGTCCCCGGGGACGTCGCCGGCGCCGCGGAGTCGTCATCACCCGCAGGTTCCCCCGCAGAATCACCCGCAGAATCACCCGCAGAAGTGGTCGACGACAGCGCAGATGCCGTCTACACCTTCACCTCGGGCACGACCGGAAACGCGAGGGCGGTGCGTCTGACCCACGGCAACCTCCGGGCGAACACGGAGTCCATCCTCGGGTACCTGCACCTGGAGCCCAGCGAACGCATCCTGGTCGTGCTGCCGTTCAGCTACGTGTTCGGGGCATCCCTGCTGCACACGCACCTGCGGGCGGGGGCGACGCTGGTGATCCAGCCGAGCGCGGTCTTCCCCCAGTCGATCGTGGATCGCATGCGCGAGGCCCGGTGCACGGGACTCGCGGGGGTTCCGTCGACCTTCCACATGCTCCTGCGCAACAGCAGCTTCGGGCGGGAGGCGCTGCCCGACCTGCGCACAGTGCAGCAGGCGGGGGGAAAGCTGGTCCCCGTGCTGATCCAGGAGCTGGTCCGGGCGCAGCCCCAGGCGCGGGTGTTCGTGATGTACGGCCAGACGGAGGCGACGGCGCGGCTGTCCGCACTGCCGCCCGAGGAGCTCCGGCGCAAGATCGGGTCCATCGGAAGGGGCATCCCGGGGGTCGAGTTGAGGGTGGTCCGTCCCGAAGGGACGCCTGTGGCGCCCGGTGAGGTCGGCGAGATCTGGGCGACGGGCCAGAACATCTCCCCCGGGTACCTGGGTGACGCGGCCGAGACGCAGCGCAAGATCCCGGGCGGGGTGCTGCACACGGGCGATCTCGCCACGGTCGACGAGGAGGGATACATCTTCGTCGTCGACAGGCAGGAGGACTTCATCAAGTCCTGGGGGTACAGGATCGCCAGCCAGGAGGTCGAGGCCGCCGCCATGCAGCTGCCGGACCTGGTGGCGGTTGCCGTCGTCGGTGTCCCGGATGAGGCCGCGGGGGAGCGCGTGGAGATGGTCGCCGTCAGGCGTCCGGGGGCCGGCGTCCGGCAGGAGGACGTCATCCGCCACTGCCGATCGGTGTTGCCGAAGTACATGACGCCTGTTTCGGTCCATTTCGTCGGGGCGTTACCCTTGAATGCCAACGGCAAGGTCTCAAAGGCTGCAGTGCGCGACATCTGCCTCCGCATCGCGGCCGGCGATGATCGGAGGGAGCATGAAGCGAAGGTCGGTGAAGCTGGTGCTGCTGGCGTGCCTGGCGGCGCTGGGGATGGGGGCGGTGCTCTTGACGCAGGTGGGGAAGGACTCGGCGATGGTACCGATTGAGATTCCGACGCCCGCCCAAGACGAACTCGTCGACTTCGGCCAGACGCGGGTGTTCTTCGGGCACCAGTCCGTCGGCGCCAATGTGATCAGCGGGGTGCAGGCGGTGTTCGCGGAGGCGGGCGCGCCGGCGCCGGTCGTGCTGGAGACGCGTGACGCGGCCGCGGCGCGGGGCGGGTTCCTCGCCCACGCCTACGTCGGCGTCAACGGGGATCCGTTGGGCAAGCTCGCGGACTTCACGAGCGCGCTTTCTGGTCCGATGGGGGACCAGGTCGACGTGGCCGTGCTGAAGTTCTGCTACGTGGACGTGGTGGCCGGCACCGACGTGCAGGCATTGTTCGACGCCTACTCCCGGACGATGACCGAACTCGAGGCGTCGCATCCGGGCATCCGGTTCCTCTACACCACCGTGCCGCTGACCACCGACTGGTCGTGGAAGCAGGTCCTGAAGTCGTGGATCGGGCAGGACGACCAGATGGGGCCCGCCGACAACGTGGCCCGCGAGAGGTACAACCGGCTGATCCGGGAAAGGTACGGATCCTCGGGTCGCCTGTTCGACATCGCTGCGGTGGAGGCGACGATGGTCCAGGACCCGATGTCCCGCAAGGACGGGGACCAGACATACTACGTGCTCAACAGCCGGCTGGCCTCCGATGCCGGGCACCTCAACGAGCTCGGGCAGCGTGCGGCCGCCGTGGCCTTCATCGACGCCGTGACCCTTCGGTGACCGTCCACGGCGTGGGCGTCGACATCGTCGACATCGCGCGGTTTCGTTCCGTCTGGGCGACGTATGGCCCAAGCCTGGAGCGGCGCTGGTTCGATCCGTCCGAGCTGGAGGGGCCGGAGGAGGTCCCTCGGCAGCTTGCCTGCTGCCTGGCGGTCAAGGAGGCGGTCTGGAAGGCGCTGGCTCCGTCCGGGCTGCCTCACCTCGTGTGGCGGGAGATCGTGACCACGGCGGTGCCGGGCCCCGTGGTCGGTGTGGAACTGCGCGGCCGGGTCCTGGGAGCCGCGCAGCTGCTCGGTGTGGGGTCCATCCGGGCGTCGGCCGCGATCAGCGGGAACATGGCCATGGCCACCGCCATCGCTCAGAGAGCAGTGGCCTGAGGCTGTTCCATCGCGCTGCCCGACGCTGGGCTCAGCCGAGCAGCATCGGCGCCTCGTGCAGGTAGGCCGTGGTCCGGCGCTTCTGCTCGATGTCCCGGAGGACTCGTTCGACCTGCTCGGGCGTCAGTCCGACGGCGGCCGCGATCTCCGGGGCGGGCACGCCCCGGTCCAGACCGAGTAGGCACAGGTCCATGCGCTGGTAGGGCAGGCTGAAGTAGAACTCCTCCTGGGACTGCGGCAGCGAGTACGTGTCGGTTGTCGGGGGGCGGCTGCGGATGGATTCCGGCACCCCCAGCGCCTCCGCCAAGGCGTAGACCTGCGACTTGTACAGGTGCGCGATCGGCTTCAGGTCGGCCGCGCCGTCGCCGAGCTTGACGAAGAACCCCTGGTCGTACTCCAGCCGGTTCGGCGTTCCCGTGACGAAGTAGTTGAGCCTGTCCGAGTGGTAGTACTCCAGGGACTTGCGCACCCGCTGCTTGAAGTTGGTGGCGGCGACGATCTCCAGGTACGCGTCCGTGGTCAGCCTGCGCTGCTCCCGGGTGCCGTCGGGTCCCTCGATCACGACCGAGTAGAGCCGGTACTGGTCCGAGTCCACCACACTCGGCAGCACGATCTTCGACTTGAATCCGGGCCCGTAGCCGGGGAAGACGCGGCGGATGGCGTCGTCGCGTCTGCGGTAGCAGCCGTAGGCCTCGAGGATCGGCGTGATGTCCTCGACGACCGAGTCCACTCCCAGCCACTGGACCAACTCGGAACTGATGGGCAGGGTCTCGCCGGAGGATTCGGTCTCCGGCATCTGGAGGGCCAGGACCCGTTCCGGCCCCAGGGCCCGGACGCACAGCGCGGCGACGACGCTGGAGTCGATGCCGCCCGATACGGCCACGACGGCGCCCTTGCGGCGGAACCGGTGCGCGTAGCCGCGAATGCCGGCCGTGATGCGCTCGACCTCCGATTCCTCGTCGATGCGCAGGTTCTCAACCCCGAAGGCTTGCATGTTCCTCCCCGTTCCATCCCCGGTGATCCATGACGGTCATGGGTTGCGGCGGTTCCGGGGAAGGGCCGCCGAACCCTTGGGCGAGCAATTGCGTCGACAGCACCGCCACCAGGCGCATGTCGTCGGTGTTCCCGAGGGCGCGCCCTTGTGACGAGCGCGCCTTCGCGACCAGCCTTGCCACTATCTCGGGCCGGAAGATGCCGACGCGTGCAATTTCCGGTTGGGACGTGACGTCGGCTACCCAGTCGGGTGCGCCGTCGTTGAAGAAGCCGGTGGCGCCGGGCGCCCGGTAGGGCTGCTTCGGGCGCTTCAGGACCTCGTCCGGGATCCTGCCCGCGAAGGCCCGCTTGACCAGGTGCTTCTCGTCCAGCCCCAGGATCTTGTGCCTGGACGGGACCGTGCCGGCGTATCGGCCGAGCTCGGGGTCGAGGAACGGGAAGCGGCCCTCGACCGAATGCGCCATCAGCATCCTGTCGCCCTGCGAGGCCAGGATGTAGCCGGGCAGCAGTGTGACCATCTCCAGCCACTGGGCACGCCCGAGTGTGTCCCATTCCCGGTCGGGCATCGCCTGCAGCAACTCCTCCTCGGCCATCTTGGGGTGTGCCGCCCGCATCGGCTCGGTGAGCATGCCCTTGAGGGCCGATGTCGAGTCCCAGCGGGGACGGTGCGACAGGGCCGGGTCGGCCGGATCCAGGTTGCGGCCGAAGAAGCCGGCGCTGAAGGCGGGGGCGCGGTTCGGGGAGCGGCTCAGCCACGGGTAGAGCAGTTCGACGGCGCGGGAACGGACGGCCGATTCGGGGTTGCGCGCCCAGAACCGGCGCACCTTGGCCTCCTGGAAGATGTCGTAGCCGCCCCACACCTCGTCGGCGCCCTCGCCCGTCACCACCACCTTGAAGCCCTGCTCCCGGACGAGCCGTGAGAGCAGGAACATCGGTGCCGGGGCCGTCCTCAGCAGGGTGTGCTCGGCGTGACGCACGACGTCCGGGAAGGCCTCCGCGATGTCGGACTCGCGCACCTCCACGTCGTGGTGGACCGTCCCGAACTGCCTTGTCAGCAGTGACTGGTAGGGGCCCTCGTCGAAGTCTCTGTCCGTGAAGCGGAGCGAGAACGTGTCCACCGGGATGCCGGCGATGGAGGTGATGATGGCGGTTGTCACCGCGGAGTCGATGCCGCCGGAGAGGTAGGCGCCGACGGGGACGTCGCTGCGGGTGAAACGGAGGCGGACCGCCTTCGTGAGCCTCTCGCGCAGTTCCTCGGCGTGCTCGTCCAGGGTCCGGGGGCTCGCGCTGCCGGGCTCCGGGAACGCGGGCGTCCAGTAGGTGACGCGTGACATGTGGCCTTCGCGGAACCTGAGGTAGGTTCCGGGGGGGACCTGCTCAACCCCCGCGAACGGGGTGCGTGGTGCCACGGGGCACCAGAAGGTGAGGGTCTGGTCGAGCCCGGCAGGGTCGAGCGCGAACGGGAGGGAGCCGTCCGTGAACAACGCCTTCATCTCGGAGGCGAACAGGAGGCGGCCGCGGCTCCTGGCGTAGTACAGGGGGCGCACGCCGTAGCGGTCGCGGCTGAGGATGAGTTCCTTCGTCACCCTGTCCCAAAGTGCGATGGCCCACTGGCCGTTGAACCGCCCGAACGCCTCCGGCCCCCACTCCTGGAATGCGTGGAGGATGACTTCGGTGTCTGAACGCGTCCGGAAGACGTGACCCCGGTCCTCCAGCTGGGCCCGCAGTTCGACGTGGTTGAAGATCTCGCCGTTGAACGAGACCCAGAGGCGCGAATCCGCGGTCGCCATCGGCTGCGCCCCGCCCGCGGGGTCGACGATGGCGAGGCGGGTGTGGCCGAGGATCACGTCGTCGTCGAGGTAGTACCCGCTGCCGTCGGGGCCCCTGTGGCTGAGTGCCCCCAGCATGCGCTCGACGAGGGCCATGTCCTGTGGC
The DNA here is from genome assembly GCA_039811745.1 of Arachnia sp. Lineage (GTDB taxonomy): Bacteria > Actinomycetota > Actinomycetes > Propionibacteriales > Propionibacteriaceae > Arachnia. The sequence continues at coordinate 10,566 of JBDHZH010000086.1, forward strand.
CCGGCCGGGTGGATGCCGCAGATGCCGCACACGTGCCCTCACCCCCTCGGGGTGGGTTGTGCGCGGAGCACCGCCAGCACCGACGCCTCGGTGCCGAGGTGCCTGTCGTCCAGAACCGAGTCCGGCAGGACGATGGGAAGGACCTCCTCGATGTACATCGCCCGCTCGAGGGCGCGCAGCTCCGGATCCGTTGTGCCCGCCCCGACACATGCCAGTTCGGCCAGCCGTTGCCGGTCCAGTGGTTCGCCCACGACGCCCGCTCCCTCCCGGGCATCCTGCCGACACCGTCCAGCCCGGTCTCGTGTCGGTGGCGCCCCTCCCCACACTAACCATCGTCCGGCGCCGTTGCGGCAGGAACGGTGAGGCTGATGGGACGACGCGGTGGGGACGTTGCCCGCAGTCCCGGGTCGGGTGCGCGGGGGGAACGGTACCAATCGAGGGTCCGCTCGCGGATACGGGGCTAGAATCGCGTCGTGACTGGCATCAAGGGGGAGCCGATGGAGGACATTCGTCGACGCGTGCAGACGTTCGTGTTGGACAGCCTGCTGCTCGGGGACGAGAGCCGCATGCCCGCAGACGACGAGTCGCTGCTCCAATCCGGGGCCATCGATTCCACGGGGGTCCTGGAACTGATCGAGTTCCTGGAGGCGGAGTTCTGCCTGCGTGTCATCGACACCGAGACCACACCCGAGAACCTCGACGGCATCGACCGGATCGTGGCCTACGTCGACAGGAAGCAGACACCGGAGGGGACATGAGTCGGGGGCAGGCGGGTGCGCGGTTCCGGAGTGCCCTTCGGGCCGACCGGGCACGGGCGTTCGGTGCGGTGGGTCCGTCCGGCGACCGGACGCTCCGGGACTGGTACCGGTTCCGGCTGCTCGACTCGGAGTACCACTGTGTCGCGGCCTACCGGTTCGGCCGGTATGCGCGGGAGATCCGCGCCGATCGACCCGTCGCCGGAGCCCTGCTGACTGTCCTGCACCAGATCGTCAACCGCGTGATCACCCACATCGACCACACCGACATCAGCCCGCAGGCGCAGGTGGGGCCGGGCCTGCTGCTGATGCATCGACACGGCATTCTCGTCGGCCCGGTCCGCATCGGCACCAACTGCGTGATCCACCAGAATGTGACGATCGGTCAGCGGGTGGCCAAGGGCGACCACGGCGTGCCCGAAATCGGTGACAACGTCTGGATCGGACCGGGCGCCATCATCACCGGCGCCATCCACGTCGGCGACGGTGTGACGATCTCGGCCGGTGCGGTGCTGTCGAAGGATGTGCCGGACGGCGCCCTGGTGGCGGGAAACCCCGCGCGCGTGGTGAACCCCGACTACGACAACAGCAAGCTGCTGGGATTCAGGCCCGAGTTGTGATCGGGCGTCATCTGCCCGGGAGGACCCCTGTCCCGGGGGCCCGTCACGGCCTGGGGAGGGCCTCCAGGTAGTCGGCGAGCCGCGTGTCCCCGGAGGGGACGGCGAAGCCGGTGGATCGGAGCTTGTCCAGCGCGAGCACGCTGTTGCCCGGCCGGGGCGATGCGGAGCGCCCTGCGAGGAACGTCGCGGTGCCGACCTCGCGGATGTCGGTTCGGTCCCTGCCCCTCGCCCGGAACACGACGCGGGCGATGTCCGCCCAGCTGTGGGCGGGGCCGTCGGACGTCACGTTGTAGGTTCCGTACGGCGCTCCGGTGTCGACGAGGTGCCAGATCGCGGCGGCGAGGTCGTCGGCGAACGTCAGGCGCCCGATCTGGTCGCCGACGACTTCGGGGCTGATGCCGCGGTCGGCCAGGGACGCCATTGTCCGCACGAAGTTGCCGCCGTCGCCGATCAGCCAGCTGGTGCGGACGATCCAGTGCCGCGGCAGTGTGGCGACCAGCGCGTCGCCTGCCGCCTTCGTCTGCCCGTAGACACCGAGCGGGCTGAACGGCTCATCCTCGGTGTGCA
>JBDHZH010000087.1:0-11578 GCA_039811745.1 Arachnia sp.
CAAGGTTGCATTCAGCTCTTGGGTACCGAACCCCAAACGAAGCTGAACAAGACTGGTACAAATCACAACAAGCAGCCTGAAGACAGGTTGAAAACCGGTCCGAAATTCATAATTCACTCCACAGCCACCGGAGGCCTCGACCGACGCTCGCTGGCGCTCGCTGGCTCGGCCAGCGGGAACCACTAGGCGGTACAGATACGCCGCTTTACTGCTACGTCTCTATATCGACATATCTCTACACCGCTTTGACGCGGATGGCTCGTGTCGGCTCGACCTCCGGGGCGGTGCGGAGTTCCAGGATCTCGGCATCGAGACCCATGCGCGCCATGGCACGTTGCGCCTCGGCGACCTCACGTTCGGCCGTCAGTCCCTTGAGGGCGATGAGTTCTCCGGCGGGCTGGAACAGGGGAGTGGTCCACTTCAAAAGACGCTCCAGCGGGGCGACGGCGCGGCACACGACGACGTCGAACCGGCGACGGAACTCCTCGGCCCTGGCCCGTTCCACGGTGACCCGGCCATGAAGTCCGAGATCCTCCACGGCCTCGGAGAGGAACGTGGCCCGCCGCAGCAGCGGCTCGACCAGGGTCACGCGCAGGTCAGGCCTCGCAAGGGCAAGGGGCAGCCCGGGCAGGCCGGCACCCGAACCGACGTCAGCCACCTCCAGCCCCACGCCGAGCACGTCGGCGAGCGCCAGCGAGTTGCCGATGTGCCGGCTCCAGATCTTGTCGCCCTCGCGCGGGCCGACGAGGCCCCACTCGATGGCCTTCGTGCCGAGGATGTCGGCGTAGGCCTCCAGGCCCTCGGCGCCATCCGGGAAGCGTTCCAGCAGGGCGGTTCGCGCCGACTCCTCGTCGGGCCCGACCAGCGGGTCGTGGCCCTCGTCGGGCAGGATCACTTGGAGACGACCACGCGTCGCAGCGGCGGCTCGCCCTCGGACTCGCTGTGCAGGCCGGCCTCGGCGACGGTGTCGTGGACGATCTTGCGCTCGTAGGCGTTCAGCGGGGCCAAACGCACGGGCTCGCCCCGCTCGACGACCTCGGCGATGGCGTCGCGGGCCAGGGCGGTCAGCTCCACCCGACGACGTTCGCGATATCCGGCGACGTCGAGGGTCAGGCGGGAGCGGACGCCGGTCTCGGTCATGACGACGAGCCGGGCCAGTTCCTGCAGCGCTTCAAGCACCTCCCCGCCCGCGCCGACGAGGCGTTCATCGTCGGTGTCGATGGCGATGTGCGCACGCCCTCCGACCACGGAGTTCTCGATGTCGCCGTCGAGGTCGGCGATGTCGAGCAGTTCCTCGAGGTAGTCGGCAACGATGTCGCCCTCGTTGAGGAGTGCCTCGCTGGCGGAGGTCTTCTTGGGTGCGGGGGTGGTTTCGGCTTCCACGTTCTCGCTCATGGCAGGTCCATGCCTTCCAGTCAGGTGGCCAGATGGCCCGGGGGATCAGTTCTTCTTGCGGGTTGAGCGCGTCTGCTGCTTCGGCTGCCTGCGGACGACGACGGTCTTGCCGTCATCCGTCGTGCGGACAGTCTGACGGGTCACCTGCTGGCGGGCCACCGTCGTGGTCGACTCCGCTGCCTCTTCGCCGTCTCCGGAGCCGGCCGAGGTGGTGACGGTGCTCGTGGTGGTCGAGCCGGCGACGGTGCGCCCGGCGGACGGGTTGGACTTCCGCCTCCGCTTGGCCTCACGTTCGGCCATGATCTGCTTCGGGTCCTTGCCCTTGGCGATCATGCGCTCCTCCCAGTCGATGAAGGCGGGCGTGTTGGGTGCCGGGTTGTTGCGGATGAGGATGCCCTGCTGGCCCATGGTCCAGATGTTGGTGGTCAGCCAGTAGATCAGCACACCGATCGGGATCACGACGGACGACGCCGCGTACATGACCGGGAAGAGGTACAGCATCATCTTCTGCTGCTGCGCCATCGGGCCGGTCAGGGCCTCGGGCGGCATGTTCTTGCGCATCAGCTGCAGCTGCGTGATGAACAGCGTGCCCACCATGAGGATGACCAGGATGATGCCGACCACCTGCGTCGCTCCGAAGGGCTGGAGCGGGAACACGCGCTCGGCCAAGCCGGCACCAAAGATCTGTGCGTTCTGCAGCGACGTCACCAGCTGGGGGTTGTCCTTGAAGAAGTAGCCGCGCACCTGGCCGTCGGCCACACCCTGCAGCACGCGGAACAGCGCCAGGAAGATGGGCATCTGAAGGAGGAGCGGCATGCAGGAGGCCATCGGGTTCACACCCTCCTCCTTGTACAGCTTCATCGTCTCCTCGCCCATCTTCTGGCGATCGGCGCCGTACTTCTTCTGAAGTTCCTGCACCTTGGGCTGGATGAGCTGCATGTTCCGCGCGGAGTTGATCTGCTTGACGAACAGCGGGATCAGCAGGATGCGGATGGTGACGGTGAGCAGGATGATCGACAGCGTCCAGGTCACGCCGGAGTCCGGTGGCAGGACGAACGACAGCAGCCAGTGGTAGAACACCACCAGGCCGGACACGGCCCAGTAGATGGGCTGCATCATCGTCGACAACGCGCCGTAGATGGAGTCCCAGATGCTCAGGGGGATCAACAACGGATTCACTCAGGCCACCTCAGCCATGTACTGCCGGGACGGGCCCGGGGGATTGGTCTTGCTTGGATTCCTCGGCCCACCGCACTGCCTCGGGTGTGCCGGGGACGTAGTCGACGCCGCCCATGGACCACGGGTGGCACCGGATGAGACGGCGGACGATCAGCCAGGAGCCGCGGATCGCGCCGTGCTCCTCGACGGCGCGCAGTCCGTAGGCGGAGCACGTCGGGTGGAACTTGCACACGTCGCCGTAGGCCGGCGAGATGAAACGCCGCCAGCCCTTGATGAACCAGATCAGCGGGTACTTCAGCATGGCTGGGCCTTGCGCACGGCCCGCTGCCACGCGGACGACAGGTCGGCGGCGAGGCGTTCCGGCTCCGTCGCTGCGGGCGGCAGCGCCCTGACGACCACGTTCGCGGGCACCGGCGTCGCCAGATCGCGCACCAGGTGCCGCAGCCTGCGCTTCACGCGGTTGCGCACGACGGCGTTGCCGACCTTCTTCGACACAACAAAACCCACCCGAGTGACCTCGGGTGGATTCGGTTCGCAGATCGGCTGCAGGTGCACGACCACGCTCGGTGTCCCAGCCCTGACCCCGGCCCTGAACACCCCGGTGAAATCACCGGAGCGACGCAGCCGCCGGGACCTCGGGAGCACGTGGCTTGGTCAGCCTGCCAGGCGGACGCGGCCCTTGCGGCGGCGATCCGCGAGGATGGAACGGCCGGCGCGGGTGCGCATGCGGAGACGGAATCCGTGCGTGCGGCTGCGGCGACGGTTGCTCGGCTGGAACGTGCGCTTGCTCATGGGGGAGACTCCCTGGCTGTGTAGGTCGGAAAGTACTGCCCTCGCGGGCAGGGGAAGTGGCCGCCACCCGAGGGCAGCGACTGGTCAACGATACGCTCCCGGACACCGTCGGGACAAACCGGGCAGGCCAAACGGGGGAACCGAGCAAACCACAGTGATGTAAGTAAAGCCGACACGCCGGAGTTCACCGAATTCGCTTGCGGACTCCCCCCGGGGCGGCTAGTTTCATGGCTCGTTGGCGGACTTTTCCACATGGTGATGGCCACGAGGCGTCGCCCGTACGCAGTTGTACCCTGTTGTGGACAACCGTGTGGATTGTTTCTATGAGTGCGGGGCAAGGCTCCGGGAACAGGGGGGCTGGTGCCTGATTCCGCCTCCACTCCTGCCGTCTCCACGCTCTGGGACGCCGTCATCCGCGAGGCCGACAGCCCGAACCGGGCTTGGCTGCGTCGCACCAAGCCCGTCGCGATGCACGGCAGCACCCTGATGGTCGCCGTCGGCGACGAACCGACGAGGGACCGCATCGAGTCCAAGCTGCGGGGCGACATCGAGCAGTGGCTCACCCAGTTCTCCGGCCAGCAGATGCGCCTGGCCGTGATGATCGACCCGGACTTCGTCGTCGACGCCGTCCCCGAACCCGTGACCCCCGCCGCGGCCGCCGGCGACGCGACGCCGTCGTTCGCCCCCGTCGGGGTGCTCGGTGCGACGAACGCCCCCGATCGGCTCGACGGCGGCAACCGTCTGAATCCCCGGTACACGTTCGAGTCGTTCGTGGCCGGCTCCTCCAACCGGTTCGCGCACGCGGCGGCAGCGGCCGTCGCCGAGCAGCCGGGGAAGTCGTACAACCCGCTGATGATCTACGGCCCCTCCGGGCTGGGCAAGACGCACCTGTTGCACGCGATCGGACACTACGTCCGCAGCTACTACGACAACCTCCGCGTCAGGTACGTCTCCACCGAGGAACTGACCAACGACTTCATCAACGCCATCTCCGAGAACCGCACCGCCGAGTTCCGTCGCGCCTACCGCGACGTCGACGTGCTGCTGGTCGACGACATCCAGTTCCTGGAGTCGAAGATCCAGACCCAGGAGGAGTTCTTCCACACCTTCAACACCCTCCACAATGCCCAGAAGCAGATCGTGATGACCTCCGACCGGCCCCCGCGGCTGCTGGAGGCGCTCGAACCGCGCCTGAGGTCCAGGTTCGAGTGGGGTCTGATGACCGACATCCAGCCGCCCGACCTGGAGACCCGCATCGCGATCCTCCGCAAGAAGGCGGCGTCGCAGCGTCTGACGGCCGGCACGCAGGTGCTGGAGCTCATCGCGTCCAAGATCACCTCCAACATCCGCGAGCTCGAGGGCGCCCTTACCCGCGTCGCGGCGCTGGCCAGCCTGAACCATCAGGAGATCGACCTGGCGCTCACCGAGACCGTCCTCGCGGACCTCATCCCCGACGGCGGCGAGGTCCGTGTCGACGCCGAGACGATCATGGCCGTCACCTCCCGCTACTTCAACATCTCCCTCGACGACCTGACCGGCGCCAGCCGTGTCGCCAACATCGCGGGCGCGAGGCAGGTCGCGATGTACCTGTGCCGCGAGATGACGGACCTGTCCCTGCCGAAGATCGGCGCCAAGTTCGGCGGCCGCGATCACACCACCGTCCTGCACTCCGTCCGCAAGATCGACCAGCGCATGGGCGAGGACCGCGACCTCTACACCCAGGTCACCGAACTCACCAACCGCATCCGCCAGTCCTGAGCCCCGTCTCCCACCAGGGTCCCTGCGGACTTGGTCGGGGTCTCGACACGTGCCCGGCTCGTTCCTCGCCGGGCACTACTCGACCAGCGGAACTACAGCTCGTCCGTCGCCGGGTGCTACTCGACCGGCGTCGGAGACCCACCACCGCTGATCGAGTAGCCGACGAGGAACGAGGAGGCGTGTCGAGATCCGGTGAGGGTCCCCGGGAACTTGGTCGAGGTCTCGACACGTGCCCGGCTCGTTCCTCGCCGGGCACTACTCGACCAGCGTCGGAGGGGGGTCTCGACCAGCGGTGAGGGGCTCGCAGGTTCCGACAAGTTGTGCACAGAAACTGTGGAAAGGTGTGGAAAGTGATGGGGACCCGTCGACGGCGGGGAACCTCCCACAGATCCTCCCCGTGTAGTTTGATGGTCGTCAACAGGGCGTCCACATGGGTGATTCCATGCTGACAAGCGCATTCACCCGGTTTCCACAGGTTCCACAGCAGTGATGACCACTACTGGTAATTACACATCTCCATCCCCTCCAAGTAACAGGTGGGGAAGCTGTGGGTTGTCCGGGCCCGCGGCCTCGTCTTCCACCGAAACAGTCAGGCCCGGCTGGTAGCGTTTCACGGGTGGACGTTGCAGCCAGGGCCGTCGGCCTCACGAAGATCTACGGCGCGGGCAGCGCCCGGGTGACAGCGCTGGACGACGTCGACTTCGAGGTGGTGCGCGGGGAGTTCACCGCGATCATGGGGCCGTCCGGGTCGGGCAAGTCCACGCTGATGCACCTGCTCGCGGCGCTCGACACCCCGACCAGCGGCCAGGTGTGGATAGGCGACGTCGACGTCGCCTCCCTCAGGGACACGCCGCTGACCGAGCTGCGCCGCGACCGGATCGGGTTCATCTTCCAGGCGTTCAACCTGGTGCCTACGCTCACGGCCCGGGAGAACATCGTGCTGCCGCTGGCCATCGCGGGCCGGGCGGTGGACGGCGACTGGTTCGAACGCATCGTCGGCGTCCTCGGGCTCGGCGACCGGCTGGAGCACAAGCCGTCGGAGCTGTCCGGCGGGCAGCAGCAGCGGGTGGCCTGTGCCAGGGCCCTCATGAACCGGCCCGACATCGTCTTCGGCGACGAACCGACCGGCAACCTGGATTCGACGTCCGCCGCCGAGGTGCTCGGCTTCCTCAGGCGCAGTGTCGACGAGTTCGGCCAGACGGTGGTGATGGTCACCCACGACGCGCACGCGGCCAGCTACGCCGACCGCGTCGTGTTCCTGTCGGACGGGCGCATCGTCGAGGAGGCCAGGGACGCCACGCAGGACGACCTGCTGCGCGCCGTCGCACGCCTTTACCCGCGCACCGACCTCCCGCAGGAACGCGCCGAGCGCGCTCCCGGCCGGGATTTCGAGGGGATTGCGCCCGGCCCGGGAATCGACGCCGTCGCAGCCCGGGAGCCTGAGGAGGTCGTCGAGCCGCGGGACATCGGGTACTTCGACGAGTCGGAGGACGTCGACGTGTTCCGGGAGGGCGGGCCGCTACCGGAGCGGGCGGACCCGTTCGACGAGGTCCCGGAGACCGAACTCAGCCGGCCGCGCCGCGCCATCCTGGACTGACCGTGCTGCACGCTGCGTGGAAGTCCATCCTGGGGCGCAAGCTCAGGCTGATGCTGAGCGCGTTTTCGATCGTGCTCGGCGTCGCGTTCGTGTCGGGGTCGCTGATCTTCACCAACCTGCTGTCGGCGAGCTTCGAGGGGCTGCTGAAGGGCCAGTTCGCAGACGTCAACGTCGCCGTCGAGGCGCTGGGCGGCACCACGCAGGGCACCACGGCCCCGGCGCTGATCACGCTGCAGCCCGGGGTGGTCGACAAGATCTCCGGGCTCGACGGCGTCGCCGAGGCCACGGGCGTGGTGAACAGCTTCGCCGTCTACCCGATGGTCGGCGGCTTGGTGCTGGCCTTCGAGGGCGCGCCGGGGATGGGGTCGAGTTTCCACACCACGCCGGCGGCCGGCGGAATCGAGGGGCTGCACGTCGTCGATGGGGCGGCTCCGCAGGCCGACGACGAGGTCGCCCTGGATCCGGCGACGCTCGCCAGGGGCGGGTTCGCCATCGGGCAGCAGATCCAGGTGTCGACGCCGTTCAACGGGGTGCAGACGTACAAGGTGGCCGGCACCGCGTCCTACAGCGCAGGCGGCAACGCCGGCGCGACCTACCTGTTCTTCACGCTGCACGAGGCCCAGCGGCTGTTCGTGGGCGGCCAGGACGTGTTCACCGGCATCTGGGTGGCGGCGAAACAGGGCACCGACGTCGGGGCGCTCGCGCAGGACGTCGCGGGCCTGGCGCCGGCGGGTTTCAGGGCCGCGACCGGCCAGCAGTTGGCGGACGAGTTCACCGAGCAGTTGAACGTCGGGTTGTCGTTCGTCAACACGTTCCTGCTGGTGTTCGCGGCCATCGCGCTCGTGGTGGCGGCGTTGCTGGTCTGGAACACGTTCTCGATCCTCGTCGCTCAGCGCAGCCGTGAGCTCGCCCTGCTGCGGGCGCTCGGCGCCACGCGGTCCCAGGTGCGCGACGCCGTGCTGTTCGAGGCGGTCGTCGTGGGGCTGGCGGGCGCGACGGTGGGCATCGCCGGCGGCTGGTTGCTGTGCTGGGGGATCATCGCGGCGCTCGGCGTGGCGGGCATGGACATGGGTGTCGTTGTCCCTGCGCTGACGTGGCAGGCTGTGGTCGCGTCCTACGTGCTGGCGCTCGTCATCACGGTGTTGGCCGCACTGGTGCCTGCGCGCCGGGCGTCGGCGACACGCCCCGTCGAGGCCATGGCCGAGGCGGCCGCCACGGGCCCGCAGGCCCCCAACGAGTGGGGGGTGATGATCGGCTTCGGGCTGCTGCAGCTCGGCGCCGCCGCAATCATCTGCGGGCTCTGGCTGAACGTGCCGGGCCCGCTGTACTGGGTGGGGATCGGGTCGGCTGCGGTGCTGGTGGGCATGGTCCTGACCGCGGCCGTTATCGGACGACCCGTCGTGTGGCTGGCGACGCGCCTGTACCGGCGCATGTTCGGCGAGGTGGGCCGCCTGGCCGGCCTGAACGCCGCCCGGCAGCCCCGCAGGACCGCAGCCACTGCCGCGACCCTCATGATCGGGCTCGCCCTGGTGACCACGGTCGCCATCCTCGCCGACAGCACCACGACGTCGATCCGGGCCGGCGTCACGGAGAACCAGCGCGGCGACTTCGTCATCTCGCCCGTCAACTACCAGCCCTTCGACCGCACCGTCGCAGACAAGGCTGCCGCAATCGACGGCGTCGCCGAGGTCTGGACGTTCGCGAGGTCGGGCACCGTCGTCGACGGCACGACCCTCGGCGTGCTCGGCACCAGCCCGCAGGGCCTGACCGACGGCAGCGCGCTGAGGGTGCTGGCGGGCCAGCTCGGGGCCGACGACAACTCGGTCATGCTGTCCTTCGACGCGTCGAGGAAGCTCGGCCTGCCCATGGGCAAGACCTTCCGGGCGCCGACCATCACCGGCGGCACCGTCGACCTGCTCGTGACCGGCATCTTCCAGGACCCGACCGGCCGCGCCGTCGCCACCGACATGGTCGTCAACCTCGCCACGTACCCGAAGCTCGGCGACGCCAGGACCGTGAACGAGGTGAAGGTGAAGCTGGCCGGCGGCGCCGATGCCGCGGCGGTGCGCACGGCCCTGGACGGGGTCACCTCCGGCATGCCGACGGTGGTCGTCACGGACAACGCGCAGTATGCCGACGCGCTGGTCGGCCGGTTCCAGCAGTTGTTCTCGATCGTCTATGCGCTCCTGGCGCTGGCCGTGGTGATCTCGGTGCTCGGGATCGTCAACACGCTGGGGCTCTCGGTGTTCGAGCGCACGCGGGAGATCGGGCTGCTGCGCGCCGTCGGACTGACCAGGGCGCAGTTGCGCCGGATGGTCACCCTCGAGAGCCTCGTCGTCGCCGCCATGGGTGCCTCGCTCGGCGTCGTGCTCGGGCTGGTCTTCGGCGTCGTGCTGGTGGTGCTGCTGCGCGACAACGGCATCACCGACCTGGTCGTGCCGTGGCCGCAGGTGCTGCTCTTCCTCGTGCTGGCGGTCGGGCTCGGGCTCGTCGCCGCCATCACCCCGGCCCGCCGCGCCGCACGCCTCGACGTGCTCGACGCCGTCGCCTCCGAATGACGACAGGGGCCCCGCCACGGCCGCCCGGGGTGAGCCGTTGCCGCTATGCTTTGCAGATTGTTGGGATGACTGGCTTTTTGGGTGCCCGGGACGTGAGGACGACGACGTGAAGATCCGTGTGGAACGCGATGCGCTTGCCGATGCAGTGGCGTGGGTCGCCCGCAGCCTGCCCAGCCGCCCGACCGCCCCCATCCTCGCCGGGCTGCTGATCGAGGCCTCCGGCGAACAGGTCACCCTCTCCAGCTTCGACTCGACGACGTCGGCGAAGGTCACCATGCCCGCCGAGGTCACCGACGAGGGCACCGCGCTCGTCTCCGGCAGGCTCTTGAACGAGATCGCCCGTTCGCTGCCCCACAAGTCCGTGGACCTGAACGGCGACCACTCCAGGGTCGAACTGACGTGCGGGTCCGCCCGCTTCACGCTACAGACGCTGCCCGTCGACGAGTACCCGACACTGCCCGAGCTGCCGACCCAGACCGGCGTCATCGACGCGTCCGTCTTCGAGAAGGCCGTCGCACAGGTGTTCGTCGCAGCCGGGCGCGACGAGCTGTTGAACGTGTTCACCGGTGTCAGGGTGGAGTTCGACGGCGAGCAGATGTCGCTGCTGGCCACCGACCGGTACCGGATGGCGTTGAAGGAGCTCACCTGGAAGCCGTCGTCGCCCTCGATCGAGGGTGCGGTGCTGGTGCCGGGGCGCGTCCTGTCGGACACGTCCAAGTCCATGTCGTCCGGCAAGACCGTGACGGTGTCGCTGTCCACCACCGACTCGGCGGGCGAGGGCCTGATCGGCTTCTCCGGCGAGAGCGGCTCGGGCACGAAGGAGGCGACGACGCGCCTGCTGAACCAGACCTTCCCGAAGGTGCGGCACCTGATGGACGTCGACGCCACCGTCACAGTCCGGATCTCCCGCGACGAGCTGCTTGCGGCCGTGAAGCGCGTCTCGCTGGTAGCCGAGCGGAACACCCCGCTGCGGATGCTCATCAACGACGACAACGTCGCACTCGAGGCCGCCACCGGTGACCAGGCGCAGGCCTCCGAGGCCATCCAGGCCGAGGTGGAGGTGACCACGGACGAGCCGACCATCACCGCGGCCGGCTTCAACCCCGCCTACCTCGTGGACGCCCTGAACGCCCTCGACGCACCCTACGCGCACTTCTCGTTCACGGCCCCGGGCAAGCCCTGTCTCATCATGGGACTGGCCACCATCGACGGCGACCCGCTGCTCGACTACCGCCACGTCATCATGCTGATGCGTCTGCCCGGCTGAGCCTGCCGGGCTGGGCAGGCCGGGTGACGCCACGATGAAGGAATACCCCGGATGGGTGACCGAACTTACGGACGCCGACCTGGTGCGGATCTTCGGTTCTGCGACGCTCGATCGGGGGCGTGACTACGCGGCGCAGGGCCGCATCTCCCACGTCATCGTCGCGGAGAAACTGCTGTCAGCGCAGGTGCAGGGCTCCGGGTACCGGTCGTACCGAACGTCGGTGGTCCACGACCCGGCCCGTGGCAGGATCACCACGATCTGCGCCTGCCCGGTCGGCAGCCTCTGCAAGCACGCCGCCGCGCTCCTGGTGCATGCCCGCGGGACGGCCGTCCACGAGGAGACGGCCCCCTGGCGCCGGGTCCTCGACCCGGTGCTGCGGACCTTCGTGCCGAACACGGAAGGCGCCAGGCTCGCGATCCAGTTCGACGAGGACGGCTACGGGCCGGCGCTGCTGCCGCTCAGGTGGGGCCGCAGCGAGCGTTGGGTGCGGACGGGTGCCAACTGGAACGACCTCAGGTACACCAGGGAGGGCTTCAACCCGGCGCAGCTCGCGGCCTTGAACGCCATCAGGGACACCTACCGCGGCTTCATCTACTCGGCCTCGCAGGCGCTCGAGCTGCGCAACTGCGACCCCGGCGTGTGGCCTGCGCTGCGGCGGGCCGCCGAGGCCGGCGTCGGGTTCGTCGCCGGGAAGGGGCCGGGCAGGCGGGACGTGCCGCAGCCAGAACTGCTGGCCGAGCCCGCGGAGCTGCGGTTCCTCGTGGACGGGGACGACGCGGGGATCGCTCTGGTGCCGTTCGTGCGGGTCGGCAGTTCGGCCGCACTGTTCGGGCCAGGCATGCTCCTGGGGACCCCGGCGCATGGCGTCTGGATCAACACGGGGGACCGGGTCTGGTTCGGACCCCTGGTCAGGGCGCTGTCGAAGGGGGAGCAGGAGCTGCTGGGCGCGGGCACCATGCGCATCCCGGCCGCCGACGTCGCCGTCTTCGCGGCCGGCTACCTGCCGCGGCTCCGGCAGCGGTTCGTCGTCGA
>JBDHZH010000088.1:0-11571 GCA_039811745.1 Arachnia sp.
ATGGCGGCGTCGCGAACCACTCCCAGCCCCGTAGAGCCGCCTCCGATGACCACGACGTCCGTGTCGAGACGCTTCATTAGACCCCTCCTTGGGCGCGTTGACCACTGGTCTATCACGTCCGCCGTGGCCACGGACGGCCCTTTGGCGTTTGCGCCACATAAGTGCAGGCGGCCACCGATCGGGCGGGTCGAACGTGCAAACGCTCCAGTGGGAGCTTTGCCGTCGTCTGAGACGGCAAACCTCCCACTGGAGCGCTGTTCGGTGCGAAGCCGTCAGGAAGAGGCCGGCTCTCCACCCTGGGGCTTCGGGCGCGGCCTGGTCCACCAGATCTCCAGCTGGATGTTGTCGGGGTCCCTGAAGACGAGGGCCGCGCCCGAGTCCACGTCGGCCACCGGGGAGTGCTCCACACCGAGCGAGGCAAGGTGTTCCTCCCACACATCCAGCTCCTCGCGGGTCTCGACGGAGAACCCGACGTGGTCCAGGCCCACTCTGCGCTCGTCGAAGCGGCCCTCGGGCCGGCCCTTGTGCTGATTCAGGCCGATCACGAGTCGTGCCTCACGGGCATACAGGACGACGACGGATCTGGTCTCGAACTCCCCTCGGTGCAGCTCGCGCAGCCCCAGCGTGCGCAGATACCAATCGGTACTCGCCTCGAGATCGGAGACGGACAGGTCCAGATGCGAGATCCCCGTGAACTTCGGTGCTGCCACTTCGACGCTCCTTCGGCCATCGGCCATGACCCCCATGGTCCGAATCCCAAGATAGGCAGACCGGACACGGATCAATCCCGCAGCCGGCCCGACTCTCAACGGGACAGGCGAAGCTCCACGCCGGTCAGTTCGACCATCGCGACCCGGCACGTGCCGCATGCATCCTCGTCAACTCCTGAACGTCAATACCCACCAGCGACTCGAACCTGTGCCAGGAGCCGTCGTCGACCAGGACGGCGTCGTTCGGCACCCCGACGGCGACGATGCCTGCGGCGATGGCAGAGGCCAGACCGGTCGGCGAGTCCTCGATGGCGATGCAGCGCTCGACGTCGACGCCGAGGAGCTGGGCCGCCAACAGGTAGGGCTCGGGGTGGGGTTTGGAGCTTGAGACGTCGTCCCCGGTCACGGTGAGCGTGATCGCGCCGTCGGGCAGGCCCGCGGCCACCACGGCCGCCATGGAGCGCGGCGAAGTCGTCACGATGGCCTGGGGGATGCCTGCGTCACGAAGCGCCGTGACCAGTTGCACGGCCCCGGGACGCCAGTCCACGGAGCGCCCGAGCTCACGGGTCACCACGTCGACTAGTTGGTCGATGATCTCGGTGTCGGACAGGGGGACGCCCGCGTCGCGGAGGGCGTCCGCGGTGGCCTGCATGTCCGTGCCCACGAGCGCGAGGCCGTCCGCCTCGGTCCAAGTGCCCCCGAACTCCTCGACGATTGCGGCCTGCGCCCGGATCCAGGCGGGCTCGGAATCGATCAGGGTGCCGTCCATGTCCCACAACACAGCGGCAAGTCCTCGTCCCGTCATGGCGCTCCCAATCGTCGTCGAGACACTCCTCGTCACGACACCCTAGACGGTCCGCGAACGACGAAGGCGCCGGAGGTGACGATGTCGAGAATCTGCTCCCGTGCCGACTCGACGGCCGCCGCCACAGCCCCCGCCACGACGACCTCGCCACCGAGCGCGGACGCAACCAGGCGGGGCGCAGGCAGGTCCATCTCCGCGGCCAGCATCTCCTGCGACCGGGGCAGGACCGGGCCGATGCCGGCCGCGATGGCACCGCACAACACGACGACCTCTGGGTCGTACATGCTCCCCAGCAGGCCGATGATCCTGGCGATGACGGCGGCGACCCGTTCCATCACCCCAGCCAGGAGCGGGTCATCGACGTGGGCAAGCACATCGCGCCCCGACATCTCCTCTGGATCGAGCAGCGACAGCGGATGGCCTTCCGGAATCTCCCCCGAACCGATGGCGCGCCGCACGCTGCCGCTCAGCCAGTCCCCCAGACCATCAGGGGACATGACGCCGGCGAGCCTGTTCAGGGGCGTCATCTCCCCCACGCCGCCGTTGGCGCCGCGCAGCAACTGGCCACCCACCACGACGCCGGCGCCGAACCGGCGCCCCGCCAGCAGCGCCACGAAGTCGTCGCATCCGACTGCTGCGCCGACCCTTCGTTCGGCGACGGCGGCCAGCGCCGCGTCGTTCTCCACCCGGACGATGGGCGCCCACTCGGAGAACAGGTCGCGCATGCCCGGGTTCATGAGTTCCCAGAAGCCCTGGGCGTGATGGGGCGAGCGGCCCTCGGAGTCGACCGGCGCAGGAACGCCGAGGCATACCGTCACCACGTCCGCCCTGGCGCGACCGGCCCGCCCGAGGGCGACGTCGACGGCGGCCGCTGTCTGCTCGCGCCGGTATCCGGGATCCGCGATCGCCGGGTTCAGTTCGATCATGTGGCGCGCCAGCGTCGCGCCGGCGAGGTCGGCAACCTCCACCCCGAGGTGCGCATGGCCGGCGTCGACGCCGACGACGACGGCGGCGTCGGAGCGGAAAGCGAACCGTCGCGCGGGGCGCCCCCTCCGATAGTCGCCGACCTCGCGCGCGTTCGGTTCCTCGGCCACCAGGCCCTGCTCGATGAGTCGGTCGAGAGCATCGATGGTGGTCGAACGCGTCAGGCCGACGACCGGGATGGCGTCGTTGGCGGTGAAGACGTCCGAGTCCCACGCGAACTGCAGCAGCGCCGCCATGCTCTGACGGTTGGTGCCGGCGGCTGGGATCGACACGCCTTGACCTCCTGTGGCCGGTATCGCATGATTGACCGGAAGTTTTTTGATTTCTGGTATGAATCTACTTGCCGAGACCCGGCACAGCAAGGACCAATCACACCCATGACCATGGACATCGAGCTCCTGTCCGCACCCGCCCCCGCCAAGGACCAGTCCGACTGGTGGCGACAGGCCGTCGTCTACCAGGTGTATCCGCGCAGCTTCGCCGACTCCGACGGCGACGGACTGGGCGACATCCGCGGCGTCACCTCCCGGGTCGGCCACCTCGCGAGCCTCGGCATCGACGCCGTCTGGCTCAGCCCGTTCTACCCGTCGGCACTCGCCGACGGCGGCTACGACGTCGCCGACTACAGGAACGTGGACCCCCGTCTCGGAACCCTGGAGGACTTCGACGAGATGGTGGGGGTGCTGGGTTCGCACGGCATCAGGGTGATCGTCGACATCGTCCCCAACCACACCTCCGACCAGCACGTCTGGTTCCAGGAGGCCCTGGCCGCCGGCCGCGGCTCGGCCGCCAGGGAGCGCTACATCTTCCGTGAGGGCAAGGGCCCGGACGGGTCCGTGCCGCCGTCGGACTGGAAGTCGGCGTTCGGCGGCCCGGCCTGGGAGCGCGTCGCCGACGGACAGTGGTACCTGCACCACTTCGCCAAGGAACAGCCCGACCTCAACTGGGACCATGCGGGCGTCCACGAGGACTTCCTGACCACGCTGCGCTTCTGGGCGGACCGGGGGGTGGCCGGCTTCCGCGTCGACGTCGCCTCCATGCTGAAGAAGGACCTCCCCGAGGACCTGCCCACCGAGGCCGAGCTGATGGCGATGCCGTGGGACGGCACGAATCCCATGTTCGACCGCGACGAGGTGCAGGAGATCTACGCCGAGTGGCGCAAGGTCTTCGACTCCTACGACCCGCCCCGCACCGCCGTCGCCGAGGCCTGGGTGCGGGCCGAACGCGTCCCGCTGTACGCGAACCCGTCGAGCCTCGGGCAGGCGTTCAACTTCGACCTGCTGAAGGCCGACTTCGACGCCACCCAATTCCGGCGCATCGTCACGCACAACCTGGAGCTGGCCGCCGCCTCCGGCTCGTCCAGCACCTGGGTGCTGTCGAACCACGACGTCGTCCGCCACGCCACCCGCTACGGTCTCCCGCTGATGGACCCCGAGGGCAAGCAGTGGCTGCTCGACGGCGGCTCGGCAGACGACGTCGACGCCGACCTCGGCCTCCGCCGGGCCCGGGCGGCGACGCTGTTCATGCTCGGCCTGCCCGGCTCGGCCTACCTGTACCAGGGCGAGGAACTCGGCCTGCAGGAGGTCGGCGACATCCCCGATGCCGCCCGCCAGGATCCGGCGTTCTTCCGCAACAAAGGCGTCGAGATCGGCCGCGACGGCTGCCGCGTGCCACTGCCCTGGACCGCCGACGGCCCCTCGTTCGGGTTCGGTTCCGCGGCCCCGCATCTGCCGCAGCCGTCCTGGTTCGCATCCTTTGCAGCCTCCGTCGAGGACGGCGTGCCCGGTTCGACGCTGGAGCTGTACCGAGAGGCGATCCGGCTGCGGCGGCTCCTCGAGACCTCCGAAACCCTCGCGTGGATCGAGACGGGCCGCGACGACGTCCTCGGCTTCACCCGCCCGAACGGCTGGCAGGTCCTGACCAACTTCGGGTCCGTGCCGTTCCCGTTCAGCGGGAAGGCCGCGCTGACAAGCGGCGACGCCGTCGACGGCGTCCTGCCTGCCAACACGACGGTCTGGATCGCTCCCGGCAACTGAGCGTCGCTGCCCCCCGCCGGTTGGCCGAAACCTCCCACAGCTTGGCGGGGACTGCTGCGAGGTCTCGACACGTGCCCGGCTCGTTCCTCGCCGGGCACTACTCGACCAGCGGGACCCCACAACCGCTGATCGAGTAGGCCGCGAGGAACCCCATTCCGCTGATCGAGTAGGCCGCGAGGAACGAGCGGCCGTGTCGAGATCCGGCGAGAGTCCCCGCAGACCTGGTCGAGGTCTCGACACGTGCCCGGCTCGTTCCTCGCCGGGCACTACTCGACCAGCGGAACTACGGGCACTACTCGACCAGCGTCGGAGACCCACCACCGCTGATCGAGTAGGCCGCGAGGAACCCCATTCCGCTGATCGAGTAGGCCGCGAGGAACGAGCGGCCGTGTCGAGATCCGGCGAACGTCACCGCAGACCTGGCCGAGGTCTCGACACGTGCCCGGCTCGTTCCTCGCCGGGCACTACTCGACCAGCGAACTACGGGCACTGCTCGACCGGCTGCAAGTCTCAGCAGACGCGACGCATCCAGCCGTGCTTGTCCTCGGCGCGGCCGTACTGGATGTCCAGAAGGTGGGCGCGGATCTCCTTGGTCTTGACACCCGGGGTGCCGTCGCCGACCAGTTCCTCGCCGCGTTCCGGCGAGTTGAAGCCGGTGATGGGCGTGATGACCGCAGCCGTGCCGCAGGCGAACGTCTCGGTGATGCGACCGGAGGCGAGGCCGTCGCGCAGTTCGTCGATGGACACCGGACGCTCGACCGGGACCAGGCCGTGCTCGGGGGCCAGCGCCAGGATCGAGTTGCGGGTGACGCCGTCCAGGATGGAGCCGAGCGACGGCGTGACGAGTTCACCGTCGGCGGTCACCATCATGAAGTTCATCGTGCCGCACTCCTCCAGCCACTTGTGCTCGGCGCCGTCGAGGTAGAGGACCTGTCCGCAGCCGTGCTCGGCGGCCTCGTTCGCTGCGGCGAGGCTGGCCGCGTAGTTGCCGCCGCACTTCGCCTCCCCCGTGCCGCCCTTGGCGGCCCTGGTGAAGTTGGGCGTCACCCACAGCTTCACGGGCTCCGGGTAGTAGGCGCCTGCGGGCGAGGCGATGACCGCGTAGATGTAGGTGTGGGCCTCTCGGACGCCCAGGTACGGCTCGTTGGCGATCATGAACGGCCGAAGATACAGGCTCTGCTCGCCCTTGCTCTCGGGCACCCAGTCACGCTCCAGCTCGACCAGTTCCATCACCGAGTTCAGGAAGGTCTCGGGAGGCAGGACGGCCATCTCCAGCCGCTCGGCGGAGCCGACGAACCTCTTGGCGTTGCGCTCCGGGCGGAACAGCCAGATGGAGCCGTCGTCGTGCCGGTAGGCCTTGAGCCCCTCGAAGATCTCCTGGCCGTAGTGCAGGACGGCCGCCGCCGGGTTCAGGCAGAAAGCCTCGGTGGCGACGAGCCTCGGGTTGTGCCAGCCCTGGCCCTCGGTGTAGTCCACGATCGCCATGTGGTCGGTCAACCGGCGGCCGAACACCGGCGCGGCGACCACCGCGTTGCGCTCCGCCTCGGACGTCGGGTTCTGGCTGCGATGGAGTTGGAACTGACCCATGGGGTTCACACTAGTGCGCCCCGCCGACACCTCCGAACGGACGTCCGCCGAGGGCGGCTGCCCGTCGTCGGACGCGGGTGCACCCCGTCGGACGAGAAGTGAGCACCAGACCTGTGCGCAGGGCCCGGGTTCGCGCCCGAGACTTGCAATTCTAAGAATCCTGAGAGATTCTTTAGGAGCCTGATCGAAGGAGACCCCACCTTGAGGACGAAGCTGAGCTGGATCGCCGCAGCCGCGGTGACGCTCGCAGCAACCCTCGGCATCACGCTCCAGGCCGTGGCACTGCCCACCGCCCCCGAGCCCGTGGCCCCGGTGACCGGCGTCCCCTCGCCGTGCCCCACCACCTACGCCTGGCCCGGCGACGACGTCTCCATCGACCAGATCAAGGCGGGCATCACTGCCAACTTCGGCTTCCAGCTGACTGGCGGCAAGTGGACCGACGCCAACCGCGAGCCGATCCGCATCCTGTGGCAGACCCTCGACGCCGTCGGCTGCACCAGC
This sequence comes from Arachnia sp., assembly GCA_039811745.1. GTDB lineage: Bacteria > Actinomycetota > Actinomycetes > Propionibacteriales > Propionibacteriaceae > Arachnia. Next base: position 6,624 of record JBDHZH010000088.1, read on the forward strand.
TACGTCAAGGACCTGCAGGGCAAGGTGAACGGCAACGTCGGCCTCAATGCGGGCAGCATCTCCGGGTTCGCCTGGGGCGACTGGAGCCTGACCCGAAGCGGCTACGTCACCCTCGACTTCACGAAGTTCAAGCAGGCGATCGACTCCGGCGACGAGGGCCGCCTCACCAGACTCGTCATCCACGAACTGGCGCACGTCCTGAACTCCGACCGCGGTTCGGATCCGGGCTACTGGGCCGAGTTCAAGCGCCTGTACTCCAAGCAGGGCCGCTTCACCACCTACGCCGGCAGCAGCGTCACCGAGACGTTCGGCGACGTCGTCGGCTACTACGTCGGGCGCTGCGCGGCCAACAACCCCTACGACACGGGCAGGTTCGACGCCTACTACGATTTCGCCAAGGACTACATCTTCGGCGGCCGCGAGTTCGGCCCCGCCCCCGGCACCACGCCCGACTGCAGCATCCCCGCAGCCGCCTTCGCCGCCGAGGGGCCGGCCAGCTGGGTGAGGGCACTCACGGGCGAGTGATCCGCCGGGGGTCCCTGCCTGTGTGTCGACGCCGCAGCCACGCATGTCGGAGGGCCTCAATAGGATGGGGGCAGTCCCAACGAAGACAGGAGATTGCCGTGCCCGAAGTGACGGCCTACGCGATCGACTCCCCCACCGGCTCGTTCCACCGCACCACCATCACCCGGCGCGAACCCGGGCCGACGGACGTGGTGTTCGACATCGCCTATGCGGGGATCTGCCACTCGGACATCCACACCGCCCGTGAGGAATGGGGGCCGACGATGTTCCCGCTCGTGCCCGGCCACGAGATCGCGGGCGTGGTGACCGCCGTCGGCGAGGACGTGACGGGGTTCAGGGTCGGCGACCGGGTCGGCGTCGGCTGCCTCGTCGACTCCTGCGGCCAGTGCCCCGAGTGCCTGGAAGGCCTTGAGCAGTTCTGCACCGGCCCCGGCGGCGCCGTCGGCACCTATAACTCGACGGGCCGGGACGGGCTCCCCACGCTGGGCGGCTACTCGACGTCGATCACCGTCGACGAACGCTTCTGCCTCCACATCCCGGACGAACTGCCTCTCGATCAGGCGGCGCCGCTGCTGTGCGCCGGCATCACGACCTACAGCCCGCTCAGGCGCTGGGGGGCGGGGCCGGGCAAGCGGGTCGCGGTGGTCGGGCTCGGCGGGCTCGGCCACATGGCCGTGCAGATCGCCGTCGCACTCGGCGCCGAGGTCAGCGTCATCAGCCGCACCATGTCCAAGGCCGACGACGGCTACGCCCTCGGCGCCACCGCCTACTACGCCGCCTCGGAACCCGACACCTACAAGAGCCTGCGCACCGCATTCGACCTGATCATCTGCACCGTCTCCGACGGCATCGACCTCGACGCGCTGCTGAAGACGCTCGACGTCGAGGGCACGCTGGTGATCGTCGGACTGCCGCCGGGTGCCGGCAAACTGCGGCTCGGCAACCTGATCAACCGCAACCGGGCAGTCGCGGGCTCCAACATCGGCGGCATCGCCGAGACGCAGGAGATGCTCGACTTCTGCGCCGAGAAGGGCATCGGGGCCATCGTCGAGGTCATCGGTGCCGACGAGATCGACCGCGCCTACGACGACGTCGTCGCGTCCAGGGTCCGCTACCGGTACGTCATCGACACCGCCACCCTCGACCGCGCCTGATCGGTGGACTACCCGCAGATCACCCGGGCCACCCCCGCAGCCTGGACGGTGTGGGGCGTCGCCGTGGCGGCCTACGCCATTGCGGTGATGCAGCGCACCAGCCTCGGCGTCGTCGGCCTCCAGGCTGCGGAGCACTTCGGCACGACGGTGGGCATCGTCTCCACGTTCGTCGTCGTCCAGCTCGCCACCTACGCCGTCATGCAGATCCCGGTCGGGCTGCTGCTGGACCGGTTCGGGTCCCGGGCCGTCATCACGGCCGGCGGCCTGGTCATGGCGCTGGGCCAGGTGGGGATGGCCACGACCGACCTGCTGCCGGTGGCGATCGGGGCCCGCATCCTGCTGGGGATGGGCGATGCCTGCATCTTCAACGCGATCGTCAGGCTGCTGCCGTTCTGGTTCCCGGCACGGCGGGTGCCGGTCCTGATCCAGGTGACCGGACTGCTGGGGCAGGTGGGGCAGATCGCGGCTGTCGGGGCGCTGCTTCCGCTGACGCTGCGTCTCGGCTGGCAGCCCGCGTTCCTGTTCGCTGCGGCGTCGTCTGGCGTGGTCGCGGTGGTGTGCCTGCTCGGGCTGCGCGACGTCCCGAAGGACACGTCCCGCGTCGTCAGCGCGGAACCGCTGCGCCAGGTGCCCCGCAACGTGACCGCCGTCGTCAAGCACCCGGCCACCACCCTGGGCTTCTGGATCCACTTCACCGCTGGTTTCCCCAACACGGTGTTCATGATGATGTGGGGCATCCCGTTCCTGAAGGTGGTGCAGGGCCGCGACGACGCCGAGGCGGCCGGGCTGTTCACGCTGGTCTCCATCCTGGCTGTGGTGTTCGGACCCACGATCGGCTGGCTGACCGGGCGGCACCCGCTGCGTCGCAGCAACCTGGCGCTGTTCGTGATCGGCGCGAACGTCGTCTGCTGGGTGGCGGTGCTGCTGTGGCCGGGGCCGGCTCCGATGTGGCTCCTGATCCTGCTGATCGCGGCGCTGGCCGCCAGCGGCCCCGGCGGCGTCATCGGGCTCGACCTGGCCCGCACCAACCTGCCGCTCCACCGGCTCGGGACGGCCTCCGGCGTCGTCAATGCCGGCTCCTTCACCGGCAGCACCATCGGCATCCTGCTCGTCGGCATCGTCGTGGACCTGCTCAGCCGCGGCGACACCTACACCGCCGGGGAACTGCGGCTGGCCATGGCCGTGCAGTTGCCCCTGTTCGCCGTCGGCCTCGTCGGCATCCTCGTCAGCCGCCGGGCCCTGCGGCGCCGCATGGCGGCCGACGGCGTCGTCGTGCCCTCCTGGCGCGAGGTCGTGCAGCGCTACCGGCGCACCTAGATGATCGAGCGTGGGTGTGCCGCCGCCCGGCTGCCGCAGCAGGTGACAAATCGCATCGACACGCCGCGATCCATGCTCTGCAGAGCACGAAACTCGGGTAACCGACGCGATTTGTCACGCACCCCAGCGGCAATCGCCTCGACTCAGAACAGGCCGGGCAGCACCTCGGGCGGGGCATAGGCCGGGTCGACGCCGTCGAACAGCTTCGAGACGGAGCGGCCGTTGTGGATGCGGTCGATGGCCTCGGCGAACAGGCCCGCCACGCTCAGCGTCTCCAGTTCGGGAAAACCGACCGGCGCCGGGACGGTGTTCGTGGAGACAACCTCTGTGATGTACTCCGAGCCACGGATCCGTTCCGCGGCCCGGCCTGCGAACAGGCCGTGGACGCAGGCGACGGACGCCCCCGTCGCGCCGAAGTCGACGAGCCGTCGCACGATCTCCAGGATCGAGCCGCCGGTGGCGATCTCGTCGTCCAGGACAATGGCGCGCTTGCCCCGCACGTCGCCGACGATGCTCTCGATGACCACCTTGTCGTCGGCCAGGCGCTGCTTGTTGCCAGCGGCGACCGGCAGGCCCAGGAGCCTCGCCAGCAGCGTGCTCTGCTTGGCGTTGCCGAGATCGGGCGAGACGACGACGTGGTTGGACAGGTCGCGTCCGCGGTAGTGGTCTGCGATGATGCCGAGGGCGGTGAGGTGATCGACGGGGACGGAGAAGAACCCGTGCACCTGGGGCGCGTGGAGGTTCATCGTGATGACCCGGTTGACGCCTGCGGCCTGCAGCATGTCGGCCACGAGCCTGCCTCCGAGCGAGATGCGCGAGGCGTCCTTCTTGTCGGAGCGGGCGTAGGCGTAGTGCGGGATCACGGCCGTGATCTGCCCCGCCGAGGCGCCGTGTGCCGCGTTGATCATCAGCAGCAACTCCATGAGGTGCTCCTGCGTCGGCGGCACGAGGGGCTGCACGATGTAGACGTCGCGCTGGCGACAGTTCGCCAACAGCTGTGCCTGCAGGCAGTCATTGCTGAACCTCGAGATCTTCACCGGGCTGCGTTCGATGCCCAGGTTCGCGCAGATCTCATCGGCCAAGGCCGGGTGCGCGGACCCGGAGAACACGACGATGCCCTTCAAGGATGGCTCCCTTTCGACGATGTCCCCACCCTATAGGGGCTGCCGCCGGCGCCTGGCGGCAACCGTGAAAAGCGGCCGGCAAGCGGGCATCCGATGACGGCCGAGGCCGGGTACCTGCCAACGCTGCCCTCCACAGAACGTCTCGACGTAGGCTCGGAGTTGCCCGGGAGCGCGGGCCGCCCGGTCATCGTGTTCGACTGAGGAGGAACAGATGGGTATCGACGTTCAGGAAGTTCTCGGGCTCGTGCCGCAGGGACAGTTCATCGGCGGCGAGTTCGTCCGCACCGAGCACCGCTTCCCCGTCCACGATCCTGCCACCGGGGAGGTCCTCTTGGAGGTCGACGACGCCTCCCCCGCCCACGCGCTCGCCGCCCTCGACGCGGCCTGTGCTGCCGCCGACGACTGGGCCGCCACCGCTCCCCGCGACCGTGCGGAGGCCCTGCGGCGGACCTTCGAACTGATCCTGGAACGCCGCGACGCGTTCGCGGCCCTCATGACGCTGGAGATGGGCAAGCCGCTGGCCGAGGCCTACGGCGAGGTGGCGTACGGAGCCGAGTTCCTCCGCTGGTTCTCCGAGGAGGCCTGCCGCATCGACGGCCGCTGGACCCTCGCTCCCGCCGGCGGCAACCGCCTGCTGACGATGAAGCAGCCGGTCGGTCCCGTGTATGCGGTCACGCCGTGGAACTTCCCGCTCGCTATGGGCACCCGCAAGATCGGCCCCGCGCTGGCCGCCGGCTGCACCGTCGTCATCAAGCCCGCGGAGGAGGCGCCGCTGACGACGCTGTACCTGATGCAGGCCTTCGCCGATGCCGGCGTGCCGGCGGGAGT
>JBDHZH010000089.1:0-11384 GCA_039811745.1 Arachnia sp.
AAATGGGCACGCAGGATCGAACATCGCAAAGGGTTCCTCTCTACTGGTCAGGACGCGAAAGCGCCTGGCGGCCTGGTCAGAGCCGCCGAATCAGCTGGACAGACACATTCTCCCCGGGTCATGGCGGGTCCGCAGGACAGCTCTGCAAACCCCCGACCCGTAGGAGCCGGACATGGGGCTTGGGCTCTTTCGCAAGGGGGCTGATCTGGTCGTCGAGACGCCCCGATTCCGGGTCGCGGATCCGTGTCGTAGGGGGTGGCTATGGTCCGCCGCGTGAGCGCACAAGACCGGGCCGACGACCGTAATCCAGAGCTCCTCGGGCTGCTCGCTGTGCCATCGATGCTCAGGCGGACGCTCTACGCCGCAGGGGTGTCCTGACGGCGAGGCGGCTCGAAGGTGAGCCGACAGCTGGCCAGTCATTAACCCTCGGGGTCGTATCCCCAGAGGGCGCGCTGAGCTCGTTTCGGCAGCCTAGTGAAGGCCTCGTGGACGGAGTGGGGCCAAAAGCGCCGAGCTGTCCACTGGATGAACCGAGCATGCAGCGGTATCGGGGTAGGAATCGGGACGAGTTCGTTCAACACCGGCGTCCAGCACCAGCACCTCCCGCGCACGTCGATGAGTTGCAGGACCACCGGCTGCTCGTACTCTGCCTGGGCTTGGTGCAGAGGCAGGTCCATCTGCCAGGTCTCACCTGCGGCCAATTCGGCACGACCCTCGGTCGCAGCGGAGGCCGGCTCGAGAGTCATGACCTCTCGCACCGGCCACCTGCCGGAGTTTGAAACCACCAGTTTCACGCCGGTGAGCACCTTGCTCCTCGATGAGGTCGAGGCCTCCTCAAGCTGCCAAATCGGCTCCAATCGGGCTCGCACGTCGCGGACGTGATGCTTCCGATCCCAGTAGTCACGGATCCTGGGAACGAAGGCTGCGAAGGCTGCCAGTAGCCCGAGGATGCCTAGAACGAGACCCGCGATTTCCACGTTCTAAGTGTTGCCTCCCGGGGCGATGCTGTACTGCACGCGCACCGCCATTGCGCGCGTCCTCCCGCTGGAGTTTCAAGTAGTGGGCAGGGTCATTGGGCGGCTCTGAACGGTCCGTCAACCACCACGACAGCTGTCCCGCACACCAGAGACGGCGCACGGCGCCCCGGTTTTCCAGTTTCGGATCCGTGTCGCAGGGGGTGGTTATGGTCCGCTGCGTGAGCGCACGAGACCGGGCCGGCGCCCGCCGCCATCTAGAGCTCCTCGAGGTTGAGAGCAGCCTTGTCGATGTCGTGCAGGTGGCGTGGGGCGCGGCGGGCCGCCCGCTCGTGGCTGGGTTGCCGAGCGTGTCGGGCGGCGGCTGCTGTGCACGCTGCGGCACCCGGGCAGCGGTGACGGAGGCGCGCCGGGTCGTCTCCCGCAGCTTCACCGGCCGCGACCACTGGGCCGTGCCGGGCGGGTCCGGGCTCTGCGGCGCGTGCACCTGGGCCTACCAAGAGCTGGCGCTGCGCAAGCAAGCGCATGCCGTCCTAGCGCGCCGCCGGCCGACCCTGCACGCCCTGGACTCCCCCGGGCTGCTCGAGATCCTCTCCGAGGAGGTCGGCTCTCGCGTCGCGGTCACCGTGCCACGCTCGGGCCGCAAGCACCTCCTGCCCGCCGCGCAATGGGGCCGGGTCCTCCTCGACGACATCGCCCTCCCCTGGAGCCGCGCCGACGCCGCCCGCCTGGCCGTCGTGGACGAGATCCGCCAGCTGGGGGCCAGCGACGCCGACCTGCACCAGCCCGCTCCCCCCTGGCCACTGATCCAGGCCGCCGGACCGACGCGACGGCCACGCCTCGTCCATGCCTGGGACCGGCTGCGGGCATGGCGGGACCGCCCTGCCCACCTCGAGGTCGCCCTGATCGCCACCCGCCGCCCTCAAAAGCGACAGTCGACTCGCGACGTCCCGAGGAAAGAGGTAGATCGATGCCGGCGGTGACTCCGTCCACGGCGTGGCTGGCCCACGTCGCTGACATGCCCGCCCTCGCGGGCCCCGCCGGGACTGCAGAGCGCCTCTTGCTGCATCTGCATTACGGCATCGATTGGACGGGTTGGCTGGGTGGGTACCGGGATCGTTACTGGGATGCGTTGTTGCCTGATCGGGTGCTGGTCGCGACGTGGCGGGCTGCGAGCCTGCCGCGGTGGTGGGACGAGGTCGCCGTCGAGCTCGACTCGGCCCCGCGTACGCCGGGGGCGCGTCGTGAGGTTGCGGCGCTGTTGCGGCAGCCGGCCCGCCCGGTGCTGGAGATGATGCGCGAGGAGACGACCCCGCTGATCTTGCGGGTGCGGATCGTCGCCGAGGCGGTGCGCCAGGCCCGAGCAGAAGCACCCCGGTCCGAGCCGGCAGCGGGACACCAGACCACGGTCAAGAGCAAGGGGAGGGGGCGGGCGTGAGGAGCACGACGACCTGGACCGGAACCCTTACGCGGTCTCCTCGATCGCTCACGACGGCGAGCGCCGCGGCACGGTCTCGTTGCTGCGCCGGGAGCGTTTCGTGACCCCGGACGGGGGGTTCACGCACGTGCCGATCATCTCAGGGAACGCGCTGCGGGGGGCGTTGCGCCGGACGGCCTGCGATCTGTTCGTGGACGCTCTGGCCCTGGAGGGTGAGTTGAGTTTGCCGGCGGCGCAGTTGCTGCGCGGCGGTGGGGGCGCGTTGCACAAGTCCTCCAAGGCGCCGTTGACGGGGGCGCGGTTGGCGCGGCTGCGTCAACTCGTCCCTCCGGTGGCCGTGTTCGGCGGCACGGTCGGCTCTCGCACGCTGTCGGGGGCGCTGCAGGTCGGCAAGGTCGTGCCGCACCTGGCCGAGACGGCTCACCTGATCACCACGCCGCCGGCGGACGCGAGGTCGTCGACGACCTCGTCGCCGCGGCTGCCGGACGTGTTCACCGCGACCCAGCTGGAGACCTACACCCGGGTCGAGGACACCGAGTCCATGGTGAGCGTGTCCGCCGTCCCGGTCCGCCCCGACGGCTCCCTGCAGGCTCGAACCGTGCTCGAGGCCGGCACCACCGCCACCGCCTCAGTGGGGGCCCCCGGGCAGATGCTCTACCGGATCGAGACGTTCCCGGCCGGAACTTCTTTCGATGCGTGGCTCCAGCTGCTGCGCGTCGACCCGATCGCCCGCGACTTCACCCTCGAGGTCGTGCAGGCCTTCACCGCCGGCGGCCGGCTCGGCGGGCGACGCGGGATCGGTCACGGCCGATTCACCGCCGAGTGGACGATCACCCTCACCCCCCCAGGTGTCGATGACGGCCCCGGCGCCGGCTGGCGCGAGCAGCTGCTCGATCACCGCGAGGAGATCCTCGACCTGCTGGCCACGCTGCCCTGAGACGGCTCTCGATGTCTGCTGGCCCGTCCCTGCGCCCCCTGCGAGTGACCGCGCACCTGCAAGCCGGGGTCGTGCACTCCCACTCCTTCGGGATCGCCCTGGACGGCCTGCTGGCCTCACAGATCCACGCCCAAGAGAGCGCCGCGCAGCTCGATGCCGGCACGATCCCGGTGCCGGTCCTGGAGCTCGACGGCGTCGAGGACCTGGACCTGCCTCTGGCCCGCTGCCACGCTCCCGGCCAGGGCAGCGACGACTGGCACTGGGCGGCGACCTGCGCGTGGCCCGAGCCCGCGGGCGCCGCCGGGCAGGACTGCGCCGGCGGGCAGCTCGAGGAGGATCGCGAGGTCGGGGACTTCGAGGTCAGGACCTGGTACTCCTTCCCCGATCACGACATGCTGGAACGCCTCACTCCTGCGCTGCCGCAGCACGTCGACGACGAGCGCGGACGCTGGCGGCGCTACGCGATGCCCCAGCTGGTCACCATGACCCCGGCCCTGACCTGGCGGGCCGTCGGCGACGTCGACGCCGTGGGCGCCCTGCTGGAGCCCGTGCGAGCCATCGGCAAGAGCCGAGCCCGCGGGGAAGGCACCGTCCTGCGTTGGGACGTCACCCCCCAGCCCGGCTGGGACCACTGGGAGGCAGGGCATCTGCACCCCGACGGTTCCCTCGGGCGCCCCACGCCGGCGGCCTGCCTCACCGGCCGCGCAGCGCCCCGCGACGCAGGCCTGGCCTGGACCGGTCTGCGACCGCCCTACCTGCACCCCTCCCGCCGTCGCCGACTGCACCGCCCCTTCCCATGGCACCTCGAGCAGGAACACCAGCACCCGTGACCCGCCGCACCTCTCGACCCGACGGCCTCGACCTGCAGCGGCTGCGCGCGATCCGCGGCCGCCGCACCGACCGCACCCGCCTCCAGCAGCTGGTGACCCGGATCGCAGAGCACCTCGACGAGCACGACGGCTACGTCGCGCTCTCCGGAGGCAAAGACTCCGTCGTCGTCGCCGACCTGGCCCGCCGCGCCGACCCCGCGACCCCGATGGTCTGGTTCGACTCCGGCCTGGAATGGCCCGAAACCCGCACCTACCTACACCAGCTCGCCGACGCCTGGCATCTCAACCTGGCGATCGCGCACCCGCAACCGGACACCCTGGAGGTCCTGGAGGCCTCCGGGCTGTGGCACCTGGACCGGCCCCGGCAACCGGTGCCCCCGCTGTCCCAGGTGTGCATCGATGCTCCCGCCGCGGCCGCGCACGACCGCTTCGGACCCGGCGAGCTGTGGGGGGTCCGCGCTGACGAAGCCGCCGGCCGGCGCATCATGTACGCCACCGCCCTACGCGCCGAGACCACCAGGTCATGCACCGCCGGCTGCTGCACGACCGCTGCCGAGCGGGCGGCCCGCCACGGCGGGATCATCCGCCGCCTCGACGGAACCACCGCCTACGGCCCCGTCTGGGAATGGAGCACCGAGCAGGTCTGGCAACATCTGGCCGCCGGCGAAATCCCGATCAACCCGGTCTACGACAAGCTGCGCCGCCTCGGCGCTCCCCCACATGCCTTGCGGGTCTCCCACATCATCGACGGCACCCGCCTCGAACACGGCTCAGCAACCTGGCTACGCGCCGGCTGGCCCGACCTGTACGACGAACTCGTCGAACATCTCCCCCTGCTACGGGACTACGCCTGAACACCGAGGGGAGCCCGGGACGGGTCCGTGGTCGTCGACCACGGACCCGTCCCGGGCTCGTCGCACACCCCACAGCAGGGATCCGACTCTTCGTGTGCATCAGGCTACGTCGTGGGCGTGGACGCCCGGATTAAACGCCGAGCATCGCCTTGATGGGGTCGAAGCGAGCCGGGGGCAGTAATCGGATCGCATCGGCCACCTGGCACCAGTGCATGAGACGAAGCTTCCCATGAGGTCGGGCTGATGCGTCCTCAACCATCGGAGGCTGCCGGCGCCTGGGGAGGTCAGGAGAACGACGGGAACTCCGTCCTCGAGCATGTGCTCGAATTGGAGGCTATTCGGACCGGGGCAACCGGTTCTCTTGGATGAGCTCGCGGACCGGTTGACGTGGCTGTACGGCCGATGTGGGCAGTCACCCGATCGCGGTGCCTGCCGACGAGGTCGCCATGATGCTGACCACCAGCACGCCACGAGTCGGCGAAGACCCCGAGGAGGGCCTGGGACAAGCCGGGGACGTGCTCGAGGCAGGCGCGTAGCAAAGCGGTACTGACGGCCTCCTCGAATCGTGGAGGGCTTCTCTATGCGGCTTCCCGGTCGGGGGCCGCGGTGTTCTCGTAGTTGATCGGACTCATCATGCCTGCCGAGCTGTGCCGGCGCTGCTGGTTGTAGAACCCGTAGCACCAGTCCAGGACGACGGCTTGGGCCTGGCGGGTGTTGGCGAACTCCTGGCGTGAGAGAACCTCCCATTCCAGCGAGGAGAAGAACGCTTCGGCGGCGGCGTTGTCGAAGCACGACCCGACGCGTCCCACCGACTGCCGGATCCCGAGTTGGCGGCACAACTTGGTGTGCGAGTTCGCCGTGTAGGTCGAGCCCCGGTCGGTGTGGAAGATGACCCGTTGCGATGCGTCCTCGCGCCAGCCCGCACCGTTGACCGTGTCAACGCCGCCCCGGGCCACGACCGCCATCTTGATCGCCGCGCACGCCAACGCGGCGTCCGGATGCAGACCGGTCGCGGCGCCGAGCAGACGACGGCTGTAGAGGTCGATCACGGTCGCCAGGTAGAGCTTCCCGGCCGCGGTGGGGATCTCGGTCATGTCCCCGACCCACCGGGCGTTGGGTCGGTCGGCGGTGAAGTCCCGGCGGAGCAGGTCGGGGAACTTCGGTGCGGTCTTGTCCTGCCTGGTCAGGCCGTTCCTGCGCTTGATCCGCCGCGCGACCAGCCCTTGGCGGCGCATCGAATCCGCGACGGTCTTCTCGCTCACGGTCCACCCGCCATCACGCAGGTAGTGCACGAGCCGCGGGGATCCGTGGAGCCCGCGGGCCTTCTTGAACGCGACCGCGACGGCTCGGTCGACCGTGTCGCGGCGCCGGTCCCGCGTGGTGTGCAGGCCACGCGCAGCACCAGGCGATCCAACACGGCCGAGCCACTTGTAGAACCACGCCACGCTGACCCCCAGCAGCAGACAGGTCACGGTGTGCGGCACTCGGTAACGCGTCCTCTGGTCGGCGATGAAGCGTGCCACGCTCACTTAGTCGCCTCCTTCACCCACAGGACCACGGATCGCTTGAGGACATCGCGCTCCATCCGCAGCTCGGCGACCTCCGCGCGGAGCCGTTTGAGCTCCTCGACGTCGTCCTTGCTGAGCCCCCTGGTGCCCTCGGCCGCCTCACGGGCACGAATCACCCAGTTGCCCGGATCGTCGAAGAGACCGGGAAGCCGATCGCGCAGATCGCGCGCGACCTCGGCGTGAACGAGGGCACCCTGGACAGCTCCCTCACGGAACTCCCGGTCGTACTTCTTCCGCTTCTCTGGCACCTCGATCCTCAATTGTCGATGCCTCTACGGTCCGGGGGGAACCTCACGTTCCTTCGTTGCCGACGCAGCAGGGCTGGCCCGAGCCGTTGAAGATCGTCACGGTCGCGCGTTGACGATCGTGGCCGGCGTCGGTGGCCTGGTCGCCTTGACCGCCGCCTACCGCCGTCAGGTGTGGCTGGAAACCGATGAGGCTGGCCGACGGGAGCGGCAGAAGGCCCTGCACGACCGGTACGGCGCCGCGGTCGCCCATCTCGGTCACGAAGACCCCACGGTCCGCCTCGGGGAGGGTGTACGCCCTGGCCCACCTCGCCGACGAGTGGTACATCCAGCGTCAGCAGCGCGTTAACGCGCTCTGCGCCTACCTACGCGTCCCCTGGGTGTCCCCGCGTCGATGACCGCCATCCGTTGGCGCGCGAGACCGCATCCGTTGGCGCGCGAGACCGTCGGTCGTCCCGCGGCAGTCTTTCGGCGCGGAGACAAGTCGGCCAACGCGCGCCGACTGTTGGGTGCGCTCATACCGCACCACCTCCCGCGGACCATCATCGCCAGGTGCGGCCGACAACACCGGAATGGTTATGGGCAGGTTCGAGTGCCGCGGCCGTTCGCGTCGATCAGGCCGATAATGTCGGGGGACGGGCGACTGGAAGAGGATCACTGTGCCGCTGTTACGGACCCGCGAGGAATGGCAGCGGCGGCTGGCCGATGCTGCACGCCGCGCCCACCTAAACGAGAGCGAACTACGCCACGCCGTTTTCCTGATCCTCCACGACTACGCAACCGACGTGGTCGGCATGGACGAGGCCGCGATCCGCCATGAGGGAACGAGCACGAGCGGCCGGTTCGACTCCCGGTACGGGAACACCCTGATCGAATACAAGAGCCCGGGCGAACTGAGCACCCGCACCAAGCAACGCCGGCACTCTGCCCAAGCACTGCGCTATCTCCATGATGAGCGCATCGGAGCCGACGTCGTCATCCTCACCGACGGCTACACGTGGGGGATCCTGCGCGACCGGGACGACAAGCCCGAGGGCCAACTCGCCCTGTTCGGTAGCGGGGAGGATCTTCAGCCTGACGAACACTTCCAATGGAGGGAGAACTCGACGGCCACCGCCGGCCGGGTGCTGGACCTGCTGGACACGCACAGGTACGACTCGGTCACCCCGATCTCGCTGGTCAACCGGCTAGGACCGACCACGATGACAGGCCGCGACATGATCGCGGCGCTCGGGCAGACGGTTCGCGCAAGGACCCCCGACGACAGGACTGACATCCTGTTCCGCCAATGGATCGCTCTCGCGGGCGTGTCCTACGGGATCGGCAGTGACCATTCTCGCTGGCCGAGCAGCCGCTCGTCCCTCATGGGGCAACTCGCTAGCAGCATCCCCGAGTACGGCTATGCGGAGACCGTCTTCGTGCTCCACACGTACATCGCGTTGTGCTCGAAGATGATGGCTGCCGAGGCGCTTGCGCTAACCCGAGGGCGGCCAGACGACCGGCCCTCGCAGTGGCCGTCACTGAGCGGGAACGCATTCGCCCGCCAGGTGCAGGCAATGGAATCGGGGGAACTCGCGGCCGAGCTCCGCGCGCCGCAGATGATGGGCGGCGACTTGTTCGGCTGGTACGCAGACGAACTCGACAGACAGCAGCTCGCGACCGCGACCCGTGCACTGTTCGATTCTTTCGCGCAGCTCGCGTGGGCGCGGCTCACCCACGCCACCCGGGTCACCGGGGACCTGCTCCGCGACTTTTACGGCAGCGTGGTTCCGCGGGGGCTACGGAAGGCACTCGGCGAGTTCTTCACCCCCCAGTGGCTCGCGGAGCGGGTGGTCACGAAGGCGTTCGACCTGTCCGGGTTCTCCGACGCCGACAAGGTCCGCTACCTCGACCCGACCTGCGGCTCGGGCACGTTCCTCGTCACCGCGATGCAGCGGGCTTTGTTGTCCGCACGCAGACGAGGACTAGCGGGCGGCGATGCCCTTTCAGACGCTTTGGAGTGCGTCTCCGGTTTCGACGTGAACCCTGTTTCGCCGTTGATGGCGCGCGTCAACCTACTGCTCACCGTTGGTGATCTGGCGGATGCTCTGCCCACCATCCGCTTCAACGTCTACCAAGCCGACAGCATCCTCATCCCTGAGGAACTGGCAGGTAAGGTTCGTCTCGATCAGGCGGACTCGGCAGTTTCGGTGCCTCTGGTCATCGGTGATGTGTCCCTCCCAGATTCGTTGGCGACCCTGCCAGGGATCACTGGCCTTGCCCGCATTCTTGACGCCTCCATCCAGCGGGGACGATCCGCCGACACCTTCGTTGAGAGACTGAAGGCCGAGTTCCCCACGATGGGGGTGACCAAAGACCAGGCCGACGTTGCAGCGACCGCGGCGCGCGGGATCTTCGAGATGCTTCGTGACCTACACGAGAAGAAGTTGGACGGCGTGTGGGCCCACGTGATCGAGCAGTCCTTTGCTCCGCGCGTTCTCCAGCCGGTCGACATCGTGGTCGGCAACCCCCCGTGGATTTCGTGGAAGAACCTACCCCAAGTCTGGCAAGACCGTTCAGAGAGCACGTGGTCCCGGTGGGGGCTGTGGCAGACGAAAGCCCGCGGGCAGGGCACCCCCATGGGTGACATCTCCAGCCTGCTCCTGGCCCGCGCGATCGCGACTTACGCTCCGCACGGCATCGTCGCGCTGCTTCTGCCCGAAGGCATCCTCGTGAACGAGCCGGGGGGCCGCGCGATAAGGCGTTGCCGGCTCCGTGACACGTCAGGGCAAGTCACCCAGTGGTTCCGTCCGCTGCACGTGGACGACTTCACCACGCTGAAGCCCTTCGCGGACGCCGCAAACAAGACGATCGGCCTGTATGTGCGCGCAGGTGAAGAGCCCCAGTTCCCCATCTCGCAACAGCAGTGGACGCGCGCGGTCGCACGAAGCCACATTCCGTCGGCGGCTCCTTTCCGCACTGTCGAGCCCCTGCTCGCCCGCGCGGATTGCACGCTGGCTCCCACCGACCCGAAAGATGTGGCTTCGCGTTGGCGGCCACCGGCAGCTACCCCGACAAGCCAGCCGCGCCAGCATGGTCGGTACGTCTGGGGGCAGGGGTTCCACACTAGAGGTGCCGACGGGATCTACTACTGCGAGGTTCTGTCGGGCAGCCCTATCGGCGGCGGACTTGTGCGCATCAGGACTCGACCCGACCTCGGCCGCAACACGAACAGGCAGGTCGAGTCGCACGACTACCTCGTTGAGTCCCAGTTCCTCTGGCCGCTTCTCAGGGGAGCGGACGTGCAGTCCTTCCGAGTCGCCGAGTCGGGCCTGTACTGCATCGTTCCGCACAACCCCGACAAGCTCACCGAGATCGCCACGGTGGCTGAGCTCATGCAGCGCGCCCCCAACCTGTACGACTACTTAGAGCTGCACAAGGAACGTCTCGTCAGACGCAGCGCGTACGACATGAAGCTCACGCCCGACCAGCCGTGGGGCATTCAGGGGCTCGCGTGGCGGCACATGTCACGCGACGCGATCTACGTGGCCTGTCGCTACATGGAGCCGAGGAAGCGGCCGCCAGCATCCGTTGTGCAACCGACGCTCGATCCTAAACTCGGGCTGGCGACCCCTCGGTACCCGAACAACAAGGTCAACTTCGTGGCGTGCGCGTCGCTCGCGGAGGCAGACTACATGGCGGCGTACATGAATGCCCCCTCCGTGCAGGACGAGATTGCTCGGCTGGTGTCGAGTACGACGATCGGTCCGGCTGTCCTCAGCGGCCTTCCTGTTCCGGCGTACAACCAGAATGACGAGTCTCACATTGCCTTGCGCGCCTTGGGACAGGAGTGTCGAATCGAGCCTCACGCGTGGCCTGCGCTCGCACCAGACTGCGACAAGCTAGTGAAGTCACTGGGGTAGCCCCTCGTGCCGGCGGTGGGGGTGCAGCGACTCACGAACAGCGAGGGCGGGAATCACCCGAGTTCCGCAGTTGTGGGGCGCTTGAGCCTGAATCCGCCGATGTGATTGGTGAGCTGGTGGGGGGATAACGCACGAATGCCCCTGTGACCTGGGATGATGGGACTTGCGACAGTTCTGATCGGCCAGATAACAGGAGCACCCGATAGTGCGAGTTTGCCACACCATCACCGACGCTGTTTTCGATGACGCGAACCTGATCGGCACGGCGGGCCTGGTCCCGGTGATGGCGCTGGCCCAGAAGGCCGGGCTGCCCGGCCTGGTCAGCGAGCACGTGGGCGTGCCCGGCTCGGCGGGCGCCAACGCCGCGTCGAAGATCGGGTCCCTGATCGCGGGCATGATCGCCGGGGCGGACAGCATCCAGGACATGGACCTGGTTCGCCACGGCGGGATGAGCCGGGTCTTCACCGGGCACCGGGCCCCGACCACGCTGGGCACCCACCTGCGGGCCTACACCTTCGGCCACGTGCGCCAGCTCGACGCCGTCGCCTCCCGGCTGCTGGTGAACCTCAGTGGACAGGTGCCGGGGCTGCTGGCCGGTGCCGAGGCGGTGGCCTACCTCGACATCGATGACACGAT
>JBDHZH010000090.1:0-11270 GCA_039811745.1 Arachnia sp.
TCCCCCGACTGGACTCGAACCAGTAACCCTCTGATTAACAGTCAGATGCTCTGCCAATTGAGCTACAGGGGATCGGTGATTGCGAACAACCACGCGAGGTAGAACGTTAGCAGACAACCGGCGGGCACCGCGAATCCACCCGCCGGGCTCGGCTACGGCAAGTCAGAGTGCGTCGAGATCGCCCAGGAAGTTGGCCGCCCAGCGGTCCACAGTGTGTTCGCGCACCTGCCGCTTCAGCGCCGTCATCCTGCGTCGCTTCTCCGACGGTGGGTCGGTGAGGGCGCGCATGATGACCTCCTTCATGCCATCCAGGTCGTAGGGGTTGACCAGGTAGGCCTGCCGGAGTTCACGGGCGGCACCGGCGAACTCGCTCAGGACGAGGGCACCGCTTGAGCTGGAATGGCAGGCCACGTACTCCTTCGCGACCAGATTCATGCCGTCCCGCAGGGGCGTCACCACCATGAGGTCGGCCAGCCGGTACATGGCGGCCATCGTCGTGCGAGGAAACGATGAATGCCGATACACGATCGGGGGGCGGCCGACGCCACCGACCTCGGAATTTATGCGGCCGACAAGCAGGTCGATGTCGTTGCGGAGCCTCTTGTACTCCTCGACCTGCTCCCTGCTCGGTGTGGCGACCTGAAGGAACACGACCTCGCGCGGGTCGAGCCGTCCCTCTGCGAACAGTTCGCCCATGGCCCGGACGCGTTGGCGGAGTCCCTTGGTGTAGTCCAACCGGTCCACGCCGAGGATGATCGTCTTCGGGTGTCCGAGTTCCTCCACGAGTGCCCTGGCCTCGGCGATGACCTTGGGGTCGTCCGCGAGGGCGCGGAAACCGCGGGTGTCTATGGAGATGGGGTAGGCCCTGGCCACGCACTTGTGGGCGTGCCCAACCGAGACCGTGTCGCGGTCCACCTTGTGCTGGGTCTGACGCCTTACCAATCGCAGGAAGTTGCTGCTCCCGCCGGGCACCTGGAACCCGACGAGGTCCGCACCAAGCAGTCCCTCGAGGAGTTGGCGCCGCCATGGCAGCTGTGAGAACAACTCCACCGGTGGGAACGGGATGTGCAGGAAGAACCCGATGTGGAGATCGGCCCTCAGTTCGCGGAGCATCTGCGGCACCAGGAGCAGCTGGTAGTCCTGTACCCACACCGTCGCACCCTGGCCGGCCACGTCCGCGGCGCGCTCTGCGAACCGCCGGTTCACCCTGCGGTAGCCCTCCCACCACTCTCGGTGGTACTCCGGCGTGGCGACCGTGTCGTGGAAGAGCGGCCAGAGCGTGGCGTTCGAGAATCCCTCGTAGTAGTCGGCCACCTCATCCGCCGAAAGGACCACGGGCCACACGGTGTACCCGTCGTGCTCGAAGGGTGGCACCTCCTCGTCCGCGGCGCCGTGCCAGCCCACCCAGGCGCCTCCGCGTTGCCGCATCATCGGCTCCAGCGCGGTCACCAGACCCCCGGGCGCGGTGCGCCACGCCATCTCGCCGTCGGCGGTGGTGATCCGGTCCACGGGGAGTCGATTGGCGACCACGACGAACTGCGCTCGCTGGTCGATCGGTGTTGAGTCGTCTGCCACGCGCCACCTCCTGTGTGGTTCCGTCCAGCCTAACCCTTCGGTGCTCGAGCTCCCGGTGGATGGACTCTGGCAGGGTGGAGGCATGGGTGATGCGAAGTGGATCGCGGTGACTGGGGTGGGCGGGAGCTTCTTCGACGACGCGGCCGCCCACCCGGGTGAGACGCTGCTTGCCCTGGACTTCGACGGGACGCTCGCGCCGATCGTCCCCGATCCGGAGGATTCGAGGTTCGACGAGGGCGCGGCGGTGGCGCTGGGCAGGCTCGCTGGCGTCGTCGGCCATGTGGCGATCATCACGGGGCGTGGCGCGGACGTCGTGCGCCGGCTCGGGCGGCTCGACGCGCGTCCCGGGCTGGGACGGCTGGTGGTGCTCGGGCAGTACGGGGTGCAGCGCTTCGACTCCGCGACTGGTATCACCACCACCCATCCGGTGGGTGAGGGGGTGCCGGCGGCCCGTCGTGACCTGGAGGGTCTGCTGGCCCAACTGACGTCGCAGGGGCGCGACATGACAGGTGTACACCTGGAGGACAAGGGCATCGCGATCGGCGTGCACACCCGGAGGGCGGCGTCACCCGAGGCGACGCTGGCGCTGCTGACCCCCCTGGTTGCCAGGATCGCCGCCCGTCACGGCCTCCACGTCGAGCCGGGTCGTCTGGTGGTCGAGCTGAGGGCCTCCACGCGCAACAAGGGCGATGCCCTGCGGGAACTGGTGACCGAGACCGGTGCGCGAGTCGTCGCCATGGTGGGTGACGACCTCGGCGACCTGCCCGCGTTCGCGGCCCTTGAGGGTTTCCGGGCCGACGGCCTCAGCTGTTGTTCGGTCGTCAGCGCCTCCGAGGAGCAGCCCGGGCTGCTGGGGTCGGCAGACGTGCTGTGCGACGGGCCGGACGGTGTCGCCGCCTGGCTGAACGCCCTGGCGGACAGGCTCGGCTCGAAGGAGTGACTCTTGGCATATACCCCCCGGGGGTATATGATGACGCAATGAACACCCGCCACGAGCACGACCCGCACCAGCATGCGGGGCACGGGGAACACACCGCCGCGACCAGTGTCGATGGCCAGCAGCCCTGCCCGGCAGGCGCCTCGGACTCGCACCACCACGATCACATGCACCATGGCGGCCACGTGGAGGACGCGGGCCACGCGGAACCCTCCGGCCATGCCGAGCCCGGCAACGGGCACGAGGGCCACGGCTCGCACGCTGGACACGGCGGACATGGGGACCACGTCGGGCAGTACAGGCGGCTGTTCTGGGTCATGCTTGTGCTCGCAGTCCCTGTGACGACGCTGAGCCCGATGTTCGCGGGCATCGTCGGCTACGGCCTCCCCGATGCCGGGTGGGTGATGTGGATCTCGCCCCTGCTGGGGACGGTGGTCTACGCCGTCGGGGGGCGGCCATTCCTCACCGGCGCGGTGGACGAGATCCGGGCACGCAGGCCCGGGATGATGCTCCTGATCGGCATGGCCATCACGGTGGCCTTCGTCGCGTCCTGGGGGGCGACCCTCGGCATCCTGGATCACAAGCTGGACTTCTGGTGGGAACTCGCCCTGCTGGTGGTGATCATGCTGCTCGGCCACTGGCTGGAGATGCGGTCGCTGGCACAGACTACCTCGGCACTGGACTCCCTCGCCGCCCTGCTGCCGGGCGAGGCAGAGCGGTTGGAGGGCGACCAGGTGGTCATGATCTCCCCGTCGGACCTGGCGGTGGGCGACGTCGTGCTGGTGCGGCCGGGCGCGGCGGTCCCGGCCGACGGCCACATCGTCGACGGGCAGGCGAGCATGGACGAGTCCATGATCACCGGCGAGTCCCGCACCGTCACCCGGGGGCCCGGGGAGGTCGTCGTGGCGGGCACGATCGCCACCGACTCCGGATTGCGGGTCGAGGTCACGGCCGTCGGCGACGACACCACCCTTGCCGGGATCCGCAAGCTGGTCGCGGACGCCCAGGCCTCCTCGTCGCGCGCGCAGCGCCTCGCCGACAGGGCGGCCGCCTGGCTGTTCTGGTTCGCCCTCGGTGCCGCGGTGGTCACCGCCGTCTGGTGGACGCTGGGCGGCCACCCGGACGACGCGGTCGTGCGCGGCATCACGGTGCTGGTCATCGCCTGCCCCCATGCCCTGGGTCTGGCGATCCCACTGGTCGTGTCGATCGCGACGGAGCGTGCGGCGCGCGCCGGCGTCCTGGTGAAGGACCGGCTGGCACTGGAGTCCATGAGGCACGTCGATGCCGTCCTGTTCGACAAGACCGGCACCCTGACGCGCGGCGAGCCCACCGTCGAGGCCGTCGAGGCCGCCGAGGGGTGGTCTGTCGACGAGGTCTGGGCGCTGGCGGCCGCCGCGGAGGCCGACAGCGAGCACCCGCTCGCCCGTGCCATCGTCGAGGGAGCTGCCGCGCGGGGTCTGCAGGTTGCCACTGCCACCGGGTTCGCCTCCTCGCCGGCGGTCGGCGTCAGCGCCGAGGTGGACGGACGGCTCGTCCGGGTCGGCGGCCCGAACCTGATGGGCGAGTATCAACTGGCGGAACTGCCTGCCACGACCTCCTGGCGGAATGAGGGCGCGACCGTGCTGCACGTAGTCGTGGACGGTGTCGTCGCCGGCGCGCTGCGCCTGGCGGATGCCGTGCGTGAGGAGTCGCGTCAGGCCGTGAGGGCGCTGCGTGCCGCGGGGGTGGATGTCGTCATGATCACGGGCGACGCCCAGGCCGTCGCGGGGCACGTGGCCCGCGAGTTGGGGATCGAGAGGGTGTTTGCAGGGGTCCGGCCGGAGGACAAGTCCGCCAGGGTGGCGGAGCTGCAGGCCGAGGGCCGGCTGGTGGCCATGGTGGGTGACGGTGTGAACGACGCCCCCGCGCTGGCGCAGGCCGACGTCGGTATCGCGATCGGGGCCGGCACCGATGTGGCGATCTCGTCGGCGGGCGTCATCCTGGCCTCGTCCGATCCCCGCGCGGTCCTGTCCGTCATCGAGTTGTCGCGTGCCTCCTACCGGAAGATGAAGCAGAACCTCTGGTGGGCCGCCGGCTACAACCTCATCGCCGTTCCCCTGGCCGCGGGCCTGCTTGCGCCCGTCGGTTTCGTGCTGCCCATGAGCGTGGGCGCTCTGCTGATGTCCGCGTCTACGATTGTGGTGGCGCTCAACGCCCAGTTGCTGCGCCGGCTCGATCTCTCACCCGATCGGGTCGCGGCGGCATTCGTAGAACACGCAAAGCCCTGAGGAGGCGCACAATGACAGCCACGGACGAGGCGCAGGTCGCCCAGGAATCATGCTCGGCGTGCAATCACGAGTCCGCCACCCACGGCTACGTCGCCGACAAGGCGCGCTACCTGGCACGGATGAAGCGGATCGAGGGTCAGGCGCGCGGCGTGCACAGGATGATCGACGAGGACGTCTACTGCATCGACATCCTCACCCAGATCAGCGCCCTCAAGTCGGCGCTGGAGAACGTCGCGCTAGCGCTCCTCGACGATCACCTGAGCCACTGCGTCGTCGATGCCGCCAAGAAGGGCGGCGCCGAGGCCGACGCCAAGCTGGCCGAGGCGTCCGCCGCCATCGCGCGTCTCGTCAAGTCCTGAGTCCGGCGAGCGTGGTCGTGCGACCGCCCTCCCGGCCATGATCGCCGAACCCGGTGGGTCGACGCCGTCCCCTTCAGTGACTGGGGATGCGCCCATCCATGGGCAGCCGCAGGGTGAACGTCGCTCCCTGACCGCGTCCGGGCGATGACGCCGTCAGGTCTCCGCCGTGGGCCCGCGCGATGCCGCGGGCTATGGTGAGTCCGATCCCGGAACCCGAGTCGTTCGCGTCGCCGCGGCGTCCGGGCACCCGGTAGAACCGCTCGAAGACGCGCTCGAGGTCTTCGGGGGCGATGCCCTCGCCCGTGTCGGTGACCTCGACGACGGCGGCCTCGCGATCCCGGCGAGTGCGGACGCTGACGGTGCCCCCCGGAGGGGTGGCGCGAAGGGCGTTGCCGAGCAGGTTGGTGATGACCTGCGCGATTCGGTCCGCGTCGGCCCCCGAGCGGAGCGGTTCGCCCACGTCGACCGCGAGCCGGACATCGGCGTCGTCGAACTGCGCACGCACGCGCTCCGTGGCAGCCCTGGTGACGTCGGTGAGGTCAACCTCGCGGAGGGAGATGTCGATGCGTCCCTCCTCGGCCCTCGACAGCGCACTCAGATCGTCGCTGAGACGCCTCAGCCTCCTGGACTCCTCGCCCACCTGCCCGAGCTCGACCGCGGTGGTCGGCAGGACGCCGTCGATCATTCCTTCGACGTACCCGTCGATGACGGTGAGGGGGGTGCGCATCTCATGGGCCAGTTCCCCGAGGAGCCGCACCCGGCGCGCCTCGGTCTGGGTGAGTTGCCGCCCGAGACTGTTGACGTCGTCGGCAAGGTCGGCGAACTCGTTGATCCTCGGGACCGTCACCGGGACGTCGAAGCGGCCGCGGGCCATCTCGCGCGTGGCCGCACGCAGGTCGCGCAGTGGCCGGACCAGCCGGTAGGCGACGAAGATGCCGAGGGCGGTGGCCACGACGATCCCGACGAGCGCCCCGACCAGCAGTGCCTGGTCCACCGCAGCGGCGAACTGCTGGCGAAGGGCGATCCCGGCACCGCTCCCGTTGCCGGTGCCGCCGCCCTGGCCCATCCCGTGGCCCTGCCCGCCGCTGTGCATCATCTCCTGGTCGAAGAGGGTCGGGGCGAGGAGTCGGACCACGATCAGGGTGACGATCGTCCCCATGAGCGCGACGGCCAGGTGGGAGACGATGAGCCGGACCGAGAGGCGGTTCATGAGGAGCCGCCCCCGCGCACCGTGAGGAGGAACTTGTACCCGACGCCGCGCACCGTCCCGATTATCCGGGGTCGCTGGGCGTCGTCGCCCAGTGCACTTCGCATGGTGCGGACGTGGACGTCGACCACGCGCTCGTCCCCGTAGAAGTCGTAGCCCCAGACCCTCTCGAGGAGTTGGGTACGTGAGAAGACGCGTCCGGGGGAGCGTGCCAACGCAAGGAGCAGGTCGAAATCGAGGGCGGACAGTGTGACCGCATGCTCGGAGACGGTGACCTCCCGGCGGTCGGGGTCGATTGTGAGTCCGTCGAACCGCAGCGTCGCATCCGGCGCATCGACGACGTCCTCCACCCGGGCCCTGCGCAGCACGCTCCGCACCCGCGCCAGGACCTCGCGTGGGCTGAACGGTTTGGTGATGTAGTCGTCGGCTCCCGCGCTGAGGCCGACCAGCTTGTCGACCTCCTCACCCCGGGCGGTCACGAGTATCACGTAGACACTGGACTCAGCCCGGATCTTGGCGAGTACGTCCAGCCCGCTGATGTCGGGCAGGCCGAGGTCGAGGAGAACCAGATCCGGGGCCTCGTCCGGGGACAGGGCGAGGTTCAGCGCACGCGTGCCGTTGCCGGCCTCAAGTACCGTGAACCCGTCGGCCTCCAGGTACGCCCTGAGAATGACCCGGATCTGCGACTCGTCGTCCACGATCAGGATGCGTCGCCCCACGTCGTCCCCGTTCTCCCGCTGCCTGCAGCAACTGTTGCGCGTGGTCGCGCCGTGGGCAAGCCGACCGGCGGCGCCGGTCGGCTTGTCTTGTCAACCAGACCCGCAACCCGACGTCACGGGCCATCCGGTCTCACCGGTTCGGGCAGTCGGCCGGGCGGTCGGTCCGGTTCATGTGACCATGACCCTGGCCCATGCCGTTGCCGAGACCGTCGCCCCGGGGCGTGGCGTCGTCACCGGAACGCGCCCCGAACCGCTGGCCCTGCCCGTTGGCCGCACCCATTCCCATGCCCTGGCCGATCGCCGGGGTTTTGCCCTCGGCGAGCGCCGTGAACGCGTCGAGATGGTGCTGCGAGCCGGTCCGCAGGTGCTCGAAGACGCGCTTCGCGTCAGTTGCGGTGGTCTCGGCGATCACCTTGTCGAGGTCTGCGATGTCGGTCCGCTCGACCTCGATGCCGGCCTGGTATGCCTTCTCCAGCGACTCCTTGCCCTGGGCGAGCAGGCGGTCGTAGGCGGCCTGGAGATCGGCGTCGGCGTACTTGCCTGCATCCTTGCCGGCGGACGGGTCGTCGATGCCGTACCGGGCCAGCAGCCTGCCGATGGCGTCGAAGTGCTGCTGCTCCGCGTTGGCGATGCGGGCGAAGGCGGTGTCCGTCCCGTGGACGTCGGCCAGCGCACGGTAGAGGTCGCGCGCCATCCGCTCCTCCTCCCGCATGTAGGTCAGGTTCTTGACCAGCGTCTGGTCGGCGGTTGCCGTCGCGCTTGCGGTCGGGGGCGTGGGTGCAGGGGTGGTGCTGTCGGCCACGGCCGAAAGTGCACCCCAGGCGCCGGCGCCTGTGAGGGTGACGAGGGCGAGGGCTGCAATCGAGCGGTTTCGCCAGGTGGTGTTCATCTTCCTGCCTCTCTGTTTGTCGGATGTCCCCAACGTTAGGAAGGCCCCATGAGGTGATCGTGCGCCGCCTGTGAAGCTTCCGTGAAGTCCGAGAAGCGCAGGGGCCCCCGGGATTGCGGGCGGAGCTGTGGCGTCGCGCAGCACCTCCTGCGAAGGCCATCCCGCCGTCGACACGAAATACTGCAGTGCTAGCCTGAAACTGGTGAATGACACGCTCAGTGAGCGTGTCGCCGTTGTGACCTGAGGACCGCTGGTGTACCTGTCCGTTTGACGGTGTCCAAAGGGGGGCGCCATGACCTGCGAGTTCGTGATCGAGGTTGCGGCCGGTGCCGCACCGGATCTCTTTTCCACGCGTGTCGTCAACGCCGTGTCCGGTGGAGAACCGACCGAGACCATGCAGTTGGACGTGGACGACCTTGTCCGGGGCCTGCCCGCACTGGAGAACTCCGTGCTCGCCTCGGCGGTTTCGGCACGCCGAGCACTGCCGGTTGCAGAGCAGCAGCTTCGCCAGGTCGGAGAGCGGTTGTTCCGATCGCTGTTCGTGGGCGAGGTGTACGGCACCTACCGCGCCTGCCTGGGCATCGCGCAGCAGTGTGGCGAACACCTGAGGGTGGTGCTGCGCCTGACCGTGCCGAAGCTGTCGGCGTTGCCGTGGGAGTCGCTGTTCGATCCCGAGACGGGAAGCTATCTGTGCCGCAAGGAGCCGCTGGTCCGCCACGTCCCGGCGCCGTACACGGCGCCGCCGTTGCCGGTCGAAGGCCCCCTGCGGATTCTCGTGCTGATCGCCTCTCCCAAGGGCCTGCCGGCACTGCAGGTGGGCGTGGAACAGGACCGCCTCTCCACCGCACTGGCGGGGCCGGTCGGCGAGGGTCTGGTCGAGTTGCACTGGCTGCCGCAGGCGTCGTGGAGCGCTGTCCACGACAGGCTCATGGCGGGCCCGTGGCACGTGCTGCACTTCATCGGGCACGGCGACTACTCGGTGGAGCGTGACCAGGGGCTCATCGCGTTGGTCGGAGAGGACGGTCGAGCGGACCTGGTGGAGGCCGAGCGGCTGGCTGATCTGCTGCACGAGGCGGAGCCGACTCCGCGTCTTGTGGTCCTGAACTCGTGTGCGTCCGGCCACGAGGGCGCGGTGGACCTGTTCTCGGGCACCGCATCGGCGTTGGCGCGCAGCGGCATCAACGCCGTGGCGGCGATGCAGTTCTCGGTGAGCGACGATGCCGCACTCGACTTCGCACGCGGTTTCTACGCGGCGATCGCCCACGGGCGCGGGGTCGATGCGGCAGCGCGCAGCGGCCGGATCGAGATCCTCGGAGTGCCGAACAGTCTCGAGTGGGTCACCCCCGTGTTGTACCTGCGTGGGGATGCGACCACGCTGTTCGATCTCAGGGCTCCTCGAACCCCGGCCGTCCAGCTGCCGCCTGCCCTCAGCCCTGGCCCGGGCCCCGTCCCGTCCGCTGGCGTCGTCGGGGCGCCGGTGCCCATGCCGACGCCCGCACCTGCGGCACGCGGGTCGGGTCAGTTCCCTCCACGGCAGGCCGCGCCGGGCGCCCCGACGCCTCAGCCGTACCCGGAGGTCGGCGTCGTCTCCACCACCGAGGCCTCCCGGCCCAAGCGATGGCGATGGGTGGTGCCGCTGGTCCTCGTCGCCACGGCGTTGTTGGCCTGGGTCGGTTACGGACCGCTGATGGATCTGCTGAACGGCCAGCGAACCACCCAGACGCAGGTCCTGCCCCCGGCATCGCGGTCTGCGGAGTCAACCGTCCAACCCTCCGTTAAGCCCACGGTCGAGCCGTCCGCTGAGTCGCCCGCAGAGCCGCCCGCAGAGCCGCCGGTCCTGCCCGAGGGTGCTGTTCCCCTTCAAGCCGCGGGTTCGCCCGGCGTCCTTAATCCGGACTTGGTCTGGCACCAGGGGGGAACACGGGTGAACGCATACTCACTGTCCGGGGACGGCAGCACCCTTACGATCGTCGCCGGCCCCGACACAATGAACTGGGGTGACGCGGAGACGGCACCCATGGTCCTGTATGACCTGGATGGGGACTTCGATTTCGTGGCTCAGGTGCGGGCCTCGTCCTCCTCCGGTGAGGTCGTGCCCCGAACGGGTTTCGGGTTCGGAGTCCGCTCCAAGTCGGACCCCACTCGCTGGCTGCAGCTGACGCGGAGTCAACTGCTTTTCGTGACCCGGGACGCCGATGCCACCGAGCACCTGAACCAGATCCAGATCTCGGAGGAGGCGGTCCACCTCCGGATAGAGCGGAACGGCGGACGCTACACGCTGAGTTACAGCCGCGACGGCGAGTCGTGGGACGCCCTGCTCACGGACTCAGAGTTCGAGTTGCCGGGCGGTGCGGAACTCTACCTGCTCGCATTCGCGGCCGATGACCGTTTCGAGGCGCAGTTCTCCGACTTCAGAGTCCTCAAGTAGAAGGGGCCGCGGGGCTTTCCCTCGCGACCCGGAAGGGAGATTCGACCATGTACCCTCAGGTTCCTCCGGATGTGCCCTCGCGGGACCGGCAGATGATTCCCATGCGGACGCTCGAGTCGATCGCCGACGCCGCCGCCTTTGAGGTTTGGGGTGAGCGTGTGGGCCGCGGTGCGCCCGTCCCACTGTCGGATCGGCGGGGCACCTTCGCCTACCTCTTCGGCTACGTCCGAGGCGAGACACGGTTCCCGTCATTCGAGTCGGTCTTCGATCACCTGCGGGAACTGCGACGTCAAGCCGACGCCGACCAGGCGGCCGACCGGGCCGGCACCTACCTGGCCGACCTCAGGGACTTCGGCAACCGGTTCGGTTCCGTGTGCGTCTCCGCCACGCAGAACGACCCCCCATCGATGTGGATCTCCCATTTCCTGCCGACCTACTTCATCACGGCGGAGGATGCCGATCTCGAGGCCCGCCGCAGGATCGGAGCGGACGTCTCGATCACCCGCTACTACCACTTCTCCCCGGAGGAGCAGTATCTCGAGTTCACCGACGGCGCCCGGATCGTCCTGGTGGACGCCGGCGACCCGAAGCGCGAGGTCCCTCAGGACGCGCTGACCGCGAGGACGCCAGCCTCCCCCCGGCCGATGGAACTGCGATCCGCGATCTCGGACTCCTGGGCCAAGGCGCTGGCCCTCCCGCGAGCAGGAAACGGGGAGGGGTCGTCGGTCGTGATTCCCGAGGTGATCGTGCAACCCATCGGTCTTGCCGTCTCTGAGATCGGCCAGACCCACACGGTCAAGAAGATCCCGTACTGGGAGCTGATCCCGGTCGTGGACCACACCCCGCACAACTGGTGCGTGCCGAGTTCGTGGGCGATGGTGCTCGGCTT